>CAXMOC010000113.1:0-28039 GCA_964194865.1 uncultured Opitutales bacterium | reverse complement strand
GGCCACCCGCGGCTGCTTCTTCGGTACGGGGGTGAGTACCAACGTGGCGACGCCGTCGGCCTGTGCCGATCGCCCCGCATCGATCGGCGACGTCTTCCACGCGAACCCGGTGGTGGTCCGGCGGCCGCAGCGCAGGACCGTCGACCCCTCCTACGAGGCCTACAAGGCTCACTACAGTGCCCGCAAGCGCGTGCTGTACGCGGGCACCAACGGCGGCTTCCTGGAGGCGTTCCACACCGGCAGCTGGGTGGTTCCCTCTCCGCCCGCTCTCCCGCACTACGACGAAGGCACCGGAGTGGAGCTCTTCGGTTTCATGCCCTGGGAGGCGCGCGCGCGGATCCGCAACCTGCCGACCGACGATGCCACCTCCCGCAACCACTACGTCGATGGTGACGCGAATGCTGCGGACGTCTGGATTCATCCCACGCCCTCCACCGCCACCAAGGCGGCCAACGGCAGCGAGTGGCGCAGCTACCTGGTGGGTGGCCTGCGCGAAGGTGGGCATCACTACTACGCGCTGGACGTGAGCAACCCCAACGGCATCACCCCGCCGGGCGGCGGGGGGGCGCTGCCTTACCCCGGCTATGGCTGGGAGTTTCCCAACGAGGCGGATACCGCCGGCGACCTGGCCTTCATGGGCGAGACCTGGGCTCGGCCGGTCATCACGAAGGTCCGGCTGAAGGACCCGCTCGACTCCAGCAAGCTGGTGGAGCGCTGGGTGGCTGTCGTGACGGCCGGCTACGACCCGACGAGCGATCCGAACCCCGACAACGTGACCGGCATCGTCAGCAGTTACGACGCCACCTCGACCCGCGGACGCGGCGTCTACATCATCGATATCAAGACCGGCGGCGTGCTCGCGGAGAAGAAGTTCGGGTCGGCGGTGGACAACCAGGCGTCGATGCTGTTTTCCACCGTGGGTTCCGCGAGTGTGCTCGACCTGAACTTCGACGGCTTCGCCGACACGATCTACATCGTCAGCATGGGCGGCCAGGTCTACAAGTGGTCGATCGCGAAACCCGGTGAGGATCGGATCAACGACAGCAGCGGTCTGCGCACCCAGCCCAACTGGCCCTTCAAGCTCTTCTTCCAGGCCGCGCCCGCCACGATCGGGACCAACACCTACCACAAGAATTTCTTCTTCCCGCCGGCGGCCGCCTACAAGAGCGGAACGCTGTTTCTCGCTTTCGCAAGCGGGGAGCGACGCAATCTTCCATTCCAGGGCGACGCGGACGCGAGCGAAACCGGTGAGAACAACCGCTTCTACGTGATGGTGGATTCGGACCCCTACGAGAATGCTTCACCGGCGCTGACGACGATCACCGAGAGCGACCTGACCGACTTCAGTGGCAGCGACTCGGCGGCGACGTTCAGCAACAAGGGCTTCTACTTCGAGGTCGCCGACGGCGAGAAGTTCGTGACGAACGTCGAGATCTTCGCCGGCGAGGTGATCGCCGCCAGCTTTACGCCAACCACGAACCCCAACCCCTGCGTGGCCAAGGGCGACGGCACCCTCTACGTCTTCGACGTCGCGACGGGCGAGGGCCACTTCGAGGACGGCTCGAACAACCCGGACCGCTCGCTCAGCCTGGGGCCGGGCTTGCCGACGGACCCGAAGGTTTCGATCGGGGTGGGCGGCAAGAAGAACAAGGTGGTGATCGAGAAGAGCGGCTCCGACATCGAGATCATCGATCAGGACGACGTCCCGCTCAACGGCTCGACCTTGTACTGGAAAGAGGCCTACTAGGCGTGGGAGATCGCGAGAACCGATGCGAGCAATGCACAACACCAAACACAGGCCTCCGCCTCGCTGAGGAGCGGCCGTCCCGCAGAGTGACCCTGCGCAGGTCGCGTTCGAGGTGAGCATGAAGTTGAGTTCGCGTTCGATTGCAAGCTCACTGACGCTCCTGATCGCAGGAATTGGCCTGCTTCTCCCCGCCGTGGCGAGCGCTAACCAGACCCCGCCGGCGTCCCCGCCCCTCGACGCCGGGGGAGACGACCTCTTCCTGCTCCAGGCCTCCATCGCCCCCAACGTGATCCTGGTGATGGACAACTCCACGCAGATGAAACACATCGAGTGGCACCCGGCCTTCGATCCCGACAAGGTGCCGGACTCCACGTACTGCACCAGCGCAAGCTGGTCGGACACCCTGGGCCTCGAGAGCACGGATTGGGACTTTACCGCTGCCACGGGTCGACTCGTCGATGGGTCCGGCGGGGGCGTTCTCACCGCAGCGAATATCCAGGTTGGCGACGTGGTGGAGCTGGGCCCCGAGTTCACGAACAACGCGGGCAGTTACGTGGTGGCCGCTCGGATTGACGACAACACGATCGACCTCACGGGCGTGTTCACTACGGACGACCTCGACATCATTGCCAAAATCACTCGAACCACTGCCGTCTCCGAATCGCTCCTCCCCGGCGATGTGCACAGGATCAACGGACCGAGCAGCCCGAGCGCGAGCTGCGACAGCCCGGTGCGGGCCAGTCGCACCCTCTACACGGAAAAGAAATACTCACTCTGGGACGGCCGGTACCTGATGTGGTACCTCGGTCTCGACGAGACCGACTCGACGGACGCGGCGATCCTCAATGAGATCGATACCGGGACGGCCAACGTCGAGGGCTGTACCGAGAAGAGCGGCGCCAAGGTCTTCAATCACAAGTACCGCCGCACGCGTTTCGAAGCGTCCAAGCAGGTGCTGATGGACCTGCTCTGCCTCGCCGAGCCCAAGAACGTCCGCTTCGGCCAGGGAGAGTTTCGCGTGGCCGCAGACGCGCTGCTCGAGGACCCCACGGGCGGGTTCATCACCTCGGACCTGGGGCGCGCGAACCCCAACCACGCCGCCGAGCTCGAGAGCGCCATCAAGAATTCGAATGTGGCTTTGGAGCCCACGCTCTCCGAGACCCTGTTCCAGCTCTACACGTACTGGATGAGCCGGGATCTGGCCGACATCCCCGTTGGAATCGACGGCGTCACCCAGTTCCCGCGCTACCAGTACGACAAGTCCGGCGACTGGGACATGAACCCCAACAGCTGGTTTGACGACCCGATCCTCTACTCATGCGAGAAGGCCTTCTTCGTGATCGTGTCGACCGGTCTGCCAGCCCGCGACGACTTCGACGAAGACCCCCCCGGCAATGCGGTGGGTTTCAGCGACTTTTCGAAGCTGATCGGCAACTACCACGCAGACGCCGAGATCGAAGACCCGATGACCGCGGACGAGCCCACCTATTACCTCGACGACATCGCCAAGTACATGTACGAGAAGGACTTCCGTCCGGACTTCGGCGGCTCCCAGACGATCGACACCTACACGATCAGCTTCGCGACGGGCGCCACGACGGAAGCCTTCATGGAGCGCGTTGCCGTGCTCGGTAACGGCAAGGCCTACACGGCCGCGGACGGTGACGAGCTGGCCGTCGCGCTGATCGCCGCGCTCAACGACATCATCGAGAAGTCGGCCTCCTTCACATCGGCCACCGTGCCTTCCGCGCGCACGGCAGATGGCGCGGACTTCTACCAGGCCTTTTTCTTCCCCCGCAGCAAGGACGCCTTCTGGGAGGGCCACATCCGCGCCTGGAAGATCGACGCCGACGGCGCGGTCAGGCAAGCCGTGCCGGCCCCCCCGGCGACCGGGTTGTGCGCGCTCGACGATCCGGACCCCGGTGAGTGCAACAGCGGGCCCTTCGTGCCGAGTGCAGTTTACTTCTGGGACACGGCGGAGGAGGTTCCGGCGCCCGCCTCGCGCAACCTCTACGTCTCGGACACCGGTGTGACGAGCGGCTCGCTTCCCCCCGCGTTCACCCAGGCGAACATCTCGGCCGCGGACCTCTTCGTCGATCCTTTTACGGCGGCGCCGGACCACGCGCCGAACAGTCCGCTCTACGCGGTCAACGGCAGCACTGCGACGACGGAGGAAGGGCTGGCCGATGAGATCGTGGCGGCGACGCGGGGCTGCTTCTTCGGCACCGGCGTGAGCACGAACGTGGCGACTCCGGTGCCCTGCGCCGCTCGCCCGGGCCGAATTGGAGACATCTTCCACTCGAACCCGGTGGTGGTCCGACGGCCGCTGCGCCGGACCACGGACCCGTCCTTCGAGGCCTACAAGACCCACTACAGCGCCCGCAAGCGCGTGCTTTACGCGGGCACCAACGCCGGCTTCCTCGAGGCATTCCACGCCGGCAGCTGGGTGGTTCCCTCTCCGCCCGCCCTCCCGCACTACGACGAAGGCACCGGGGTGGAGCTCTTCGGCTTCATGCCCTGGGAGGCGAGGCAGAAGATCAAGAAATTCCCGATCGACGCTGCCACCTCCCGCAACCACTACGTCGATGGTGACGCGAACGCGTCGGACGTCTGGATCCACCCCACGCCCTCCACCGCCACCAAGGCGGCCAACGGCAGCGAGTGGCGCAGCTACCTGGTGGGTGGCCTGCGCGAGGGCGGGCATCACTACTACGCGCTGGACGTCACCAATCCCAACGGCATTACTCCAGCGGGCGGCGGGGGGGCGCTGCCCTATCCCGGCTACGCCTGGGAGTTTCCCGACGAGACTGATACCGCCGGCGACGGCGCCTTCATGGGCGAGACCTGGGCGCGGCCGATCATCACGAAGATCCGACTGAAGGATCCGCTCGATTCCAGCAAGCTGGTGGAGCGCTGGGTGGCGATCGTGACGGCCGGCTACGACCCGACGAGCGATCCGAACCCCGACAATGTGAACGGCGTAGTCAGCAGCTACGACGCCAGCTCGACCCTCGGACGCGGCGTCTACATCATCGATCTCAAGACCGGCGGTGTGATTGCGGAGAAGAAGTTCGGCTCGCTGGTGGATAACCAGGCGTCGATGCTGTTCTCCACCGTGGGTTCGGCGAGCGTGCTCGACCTGAACTTCGACGGCTTCGCCGACACGATCTACATCGTCAGCATGGGCGGCCAGGTCTACAAGTGGTCGATCGCAAAGCCCGGCGAGGATCGCATCAACGACAGCAGCGGTCTGCGCACCCAGCCCAGCTGGCCCTTCAAGCTCTTCTTCCAGGCGGCCCCCGCCACGATCGGGGCCAACACCTACTACAAGAACTTCATGTTCGCGCCGGCGGCCGCCTACAAGAGCGGAAAGCTGTTTCTCGCCTTCGGGAGCGGCGAGCGCCGCAGTCTCCCGTTTGCGGGTGACCCCGACGCGAGCGAAACCGACGAGAACAACCGCTTCTACGTGATGGTGGATTCGGATCCCTACGAGAGGGCCTCGCCGGCGTTGGCGACGATCACCGAGAGCGACCTGACCGATTTCAGTGGCAGCGACTCGGCGGCGACGTTCACCAACAAGGGCTTCTTCTTCGAGGTCGCCGACGGCGAGAAGTTCGTCACCAACGTCGAGATCTTCGGCGGCGAGGTGATCGCTGCCAGCTTCAAGCCGACTACGAGTTTGATCCCCTGCAGCTTCAATGGCGGCGGCACCCTCTACGTCTTCGACGTCGCGACGGGCGAGGGCCACTTCGAGGATGGCTCGAACAACCCGGACCGCTCGCTCAGCCTGGGGTCGGGCCTGCCGACGGACCCGAAGGTCTCGATCGGGGTGGGCGGCAAGAAGAACAAGGTGGTGATCGAGAAGAGCGGCTCCGACATCGAGATCATCGATCAGGACGACGTCCCGCTCAACGGCGCGACCCTGTACTGGAAAGAAGCCTACTAGATCACCGATCTCACCCCATCCGAGCAGGAAATCTCTCGTCCCTCAGCGTTGCCAGCTTCGGGCGTGGTATTCGATGCGGGCTTTGGCGAAACTCCCCCGTCTCAGAAGGCGCGGAGGAGTACCACATGGGCGACAGGGGCGGACCGGGCGGGGGTGAACGGGGCGAGCGCGGGCTGGGCGGCAAGGTGGCGCTGGTCACGGGTGGCGCATCGGGCATTGGTCTGGCGACGGTGGAACGGCTGAGCGCGGAGGGGGCGCAGGTCGTCGTCGCGGACATCGACAGTGGCGGTGGAAGAGCCGCGGCCGACAAATTCGGCGGCCGCTTCGCACAGCTCGACGTGGGGGATCCGCTTGCCTGGGAAGCTGCGGTCGACGGGACGCTGTCCGCCTTCGACAGGCTCGACGTCGCCTTTCTGAACGCCGGGATCCCGACCTACCCGGCCCGGCGGGACGTCACGCCCGGTGAGAGCGTGATGCAATCCTTCGACATCACCACCCTGCCGGACGACGCCTATCGAGGCATCCTGGCCGTCAACGTCGACGGAGTCGTGTTCGGCGCCCGAGCTGTGGTGCCGGCGATGGAACGGGCAGGGGGCGGCGCCATCGTGGCGACCGCCTCGGTGGCGGGCCTGATCGGCTTCTCGCCCGATCCCATCTACACGCTGACCAAGCACGCGGTTGTCGGCTTGACCCGAGCGCTGGCCCCGACGCTCGCGTCACGCAACATCACGTTCAACTGCATCTGCCCCGGGATCGTCGACACCAACATCCTGGGACCCGACGCGGGACGGCTGATGAGCGAGCACGGCATCCCGATCATGCAGCCGTCTCAGATCGCCGACGCGGTGGTCCTGGCGATCACCGGCGGCGCAACTGGCGAGGCATTCGTTTGCCTGCCCGGCCGGGATCACGAGAAGTTCGCCTTCAAACCGGTCCGCGGGCTGGGGCTCGACGAGGGCGAGTTGGCCGATCTCGGGAAGCCCTAGCTCGGGAAGCGTCGCGGGAAGCCCGGTCCCGGCAAGCCCCGTCTCGGGCAAACCAATCTCGGGACGCCTAGGCGCTCCGGGCCCGGCTATAGCCCTGGCCTTTCGATCCGAATCGAGGGGATGAGGGCGCGCCACCAGCGATGTGCAAGTCGTGCCCCCTCGGGGCGGCGTCCGCTCAAGATTCGGGGCCGTCAGCCCGAATCAATCAATCGGGAAGCGCTCGCGCGTGGTCCGTCGGGGTGGCATGCGTCCGGCGGCTGCGGCGTGGCGTCTTCTCGGCGTTCGAGTCATCGGCGAGGTGAGCGCATGCTGCGCGTCGCGCTGATGACGCGAGATGGATGGGAGCTTCCGCTTGGATCTCAGGAGTCGTCGTCGGGCCGGAATCGGTTTGATCGAGGTGGTCGTCGTACTGGGGATCATCGGTGTGCTGGCCGCAGCGGCGACCCCCTCCGTCCAGGACATGCTGGAGCAGAGCCGGATCAAGGGCTTCGCCCGAGACGCCGCCAACGTGTTCCAGATCGCCCGCAGCCAGGCCATCCGCACCGGCAACAACTACATCGTCTTCTTCGGCCCGCCGGGCACACAGGACCCCGCCGGTACGGTCCTCGTCGACGTGGAGGGAACCTCGGTGCCGCTGCTGATCCTGGACGACGGAGCCCCCTCCACTGCGAACTGCCACATCGACGGGGGCGAGGGCATCGAAGTCCTGGCCGCCGAAATTGATGTCGGATGGGGCGTGAGCGACCTCTCGGCCGTCAAGGTGCCCGCCGATACCGGCGGTGCCACCTTTACGGCGCCCCAATCCAGCGGATCCACGTTCTCCGACACGAGCAATAACCCGACCAACTGGGTGCTGTTCCGGCCCGACGGCGTGCCGGTCGGCTTTTCTCAGAACATGACGACTTGCGGGACCGTCGGCGATATCGGCAGCGGTGGCGCCGCGCTCTACCTCACCAATGGCAAACGCGACTACGCGATAACCCTCTCGCCCTTGGGTGGCGTTCGAGTTCACGCGTGGGTGAGCGGAGCGTGGACGCAGTGATGGCCCGATCCCGGCGAATTCGAGATCCCGGCGGCTTCACGATTCTCGAAGTGATGATCGTCATCAGCATCCTGACGTTCGGTCTGCTCTCACTGGGCGCGATGCAACTCCACGCCATGCAAGGCGGCAACCGCGGCCGACACGCGACCCAGGCCGTCGCGATCGCCGAGGCGGAGATGGAACGGCTTCAGCGACTTCGCTGGACCTCGTTGACCACGACCACTGGCTTCTCCACTGCCACCTCTTCGACCAACACCGTGCAGAGTGAGAGCAACAACAACGTCGAGCAGGCTTACAGCTTGTCTCACCGGGTCACAGACATGGTTGCGACCTTTACCCGCTCTGTTGACGTGCGCGTGAGCTGGACCGAGAAGGGCGGTGAGTCCCGCAACGTCACGCTCTCCAGCATCCGTTACAACCGCGAGGGTCTGTAGATCGATCATGCGAGAAGCCGGGTTCACGATCATCGAGCTGCTCATCGCCAGCGTCCTGATGAGCGTGATGATGATCTTCACGCTCCAGACCTTTACGGTAAACAATCGCGCCTACATCAAGATCGACGCCGTCGTGGGCGCCCAGCAGAACATTCGGGTGATCGCGAGCATGTTGGAGCGCGACCTCCGTCACGCGGGAATGATGGTGCCCGAGGGCGCGGCGGTATGCGCAATCGACGACGACAGCGGCCCCGATCGGATTTATCTCAGCGACCACGGTGCGCTCGACATGGCCGGCGCGACGACAACCTTCGACGGAGCCCGGGTCCAAGGCGCCGTCGATGACGTTGGACTCGGCACCAACACCCTGACGCTCGACACGCTGATTCTCGAACCCGATACACCGGATGCGGCTTACGACACGGACAACAACGGCACCAACGACAGCGATTTCCAGCTCGGCGGGGGTGTCATCATCGTGGACCTCCTCGATCTGGACCGCGGCTCGGCTTGCGGCACGGTCGGGGCGGTCAACCTGGGCACCGACCAGATCCAGATCAACATCGTGTCCGGCTCCCTCGACACGGCTGGTGCGAGCTACCAGCTGGTGGCGATCCCCGCACACGACTACTGGATCAACGGGAATCGGCTGTTTCGCAACGGACTGCGCCTGGCGGATGGCATCGAGGACCTGCAGGTCGCGCTCTTCTTCGACGTCGACGGGGACAACCTGATCGATGCCAACGAAGTTCTCGGGGACGGAGTCGGCCCGGACTACGACGCCTCGGACAATGACGCCTCCGACCTGCGCGAGGTCCGCTTCAACCTGGTTGTCCGGACGCGCAGCGAAGACGCGCAGTTCGACGACGGCTACTTCCAGGCCACGGAGAACCGCAACGCGGTGGCCGGCGTGGACGGTTACCGGCGTCGCGTCTACACCAGCACCATACGGTTGCGCAACGTCGGCGACCGAGTCGAGGGCATGCTGTGATCGATTTGAGACGACAACAGGGCTCCGCACTTCTGATCGTGATGTTGGTGATGGTGATGATGGGGATCGTCGGCTTCGCGGCGTTGGAAGCGGTGACTCGAGATCAGCGAGTGGCAGGCTTCATGAAGCGCAAGAAGGCCTCGTTCTATGCCGCCGAGGCCGGGGTCTCGGCGGCGCTCCACGCCTTGCGGACGACCGAAGAGCCGACCTTCACGGCATCGACCGTCGGCGACTCGACGACCTTTCCAGAGGGGCTCCCGACCTACACGCTCGATACCGACAGCGGGGCGGCCACGGCCAATCTCGGGAGGGGGCCGATTCCCGGCATGAATCTTCAGATCCTGGAGAACAACGAGCCGAAGTTCGTGATGCGCTTCTGGGACGTCAAGGTCAAGGGTCAGGCGACGGGCGGCACGCTTTCGCGGATCGAGTTCGCGGCGGGCACGCTCGAAGCGAACTAGCGCGGATCTGCCAAGCGTCGGGCGAAGAGCTGGAGGGGTAACGGATGCGAAGGTCTGGACGAATTGGGATGGTGCTTCTGGCAGCGGGCGGAATTGCCTGTGGCGGAAGCGATGGACGCGACGCCGCCGTCGCGACGCCCATGAAGGTGGAAGTCGTCGCCAACACGGCAGCGAACCGGCGCCCGACCGTTCGGAGTCTGCGGATCGAGCCGGCCGCACCCCTCGACGGGGATCGCGTTCACGCCATCGCGTCGGTCGAAGACAGCGACGGAGATCCGATCGAGCTGAGATTCCTCTGGCGGGTAGCGGGCCGTCGCGTGTCGACCACGGAGTCGTCGATCGAGCTGAGCGGCGTGAGCAAGGGGAATCGGATCGAAGTCGAGGTGATGGCCCACGACGGGCAACTCTCCAGCGACACGGCTCGGGCCCACGTTGAGGTCCCCAACCGGCGCCCCACCCTCATCGGGGTCGGTCTGCGTCCCGAGAAGGAGGTGCTGCCCGGCGAGCTATTGGTGGCGAGCGCCCAGGCCGAAGATCCCGATGGAGACATCATCGAATACGACTACCGCTGGCGGGTCAACGGGGAAGAGCTGTCGAGCCGCGAGCCCAAGCTCGAGACCGATGCGCTCGCAAAGGGTGATGAAATCCAGGTCTGGGTCACGGCGAGCGACGGAACCGCCAGGAGCGACGAGCTCGAGAGTGTGACGGTCACGGTGGGGAACTCGCACCCCGAGATTACTTCGGTCCCCGAGGTCACGTGGTCGGACGGGGAGTTCCACTACGCACTCGAGGCGCGTGACCCCGACGGCAATGGCCCGCTGCGTTACGCGCTCCGCTCGGGCCCCGACGGAATGGTGGTCGATCCCGTGCTCGGCGAGGTCAGCTGGAAGCCCGCTCCCGATCAGACCGGCGTCCACCCCATCGAGGTGGCGGTGACGGATTCGGAGGGCGCAGCGTCGGTGCAGATCTTCGAGGTCACGGTGAAGTGGACCGAGGAAGAACCCGGATCGCTCCCCGCCAGCCTTCGGGACTGACCCAGCGCTCAGCTGGCTGCGACCGGCGGGTCCACGGCTGCTAGCCTGCCGGGCGTGGAAGGTGAGCTGCGTGACGCCTGGCTTGGGCGCGATCCGCTGCCAGAAGATCCGATTCCCATCGTTGTGACCTGGCTCGACGAAGCTTTTGCGGACGAGCTCCAGGCGAACCCCCATGCGGTGACGCTCGCCACCATCGACCCGGACGGCCGGCCCTCCGCGCGAATGGTGCTGTGCAACGCGATCGACGCAGCGCGCGGCGCCTTCGTCACCTACACCAATCGCAACAGTCGCAAGGGGCGCGCCATCGCTGCCAATCCCCGGGCCGCGATGGTCTTCTACTGGGCGCCTTTCAGCCGCTCGGTTCGCGTCGAGGGCATCGTGGAGCTCACCTCCGATGCGGATTCCGACGCCTACTTTGCGACGCGTCCCGTCGATGCCCAGGTGGGTGCCTGGGCGAGCGCCCAGAGCGAGCCCATTGCGTCGCGGAGCGAGCTTGTGACGCGGGTGCAGGATCGAGCCAGGGAGTTCGGTGTCAGCCTCGAGGCAAAGCAGGCCGGAGCGATCCCGAGACCACCCCACTGGGGCGGCTTTACCCTGGTCGCCGACGCCGTCGAGCTGTGGGTGAGTCGAGCCGCGCGGATCCACGATCGGGCGTGCTGGAGACGCGGGGTTGCCAACCCAACCGAGCCGGGTCCTTGGCGCGTCGAGCGCCTTCAGCCGTGACCGGCACGCTGGTTTAGGAGGCGGAAGCCGTGGAGCCGGAGGCGCGTGGACCGATCTATCACATCGCCGTCCGTTCGGAGCTCGAGGCGGGCATCGCCGCTGGGGTCTACACCCCGAGCGGGTTCGGCGAGGATGGATTCGTTCACTGCGCCCAGCGCGAGTCCGTGCTCGCGATCGCGCGCGACTACTACAGCGATGTCTCAGAGCCGGTCTGGCTGCTCGAGATCGACGTCAGCCGGCTCGACGCCGAGGTGGTGTACGAGGAGCCGACGGTTCCGGCCGGTGCCAGGCCGTCCCACCTGGAGACCGCCAGCCACTTCCCCCACGTCTACGGGCCGCTGAATGGGTCGGCGATCACCGGCGCCGCGGAGCTGGGCCGGGGCGACGGCGAGTTCGCGTGGCCCATTCGCTTCGACAGTCTCGTTGCTGCGCTGGCCTAGAGAATTTTCACCGGGCTACGCGACTCGCGCAAATTCGGTAGCGGGCCCAGGCCGACCCCGCAGCAATCCAGGCGGGATGCCCACACCGCCCCGCATGTCGTCTGCCTGCGCGGCGCTGCGGCGAATTCAATCCGGCTCGACGACGATGGCGCCCTCTGGGCAATTCGCCTCTCCGCGCAGCGCCTGCTTTTCGAGTTCGTCGGACACACTGGTTGTTCGGATGCGGCAATGCCCGCGCACGTCTTCGTCGAAGACGTCGGGGGCCAGCTCGTAGCAGCGACCGTGTCCGACGCAGGCGTCGGCGTCGACGCGGACTTTCACGCGGTGTCCCAGGTCAGCGGCAGGTACTGGACCTCGCGAATTCCCGGACTGAAGCGCGGTGTCTTGCCGGGCTCGATCCGGTAGTCCGGAATTCGCCGGTGCAGCTCCTCCAGCGCCACGCGCAGCTCCAGCCGGGCGAGGTGTGATCCGAGGCAGCGGTGCGGCCCGCCGCCGAAGGCGAGGTGTCGATTGCGCTCGCGGTCGAAATCCACCTTTCGCGCTTCGCGAAACTCAGCATCGTCGGTGTTCGAGGCGCCGAGGAGCAGCATGACCAGTTGACCCGCCTCGAGCTTCACACCGTGAAGTGTGACTTCTCGCTTGACGATTCGGGGAACGCCGGTCACGGGCGTCTCCCATCGCAGCAGTTCTTCGACCGCCGCCGGAATCAGGCTCGGATCTTCGATCAGCCGTCGACGCTGTTCGGGGTTCTCCGCCAAGTAGGCCACGCTGCAGCCGAGCGTTGCGGTCACGGTATCGAGACCCGCCAGCAGCAGCAGGAAGCAAACGTCGAGGATCTCTTCGTTGGTGAGCGGTCGGCCGTCGAGCTCGGCCCCCACCAGGTAGCTCGTCATGTCGTCGCAGGGTTTGGTGCGACGGCGTTCGATCAGATTCTCGAAGTAGGCGTAGATCCGCTCGCCGGTCTGCTTGCGAATCGTCTGCATCTCCTCGAGATCGCTCGACTTCAAGTGGGGCCGGATGATGCCGTCCTTCAGCTCCAGAAAGAGCTCGAGTTCCTCGGGGGGCAGGCCCATCAAGTGGAGGAACGCGGTGCACGGCAGCGGGATCGCGAACGCGCTGTTGAACTCGCAGGAGCCCGCATCGATGAAGGCATCGATGAGCTCGCCCGCGTGCTGCCGCACGTTGGGCTCGATGGCCTGCATGCGCCGCCGCGAGAACTGCGGGTCGAGAATTCGCCGGAAGTCCGTCTGCCGCGGCGGATCGATCTGTTGTGGAATCATGGGCCTCGCGGTGCCCAGCGCCATCTGCATCTCCATCTCCGAGGAGAAGATCTCCGGGTGGCGCAGCGCCCATAACACATCGTCATGTCGAGACAGGATCGGAAACCCCCCGAACGCGTCGCGTGCGACCGGGCATTGCGCGCGCATCCGCTCGTAGACGGGCTGCGGGCAAGCCGCGATTTCGGGCGTGCCCAATACCACCCGGTCACCATCGGGGTTGGGATTCGGATCGGGCATCGAAGGCTTCCTCGCGTCGGTTCGCTTTCGAAGTGTAGTCGAGGGGCGGGGATGCGGACGTGAGGTGACGTGAGCTTCGGCGGTTTAAATGGTTCGAAACTCGAACCGTTCTAGTTGCGTACTCGCGAATTCCGCTGCGCACTTTCGCGAGCTACTTCCGATTCGCTTCGGTACCGCGGAGTTGCATTGCGCGATTCGGGCTGTGCGAGCGGCGTGGAAATCGAGCGGGCTTCCGCCTGGATGCTCGGCCAAGACCTGGCGAGGCGGCGGGGTGGGAATGGCTGGGCTGCGACGCCCCCTGACGCCTTCCGTGGCCTGCGCGCCAACCATCCGCAATGAGGAGGGATCGCGCCCCAATCACGAATGAACTAGCGCTCGTTAGTTTATTTTGCTAATACAGACAGATAGTTGAGGGGGCAATTGGCCCCAGTAGAACACAAAGGATGGCATGGAGCCGACTGTCGACGCGGGTTCACAGCCCCGGAGCGGGGCCCGAAAGGGCGAGCGCACCGCGCAGCGCGTCCTCGACGCCGCGGAAGCCCTCTTCGCCGAGCGCGGCTATGCCGGCACGACACTGCGGGACGTAGCCGAATCGGTCGGCCTTCGCACACCGAGCTTGTACAACCATTTCCCCAGCAAGGAGTCCCTCTACGAAGCAGTGCTCGAGCGCGGAATCCGGCCGGTGCTGGAAGCCCTCTCCGAGGTCGTCGAGCAGGGCGGCTCCTCTCCAGAGGCTTCGCGCCGCCTGATCGAGCGAACCATGTACCTGCTCGCGCAGCGCCCCGAGCTCGCGCGCTTGATCCAACAGGAGACGCTGGCGGGAGGGCATCACCTGACGGAAATGCTGGGCGTCTGGATCGCCCCGGTATTCGAGCGGGCGCGTGAGCTGGTGGAGGCCAATCCCGCCGCCGCCCGTTGGGAGCCCGAGCAGATCCCCCTGCTGGTGCTCGCCATGTACCACGTGATCGTCGGCTACTTCACGATCGCGCCGCTCTACCAGGCCCTGAGCGGCGAAGACTTGATGTCCGCCCCCGCGCTGGCGAGGCAGACGGAATTTTTTAGTGAACTGGTGGAAGTGCTGCTGGGAGAAGTGGCCCTTCCTGCCGATGCAAAGGAGTAATCATGGATGTTGATGTTGCCTACCTGAGTGCGGACAGCTGGGACGATCAGATGCACGAGCGTCTGCGCTGGCTGCGCGAGAACGATCCCGTGTACTGGTCGGAGAAGGACCAGCTGTGGGTCGTCACGAAGTTCGAAGACGTCAACTCTGTGTCCAAGAACCAGCGGGTTTTCACGTCGGCCGAGGGTGTTCGCCCCGGGATGGCGGTCAAGCTCGGCCTGATCGATGAAGGGGAGCCGCATCACGGTGAGGTTCGCAAGCTGATCAATCGCGGCTTCACTCCGCGTATGGTCAAGAAGATCGAGGTGATATTTCGGGCTCTGGCCACCGACGCGATCGATGCGATCGCTCCTGAGGGCCGCTGCGACTTCGTCGAGTCCATCGCGGTCCCCCTACCTCTGCTCGTGATCGCGGAGATGATCGGAATCCGCAAGGAGGACCGGGATCGATTCCACGCCTGGTCGGATGCGATGATTGCGGGCGATGGCAATCTCGATCATCCCGAGATCGTGCAGAAAGCCGGGACCGCCTACCTGGAATACACCACCTACATGAGCCAGATCATCGAGGATCGGCGCTTGAGCCCCCGCGACGACCTGGTGAGCATCCTGGTGGGAGCGAAGGATGAGGGCTTCCTGCTCGATTTCGATGGACCGGAGCCCGACGCCCGCGTCGAAGGTATGCCCGACCTCGCCAACGACGAGCTGACCAAGCTGCTGGTGGTGCTGCTCGTGGCCGGCAACGAGACTACTCGAAACGGCATCTCCGGAGGGATGGAGCTGCTGATCGACAACCCCGGGGAGCGGCAGAAGCTCATCGATGACCCGTCCTTGATCCCGGGGGCGGTGGAGGAGATGGTCCGGCTGATTTCGCCGGTGCAATCGTTTGGGCGCACCGTGCTGGAAGACACGGAGTTGCGGGGTAAGCGTCTCCAGAAGGGCCAGACCGTGTTGCTCGTCTACCCGTCCGCCAATCACGACGCCGACGCCTTCGAAGATCCGGAGAGCTTCCGGGTTGACCGCAACGCGCAGCACCTGGGGTTCGGGGTCGGCAGTCACTTCTGTCTGGGAGCGAACCTGGCCCGGATGGAGATGCGCGTCGCCTTCGAAGAGCTGCTGAGACGCATCCCGGACATGGAGTACACGTCCGGCGGGCCGGTGATCCTCCCGTCCGCATTGGTGCGCACCTGTGCCCGCATGGACGTGCGCTTTACGTCCGAGCGCACGCTGTCTCGAGCGCAGGCGAGCTCCATCGAACGCGCCTCCTGAGCCGACGCTCGCTGGCCCGCGCCCGCCCGCCCCCTGGGCGGCTGTCGGCGCGCTTGCGCATCGAGCAGCTCCGCTTAGGATTCCGGCGCGCGGGGTTCGGGCTTGGGCGGCCGGCCCTCCGATCTCCGCCAATCGATTGGGAGATCTCGATGAAGCCTCCGCGCTTTCTCATGGGCGTCGCTTTGGCTCTGACCGTCGTGGCGCTCGGGTCTGGCCTCCAGGGTGCGGCCCGAGCCGACGACCTAGAAGCGGCAGAGAAGACCGTCACCGAGGAGCTGCTCGACATCCTGCTCGAGGCGGGGACGATCGACGACGCGCGCTACCAGTCCCTGAAGGCCCGCGCTCGCCGGGAAGAGCAGCGGCGTGTCGACGCAGCGGTCGAGCAGGCGACCCGTGCCGCCGCAGAAGCCCCTGACACGGGCGAGCCTGCGACGGCGGTTGCCAGTGCCTCGGCTCGGCAACCCGAGGATTGGCACTTCTACTGGAAAGAGGGCTTCCGACTGAGCCGCGACGACGGTGCCGTCCAGCTCAAGTTCGGCGGTCGGATCCAGAACGACTGGGCCTACATCGACGCGGCGGACGACGTGGATCGCGCGCTGGGCGTAGACGGTCAGGGGGTCGAATTTCGGCGCGCTCGGATCTTCTTCGAAGGCGACTTGTGGGAGCACTCGTTCTTCAAGTTCCAGCTCGACTTTGCAAACACCGGAGACGGCACGGTCGATCTGAAAGACGCCTACATGGGACTTCGCGGGCTCGGCCCAGTCGGCACCGTCTCGGTGGGTCACTTCAAGGAGCCGTTCTCGATCGAACACCACACCAGCAGCAAGTACCTGACCTTCATGGAGCGATCGCTGGACTCGGCCTTCAGCCCGCGTCGCAACACGGGCGTGATGGCTTTCAACACGGCTCTCGATCGGCGCCTGCTGTGGCAGGTCGGCACCTTCAAGGAGACCAATACCTCGGGTTTCGGCTTCGACGATGACTACGGCTGGAACGTGTCGGGCAGATTGGTCGGCGTGCCATTGTATGAGGAGGACGGCCGCAGGCTCGTGCACCTGGGACTGGCGTATTCCCACCGCTTTAGCGACCACGACGATCTGATGCGATTTTCGACGCGGCCCGAATCACACCTGGCGCCCCGTTTCGTGGATACCGGATCGACGATTCCCGCCGATGGCGTCGATCTGATCGCCCCGGAGCTGGCGGTCGGCTGGGGTTCCGCCGCCTTCCAGGCTGGCTACGTGCACGCGTTCGTCGACACCCACCGCAGTCCCGACGTGAACCTTTGGGCCAGCTACGCCCAGGCGAGCTTCTTCCTCACCGGCGAGAATCGCAACTACCTGCTCGGAGCGGGGCGCTTCGGTCGGGTGCGCCCGAACACGCCCTTCAATCCCGCCCGCGGAGAATGGGGTGCCTGGGAGATTGCGGCCCGCTTCTCGTACATCGATCTCAACGATTCCTTCGTCGATGGCGGCGAAATGTGGGCCATGACGGCGGGGCTCAATTGGTATCCCTACTCGAACGCCCGCGTACTGCTGAACTACGTGCACGCCAGCCTCACTGGCCGGACGGCCCTCGGGCCACCCGTGATCGAAGGCGTCGACGGCGATGCTGACATCGCCCAGCTGCGCTTTCAGGTCGATTTCTGAGAGGAACAGTCGACCGTGATTCAATTCGGGCGAGCTCGCGGCGACTCCCGATCGGGGGTTCCGGGCTAGAATTGCCGCCGACCCAACCAGGGGAGCGTTTCACGATGACGATGACCGAGCGTTCCCGTCGAGAGTTGGCCGCGAAGCGCGGAGCCTCAGTCAAAGAGTGGATCGTGTCGGGGTTGCTGCTCGCCGCGTCGGTGGCCTGCGACTCCCGCCCGCCGGCGGATGAAGTGGCCCGGGGCTTCTGGGAGGCGGTTCGCACCGAAGACCTCGAGACGGCGAAGGGCTACGTGAGCCGCGATACGCAGCCGTTGTTGAGAGCATCAGCGCTGCCCAGCGACCTGAAGAGCATCTTGTTGGGCGAGGTGCTCAAGAACGAGCGGGCCGCGATCGTTCGCACCTCGATGTCGACCGCACAAGACGAGGCACCCATGAATCTCGTATTCCAGACGCATCTGGTTCTGGAGGACGAGCTCTGGAAGGTCGACCTCGAGGCCACACGGGAGGAGGTAAACCGCGCCACCGTGGCGGCTGGGATGCAGATGATGAGCGAGATCATCGGCGAGGGCATTCACGAGCTGGGCGAGGCGCTCGAGCGCGGCGCGGGAGAGTTGGAGGAGGCGATTCGCGATGCGCTCGAGGGGCCCGGCGAACGAATCTGAGCGGCGTTCGGACGCTTGGTCTCAGCCTTCGCCCTTTACTTCCGCATAAGCCCAGTCGAGCCACGGAAGGAGCGCCTCCACATCGTCGCGCTCGACCGTGGCGCCGCCCCAGACGCGCAGGCCCGGGGGCGCCTCTCGATACGAGCCCACGTCGAAGGCGATGGCTTCCCGTTCGAGCCGTGCGGCGACGCGCGAGGGAATCGCCGCGCGCGCCTTGGGGTCGAGTGATTCGAGCCACGGGTCGCTGATTCGTAGGCAGATCGAGGTGCAAGAGCGGGTCTCCGGACGGTCCGCGAGGAAGTCCACCCAGGGCGTCTTCTCCACCCACGCCGCCACCGTTGCGAGGTTCGCTTCCGCGCGCTCTCTCAAGATCGTCCGCCCGCCGATGGATTCGGCCCAGGCGAGCGAATCGAGGGCGTCTTCGACGCACAACATCGACGGCGTGTTGATGGTGTCGCCCTCGAAGATGCCCTCGATGAGCTTGCCGCCCCGCGTCAGCCGAAAAATTTTGGGCAGCGGTCGTGGCGGCGTGAAGCTCTCGAGCCGTTCCACCGCCCGCGGCGACAGTGCGAGCATTCCCTGACCAGCCTCGCCCCCGAGCACCTTCTGCCACGACCACGTCACGACATCGAGCTTCTCCCACGGTAGCTCCATCGCGAAGACGGCCGAGGTGGCGTCACAGATCGTCAACCCCCGACGGTCCGCGGGTATCCACTGGCCGTCCGGGACCCGCACGCCCGAGGTGGTTCCGTTCCAGGTGAACACCACGTCGTGCTCGAAGTCGACCTGGGTCAGGTCGGGCAGCTCGCCGTAGTCGGCGAGCAGGCTGCGCGCGTCGAGCTGCAGCTGTTCCTTCACGTCGTCGACCCAGTGGAATCCAAAGCTCTCCCAGGCCAACAGATCCACGCCGCGAGCTCCGAGCAGCGACCAGAGTGCGGCTTCCATGGCGCCGGTATCCGACGCGGGAACGATTCCGACCCGATAGTCGCCGGGTACCCCCAGGATGCGTTTCGAGGCTTCGATCACCTCCGCGAGCTTCGCGCGGCCGAGCTTCGAACGGTGCGACCTTCCGACCGCGGCGTCGGCGAGGCATTCCGGTGCCCAGCCGGGCCGCTTCGCGCAGGGCCCCGACGAGAAGTGCAACCGCAAGGGGCGTCGCGTGGGCTTCATCGCATCCTTCCGCGTTCGCTCGGCTCGGTTTCTGCCGCTTTCCCGGCGCGGCCGGCGGCGCGCAGTCTATCGCGTCCCAGGGCGCCCAGACATCCCGGCGGCGTGGCTACTTGATCGTCCACCAGACGCGATTGGCCTCGAGCTTCAGTGGGTGGGGGTGGCCGGCGAAGAATCGATCGACCGCTGGCTTCACCCCGGGGTG
Organism: uncultured Opitutales bacterium; assembly: GCA_964194865.1. Taxonomy (GTDB): domain Bacteria; phylum Myxococcota_A; class UBA9160; order UBA9160; family SMWR01; genus CAXMOC01. The sequence goes on along the minus strand of CAXMOC010000113.1, from coordinate 8,644 downwards.
TCGGCGGGACGCATAATCGTGTCCGGAGATGACGCCCCCGGGTTTGACCTTGGGCGCCCAGGCTTCAAGGTCCTTGCGAACGCTCGCTTCCGCGTGATCTGCATCGACAAAGACCAGATCGATGGATGCGTCGGCGAAGTCTCCAGCGCGTGCGGCGGAATCTCCCAGCAGGAAGGTCACCCGCTCGAGATTCGCGATGCAGTTTCGCTCGGGCTCCGGTTCTCGCATGTCGACCGCATAGATACGGTCGACGCCCGGACAATATTGGTGGACGTGCGCGGACGTGTCGCCTCGATAGGCACCGACCTCGACCACGACGGCGCCCGCCGACGGGCAGTGCTCGTGGATCAGATCGACCAGCACATGCCGGCGCTTCCGTCTCGGGGCCCGATCTTCCGGAGCGAGCCGGGCGCTGCGCTGAACGCGCAGTGGGTCGCGTAGGTTCAGGAAGTGTCGCCAGCTTCGAGTGTTGCGCCGCAAGCGACGCAGGCTCGCCCCCAAACCGTCGAGCGGTCCGTCGTGTCGCACCCTGGCGGTTTACAACGGGGCTACCCCCTCGGCAACCGCCTCGAGCGCGCCCCGAAACGCACGGGGCGCGTCGAGCCAGAGGTCAAAGCAGCGAGTCGGTCCAGCGGCTGGCCTCATCGGCGAGCTCGACGATGACATCCTCAGGCGTCCGCCCCGAGCGCTTGAGGACGTGAAACGAGTGGTCGGCTCCATCGATCACGCGAAGCGTGGCGGATGATCCGAGGCGCCGGCAGATCGGCCTCAGACTCTCGAGCGGGGCGAGGCGATCTCGGGTGCCTTGAAGAAACAGCAGCGGGAGCTCGATCTTCTCGAGGTGCTCCGCGCGCTCGACACCGGGCTTGGCGGCCGGATGAAGCGGAAAGCCGAAGAAGACGATCCCGCGGAGGTTTGCGAAGGGCTCTTCGGCTACACCGAGAGAGGTCATCCGGCCTCCCATCGACTTGCCACCGGCGAACAGCGGGAGGTCGCCAACCCGCTGAGCGGCTTCGGCCATGGCTGCGCGCGCAGTGGCCACCAGCAGGGGACGCGGATCGGGCCGGCGGCGCCCCTGTTCGACATAGGGAAATTGATAGCGGAGCGTCGCGATCTCGCGGCCCGCCAGCGCATCGGTCGTCTGCTCCATGAATGCGTGGCGCATTCCGGCCCCTGCGCCGTGGGCCAAGACCAGCACGGCCCGCGCGCCCGGCGGCCGAAGTAACAGGCCCGAGACCGGTCCCGAGCGTTGGGTGGGAGTGAAGCGGAACTCTTGGGATTCGAATTCACTCACGGCGCTTCACGGCGAGAGCATGGGTCGGCATCGCTGCTGGGATCGAACCCATACCCGGTCGGCAGCCAGGCTGCCCGACTGTTGTGAGCTCGCTATTTGGACGCGGCCTTCTTGACCGTGGCCTTGCTGGAGCTCTTCGCCTTGGCCGGCTTGCGAACGCGCTTGGCGCTCCCTGGCCCGACTCCGCGCTTGGCGAGGGACTCCTTGAGCGCTGCCACCAGGTCGATGATCTGTTCCCTGCGGTCGGGCTCGTCGACGATCACGACTTCTTCACCCGCCACCTTGCGATCGACCACGGCCAGCACCGCCTGGCGGTACTCGTCCTCGTACTTCTCCGGTTCGAAAGCCTCGTTCGAGAGCTGTCCAATCAGCTGCAGCGCTAGATCCAGCTCGCCCTGCTTGAACTCGACCGCATCCCCCAGATCGATATCGTCAAAGCGGCGCACCTCGTCCGCGTAGTAGAGGCCGTGCATCGTCAGGCCATCCGCGGTGGGCCGCAGCAAGACCAGCTGCTGGCGGCCGCGGTTGCCGAAGCGTCCGAGCGCCACCTTGCCGGAGTCGCTCATCGCCTTGCAGAGCAGCCGGTAGGATTTGTGGCCGCCCTTGTCCGGGCCTAGGAGGTTGGTCTTCTCGAAGTAGATCGGATCGACCTGCTCGATCGGAATGAACTCCTCGATCTCGATGGTGCGGTCGGTCTTTTTTTCGAGAGCCTTGAGTTCATCCTCGGTCAGCACCACGTACTGGCCTCGGGAATACTCGTAGCCCTTGACCGTGTCGCTTCGCTCGACGGTCTCGTCGCACTTCGTGCAGCGGTAGTGCTGCTTCAGTCGCGCGTTGTCGCCCTGGTGGAGCATGCTGAAGCGCAGGCTCTGGGTCTTGGAGGCTGCGTAGACCTTGATCGGAATGGCCACCAGTCCGAACGAGATGGTCCCCGAGGCGATTGCCCGAGCTGCCATACAACCACTCCTTTTGAAGCCTAGGCTTCCAAAGTGGGGGGATAGTCTACCATCCGAGGGGTCAGCGGATGAGAAGTCTCGAACGCTACCACGGAAAGCGCAACCCGCAGCAGACCCCGGAGCCCTTCGGAGACGGCCGGTCACGGCGACTCTTGCCGCCTTCGGCGCCTCGTGAGTTCGTCGTTCAGCAGCACGCAGCTCGCAACATGCACTGGGATCTCCGCCTCGAGATCGATGGAGTCCTGGTGAGCTGGGCGGTGCCGAAAGGCCCCACGTTGGATTCCAGCCAGCGGCGCCTGGCGGTTCAGACCGAAGATCATCCGCTCGAGTACGCGGCCTTCGAAGGCATCATCCCTGCGGGGAATTACGGTGCCGGAGCGATGATCGTGTGGGACAGCGGCTGGTTCATGACAGCTGACGACCGCTCTCCCGCGGAAGGCCTCGAGGCCGGCAAGCTCGATTTGTGGCTGAACGGCTTCAAGCTGCGCGGCCGCTTCGCGCTGGTCCGAACCCGAGCCGGCGAGGGCCGACACTGGCTGCTGTTGCACAAGGGCAGCTCGGAGTCGGGAGATACGGATTTGATCGACCTCGAGCGCGAGTCGATTCTTTCGGGCCTGACGATCGAAGCTCTCGCGCAGGGCGACACACCGCGGGATCTCGTGTGGGAGCGGGTGACCCAGAGTTCCCCCGGGCCGGCCGCCCCCGACATCGAGAAGCTGCGGCCGATGCTCGCCGAATCGGCGGAGAAACCGTTCTCGCGCGAGGGCTGGCTGTTCGAGCTCAAATACGACGGCATGCGGGTCCTGGTTTCGAAGGACCGTGCGGGAGAGGTGAAGCTTCGCTCCCGCAGCGGCCGCGACGCCACGCACTCCTTTCCGGAGATCGCCGAAGCCGCGAGGCACCTGCCGCTCGAGGAGTTCATCCTCGACGGTGAGCTCGCCGCCCTCGATGAAACTGGCCGCGCCTCCTTCGAACGTCTGCAGCGCCGCTTCGGGCAGTCCGACCCCGAGGTCGTCGGCCGGTTGCGGATCGAGGTTCCCGTGGTGCTCTACGCCTTCGATCTGCTGGCGGCCTGTGGTCGAGACCTCCGCGCCCGGCCGTTGACGGAACGCAAGGAGGTGCTGGAACTCTTTACCCCGCGTCAGGGTCGGATTCGCTTGGCAGATCACGTCGCGGAGGAGGGAGAGGCGCTATTTGCGATGGCCTGCGAACACGAGCTCGAGGGCATCGTCGCCAAGCGGGCGAACGCCCGTTACGAGACGGGCCGTCGCTCGAAGAGCTGGCTCAAGATCAAAATACCCCGCCGGGCCGAGCTCGCGATCGTGGGGTTTGCCGAGGGGAGGGGAGCCCGCGGCGAGCTGGGCTCGTTGCTGCTGGCCTGGACGCGCGGCGCCGAGCTCCGCTACGCGGGCAACGTTGGCTCCGGCATCGACGGGCCGACCGCCGTGCGGTTGCTGCGCGAGATGCGCGGTGCCGTCAGAAAGCGGCCGGCGTGTGCGGGTGTTCCGAAGTCACCGGCGCGCGCGACGACCTACGTGACTCCGAAGCTGGTGTGCGAGGTGAGCTTCACGGAGGTGACCCAAGCGGGAGTTCTGAGACACCCGGTCTTTCTGCAGTTGCTCGAAGACCGAGACCCGCTTGCTTGCGCGGCGCCCGCTGATCGCGAGGAGCTTCCGGAGGTGGCGACGGTGCTCGGGCCAGCGCCATCCAAGCTGCAGCTGTCGAATCTCGACAAGGTGTTCTGGCCCGCAGAGGGGTACACCAAGGGGGATCTGCTGGGCTACTACGAGGCGGTCTGGAGCTGGATCGCTCCATACTTGCGCGACCGACCCGTCGTGTTGACCCGATACCCGGACGGGATCGAGGGCAAGTTCTTCTACCAGAAGAACGCGCCGGAGTTCACGCCGGATTGGGTCGAGCGCGAAACGATCGACGGAACCGATTACTTCATCTGCAACGACTGCCGCTCGCTGCTCTACGTCGTCAACTCCGGGGCAATTCCGTTGCACGTCTGGGGCGCGCGGCGTGGCTCACTCGACCGCCCCGACTGGCTGGTACTCGATCTCGACCCGAAGGAGGCTCCCTTCGTCAACGTGGTCAAGATTGCGCGCCACATTCACACGCTGCTCGACGATCTCGGCGCCGCCCACTTCATCAAGACCTCGGGTCAGAGCGGCCTCCACATCCTGTTGCCGCTGGGCGCGCAGCTCGATCACGATGAAACCCGGCGGCTGGCGGAGGTGCTGGCCCGAACCGTCTGCGCGGAGCTTCCCGAGATTGCCACGGTGGTCCGTCCGATTGCCGCGCGTGCCGACAAGGTCTACGTGGACTTCGGTCAGAACGGCCGCGGCCGCTTGATCGCCGGGCCGCTCTCGGTGCGTCCGGTGGCCGGTGGGCTGGTCTCTGCGCCGCTGCGCTGGCCGCAGGTGACGGCTCGCCTCGATCCATCCCGCTGGACGTTGAAGACGGCGCCGAAGCGGCTGGCGAAGGAAGGGGACCCGCTGTTGGGTGTACTCGGCGAGCCCGTCGACGTGGAATCCTTGCTAGTGGCCCTGGTCGAACGGCTCGATCAGGCGAGTGGGTGACGAGCGAGCATTGATGAGCGAGCAGTTGATGACCGTGTGTGACGGGGGTTCGCTCGCGCTCGGTCGCAGCAGCGCCGCGTGGCTACCAGCGCTCCGAACCGGGTTCGCCCTTGAAGGGCCCGACGATTTCTGAGGTGATCCAGCCGCCGTAGTATTGGCCCGACTGCGGGATGACTCGCTCGCCACCCAGCGTACAGCTGTCGACGCGTCCCGCGTGAAAGGCGAGGTGGTCGCGGATGGATTCGAAGCCCGGCTCCGGGTCCGCGTAGCTCCAGGCGGCGTCGGTCGCGCAACGGTCCGCGACCCGAAGGTTCCAGTAGCGGGCGGTCCCCTTCCATTCGCAGAACGTCGTAGCTTCGCTGCCTTGCAGGAGGTCGAGGGCTACATCGCCGGGTGGAACGTAGTAGACCGGGGGACTGCTGGTCTCGATCACCCGCAGTCCCGCGGCGGATTCCGCTAGGAGCGCGCCTGCGAACTCCACCCGAATCATCCGTGATACGGGCTCCACGCGCGGCGGCCGTGGGTAGCTCCAGACCGACTCCTGGCCCGGACCGGGCGTCTCGATGTGCGTCGGCCGCGTGCGAGGCAGCTCGCGCCACTTGCGTTGCTCGGCGCTGGCTCGGCTGCGAATCGGGTCGTCGATCGTCACCGGATCGTCTCAGCCGGAGCCGATACGGCGAAGCTTGGTGGCCCGCCAGCGCAGGGCGATTCGCCGCGCCACTCGCTGGGGCCAGGGGGCGCGTCGGGTTTCGACTTCGATGCCGTCGCGGATCACGCGAATCTCTTCGCCCGCGACACGCTGCTCCTCGCCTCCGGGAAGCAGCACGCGAAACGGACGATCCGGGTCCAGCACGTCGTCCACATCGGTGATGCGAACGGGCATGAAGGTTCGAAAATCTTCCGCGATCTCTTGGAGTCGGGGGGAGCGGTCGTAGGAATCGGGCGACGCTTGGCGGATCGACAAGCGTAGATCGGGACCCGTCGCCACGAGGTCGAGTACGGCGCCGAGCCGATCGGGCCGATCCTCGTCGCGGAGCTTGCCCCGCAGCCAGAGGCAGCGGTAGGCGCGGCAGATGCCAGGCCTCTGGTCATAGATTCCGCAGCCGTTGTCGGGGCGAAGGTGTTGGCATGGAGTCCCACCGAGCTTCGCGATCTCGTCGACCCGCAGCACAGTGCAGCACAGTGAACAAGATCCACAGGCGCGATCCTTGCCGGCCGTGGGTTCGATGGCGGCGGTGGCAGATCGGGCGCTCTCGCCCTTGGGATGCGGCTCGACCGGCATGCTGTGCTCGCGAAGCGATGCGCTCTGGCTGTGGCCCAAGAGTGTGACCCAGGAGGGAGCGACGCGCCCGGTCAGGCTTCTTGGGCTGCGCTCGCGCTCGACGCGCCCAGCCGGATGGTTCGAGAACGTATTGAGAATGTATTGCGCAGAACATCCTGCGAAGAACATAATGAGGGAAACACAATCCGGATCGGCTCGGGGATCGGGCCGAGCTCGCGAATCGGGAGTTGAGTTGAAGATTGCCATCGGCGTGGGAGGTGCGGCATCCGGCGGCCAGCGCGACTGGGAGAACGTCGTCGAGTTCGCGGTGGAAGCCGAGCGACTGGGTGTCGACTCGGCGTGGTCCGCTGAGGCCTGGGGGATGGACGCCGTCAGCACGCTCGCCTTCTTGGCGGCCCGCACCTCGCGGTTGCTGCTCGGCACCGGGATCATGCAGATCAGCGCACGCGCACCCGTCATGACGGCGATGACGGCGCTCAGCATGGCGGCGATGACCGGCGATCGCTTTCGGCTCGGCCTCGGAGCCAGCGGTCCTCAAGTCGTCGAGGGGTTGCACGGGACTCCCTTCGCGCGGCCGCTCAGTCGGATGCGAGAGACGATCCAGATCGTCCGCCAGGCCTTCGCTGGCGAACGAATCCACCACGAAGGCGAGCACTTCCAGCTCCCGCTGCCCGGCGGCGAAGGCAAGGCCCTGCGACTCTCGCAGCCAGCCAATCTGAATATTCCAATCTACCTGGCGACATTGGGTCCCAAGGGGCTCGAGCTTACGGGAGAGCTGGCGGATGGCTGGATAGGCACCTCCTTTACGCCGGAGCACGCCGACGCCTTCACGGAGCATCTTGCGGCGGGTGCAGCGCGCGCCGGGCGCTCGCTCTCCGATCTCGATCTCCAGGTGGGAGGCGCCGTGGGCTTCGGTGATGTCGAAGCCTTGGTGGTGGGCCTCAAGCCGCGGCTGGCTTTCACGCTCGGTGCGATGGGATCCCCGCGGCGCAATTTCTACAACGCGGCCTTTCGACGCGGAGGCTTCGAGGCGATCGCGATTCGAAGCCAGCAGCTGTGGCTCGAGGGTCGTCGCGAAGAAGCGGCGGCTTGCATACCGCACGAGATGGTGGTGCAGACCAATTTGCTAGGAAGCGAGTCCGATGTGCGCGAACGGATTCGTCGCTATCGAGCGGCGGGCGTCAACACCTTGCGCCTCGCTCCCATGGGGAAGACTCCGCACGATCGTCTCGATACACTCGGTCGCGCGATCGAGCTGGTGCGCGAAGAAGGCTGAGGCCGGCGCTTGCGGAAGCGGAAAGCCGGCACGCGAATTCTGCTAGCCTTGGTGACCCGGAGGGGTTCGTGGAGAAGACGACGGGCACGTCGACCAACGGGGCGCCGGCCGCTCGCGCCGAATGCGAGGGCATCGCTTCCCGCTTTCACGAGGCTCGAAGAGCCACCCTCGATCTGTGTGCCGGACTCAGCCCGGAAGACTGCAGCGCCCAGTCGATGCCCGATGCCAGCCCCGCCAAGTGGCACCTCGCGCACACCAGCTGGTTCTTCGAGACCTTCGTGCTGGAGCGGTTCGGCGGGGAGTTCAGTGCCTTTCATCCAGACTTTCGGGTGCTGTTCAACTCCTACTACAACGCGGTGGGCGATCAGCATCCGCGTCCCGAGCGCGGCCTCTTGACCCGCCCGCCCCTGGAAGAGGTGATCGCGTATCGAACCCACGTCGACTCTGGAATCCAGACGCTGCTCGATTCCCGATCCCTCTCGCGTGCCACGGCCAGCGCCATCGAGCTCGGGATCGAGCACGAGCGACAGCATCAAGAGCTGATCCTGACGGACCTCAAGCACCTTTTGTCCAAGAGCCCGCTACATCCCGCCTATCACGCCGCACCCCCCGAGCCGCTGATTTCCGACAAGCCGCTGCAATGGCTTGGCTTCGCCGAGGAGCTGTGTTGGACCGGGCACGATGGCGTTGGATTCTGCTTCGACAATGAGCGCCCGCAGCATCGCGTCTTTCTGGATGCATTCGAGATCGCAACGCGGCCCGCCACCAATGAAGAATACCTCGCCTTCATGAGTGACGGAGGCTACGAGCGGCCCGATCTGTGGCTCTCCGATGGATGGGCGGCACTGACCGAGGAGCGCTGGATGGCTCCGCTCTACTGGCGCCGGGAAGAGGATCACTGGCGGACGTTGACGCTGGCCGGACTGCAGCCACTTCGCCTCGACGAGCCGGTTTGTCACGTCAGTTACTACGAGGCGGACGCCTTCGCGCGCTGGATGTGCGCTCGCCTGCCGGGCGAAGCAGAGTGGGAGAGGGCCGCGTCGGACCATCCAATCGCGGGTAACTTCGCTGAGAGCGGCCGCCTGCATCCCGCGCCGACCCCGGTGGCGGCTTCGTCGGAGGCTGCGGGAGTATCGGACGGGCTGGCTCAGCTTTACGGCGATGTCTGGGAGTGGACTCAGAGCGACTACGCCCCTTACCCCGGGTTTCGCCCGCTCGCCGACGGGTTCGGCGAATACAACGGCAAGTTCA
>CAXMOC010000112.1:0-1654 GCA_964194865.1 uncultured Opitutales bacterium | reverse complement strand
GGCGATCGAAGCTTCCAACGAGATCGCTGCCGTCTTCCTACCGCACGCGAGGCGGCTCTGCTCCGATCGGAATGCTGCGCTGCTGGCCCAGCAAGGACAACTGGAGAGGATGCGGGAGAGCCTCGAGCAAGAGATCCAGCGGGTTCGCCAGCAGCGCGCCGAACGCCAGCGCACCACCCTGACGATCGAAGCCGAGGAGCGTTAGCGGCCTGCGACCCGCGATCGCAGCGCCACTTCGATACGTCACGCAGCCCAGCTAGAAGCTTCGAGCGGTTCTGGTTAGCGTGCGGGCCCGATGCCGCGCAGCGCGAGCTCGATCACGGGGCCCACCATCTTCGGGCTCACACGGCCGCCCTTGAAGAAGAGCGTCACGGCAATCGGTCCCACGATCAGGTCGGCGGCCAGCTCCAGATCGACATCCGGCGCTAGCTCGCCGCGCTCGACACCGCGCTCGAGGGCGCGGATCAACGGCTGACGTCGGCCCCGGCTGACCGGGTCGAATAGCTCGGAGAGCTCGGGGTTGTGGGCGCGTTCGCCGGCGAGGCTTGGAAGAACCGCGGCCAGGGGCGTTGTGTAGAAGAGCTGGAGGTAGTTGCGCAGCATCTTCTTGAGGTCATCGACGAGGTTTCCGGTATCGACGTCCTCGAGCCCGGGAAGCTGACCGAATGCCTCCACGATCAGTGGCAGCTTCGAGGACCAACGCCGGTAGATGGTGGCCTTTCCGACACCAGCACGCGTTGCCACGCCTTCGACGGTCAGGGCAGAGAATCCCACCTCCGCGAGCATCTCGATGGTGGCGTCCAGGATCGACTGATGGGCCTCTTCGCTCCGAGGTCGACCGGCGGTGGCGGTGTTGGCAGCATTCGAGCTCAAGTGGTTTCGCTTTCCCGCTCAGTCCGCGCGCTCGATCACGGTCGAAATGCCCATCCCCGCGCCGATGCGTTGTGTGGCCAGCCCACGTGCGAAGGGCGAATGGGCAGCATCGACGAGAACTAGGTTTCGAAGCTGCATGCGGCCTCCCTCGAGCGATTTCAGCGGCGCCCGATAGCGGGTGCCGGCTATTACGATACTATACGTCTCGTTCTAGATCATCCCCGGCGGAGCAGGAGCCGTGCATGGCGGCCGAAGATCCGGCCGATCGGATCATCGGGGGCGAGAGCTCCGGCTCGTACGAAGCCCAAAGATTCGAAGCCCAAAGGCCCGAAGCTCAAAGACCCGAAGCTCAAAGACCCGAAGCTCAACGATTCAACCCCTAGGAGTCGCAAGGTGGTCGATTACAACCCCTTCTCCCAAGAAGTCATGCGCAACCCGTTGCCGGTATACGCGAAGCTTCGGGAGGAAGCCCCCTGCTATTACATTGCCGAGTACGCCGCCTGGGCGCTGTCCCGTTTCGAGGACATCTGGACGGCGTCGATGGACAACGAGCACTTTTCGGCCGCTCAGGGGCCGACCTCCTCTCATCTGCTCACCAAAGTCCAGCCGGTCACGCCGATGATCAACCTGATGGACCCCCCTCCGCACACGAAGCTGCGGGCGCAGGTCCGCAAACACTTCGCACCCGCGGCCATACGCGATCTGGAGCCGACGATCCGAGAGCTCGCGTCGGGTTGTCTGGACGCCGCCGCGCAGGCGGGCGAGGTCGACGCGATGAGCG
>CAXMOC010000111.1:0-2163 GCA_964194865.1 uncultured Opitutales bacterium | reverse complement strand
CGCAGTCGAGGATTCCGAGGTTCGGGTAGAGCGCCATGGCGATGCCGATGTAGAACTCGCCGTCCCGGTCGTAACCGTTGTACCAGTAGCGGTCATAGAGGTTGCGCTCGCTCGAGACTCGGTGAGCGATGGGCTCGGGCGTCTGGTGAATCGGATAGTCGTCGAACTTGCTCAGCATGCCGGCTCCTGGGCTGAAGGGGCGCCCAGGATACGCGACTTAGCCGAGCACGGGGAACCTCCGCGCTCCGCCCGCTGGGGCGTGGCGAAGGCCGGGGGCGCGTAGTATCCATGCTGCCGCGGCTCTTCTCCGCGGCGACCATCTCACCCCCGAGGTAGGCCGAGTGCTCTTCAATTCGCTCGATTACCTCGTCTTCCTGCCCACCGTCGTCTGCCTCTATTTCTTCTGCCCCCAGCGCGCGCGCTGGGCATTGTTGCTCGGTGCCAGCTACCTCTTCTATGCGGCGTGGAAGCTCGAGTACCTGGCCCTCATCATCGTTTCGACCTTGGTCGACTACGGGGCGGGGCTCGCCATGGGCCGCTGCGAGACACGTCGGGCGCGCCGCAAGTGGTTGTGGCTCAGCCTCGCGGTCAACCTCGGGCTGCTCTTCGTTTTCAAGTACGCGAACTTTGCATCGGAATCAGCGCGGCTGGTTTCTGAGCAACTCGGGATCTACGCGGATTTTCCGACACTGCAGCTGCTGTTGCCCGTCGGCATCTCGTTCTACACCTTCCAGACCCTCAGCTACTCGATCGATATGTATCGCGGGGAGCGCGAGCCGGAGCGCCACCTGGGTCGCTTCGCGGTCTACGTCGCGTTCTTCCCGCAGCTGGTGGCAGGCCCGATCGAGCGCTCGACGCGACTCCTGCCGCAGTTCCTCGAGAGGCATGCCTTCGAATGGACGCGGGTGAAGGCGGGGCTCTGGCTCATGCTTTGGGGTTTCTTCAAAAAGATCGTCGTCGCCGATCAGGTCGGCTTCTACGTCGACAGGGTCTACGGCGCACCCGATGCCCACGGCGCCCTGGCCCAGATCTTCGCATCGTACCTTTTTGCGTTTCAGCTCTACTGCGACTTTTCCGGCTATTCCGACATCGCCATCGGCTCGGCGCTGCTGATGGGCTTTCACTTGATGGAGAACTTCCGTCGACCATACTTTGCGCAATCGGTCCAGGACTTCTGGCGGCGCTGGCACGTATCGCTCTCCAGCTGGTTTCGTGACTACGTCTACGTGCCGCTCGGAGGAAGCCGCGGCACGACGGCACGTTGGGTGGCGGCCATCGCCGTCGTATTCCTGACCAGCGGCCTATGGCACGGCGGGAATTGGACGTTCGTGATATGGGGCGGGCTGCATGCCGCGTACATGTTCTGCGGGGCCGCGACGCGTCCGGCGCGCGCTGCGCTCGCGGGCCGACTTCCGCAGGCGGCGGAGCGTTACCTGCCCCTGTGCCGCGCGCTCTTCGTATTCCATCTCTGGGTCTTCTCGCTCATCTTCTTTCGCTCGGCGAGTCTTGGTGATGCGCTCGGTACCATGCGGGGCATGCTCGGCACAGGCTGGGACCTGGCAGCTCTCTTGGCCGGGTTCTCGCCGGTCGAGTGGTGCGCGATCGCGTGTACCCCTGTCGTGTTGATGGCGCTGGAGTGGTGGCAGGGCGACCGCGGTTGGCTCCCGTTCATCACCACCCGTGCCTTTGGCGTGCGACTGGCCTTGGGAGTCGCGCTCTTCTTCGCCATTCTGTTGTTGGGTCCCATGAATTCCCAGCAGTTCATCTACTTTCAGTTCTGATGCCGCGGCGCGCGTCTCACCTGATGCTGATCTTTCTGGTCGTGGCGGCGCTGCACTTCTCGCTCGTCGCCTGGTACCAGAACGTCGTGATGGCGAACGGGGTCGCGGAGCGCACGCTGCGGCAATTCGATGCGAAACGCGATCGGGTTCGGGTCGTCGCGCTGGGCGACTCCCATGTGAAGTGGGGAATCGCGGCCGATGTGATTCCAGGCGGCTTCAACTTCGCGTTACCGGGCGAGACCTATGCCTTGAGCTTCTATCGCCTGCAGTCCCTGCTCGACGAAGAAGGGCTGGCTCTGCGGTTCATCATACTCGCGGCCGACCCGCACTCGCTCGAACCCAAGCGTGGACCGGATCAGCCGTTTCTCCACTACTACGCGGG
>CAXMOC010000110.1:0-9823 GCA_964194865.1 uncultured Opitutales bacterium | reverse complement strand
GCCCAGACTCCGTCGGGTGACAACCGACTGCGTGCCGCCTGCAGGAATTCGCGGCTGTAGAGGACCTCGACCCCGGCCACCCAGGGGTTCGAGGGAGACGAGACGATGACGTCGTAGCGGTCCGGGCTTCGCAACAGCGCGCGGTACGCATCGCTGCGAATGATCCGGGTCTTGGGATTCTCGAACGCCTGGAGGTTGTAGGGCTCGAAGTTCGGCGCGGCGGCGATCACCCCCGAAGAGATCTCCGAGACCACGACCTCCTTCACGGACTCGAGGGCCGCCAGTGCTCCTGCCGTGTAGCCGCTCCCGTAGCCCACGACGAAGGTTCGCTCCGGCCGTGTCGCGAACAGCGCTGGCACCAGCCCGAGCATGCCGCTGGTCAGGCGATCTCCTGGGATCGAGCTGTCCGGCTTGCCGTTGTTGTAGATCGCAACGCCCTGTCGGACACCATCGAGATAGACAACTACCGACACCGACAGCGACGGGTCGTCGTCGTAGAAAACGATTCGCTTGCCCTTCCCCTCCTCCCACAAGAATGCGTCGGGCGAGAGATCGCCCCAGGGTCGTGGCCGCGAGGCCTGGCGAAACAGGCCCTGTGTCATTCGCTCGGGTTGCCAGGCCGGTGACACCAAGAGCACGACCAGGGTCGCAGCCAGCAAAACAGCTCCCCAATAGCGTCCGGCTGTGTAGACCTGGGTGGTCAACAGCGCGGCGCCCAGCCCCAGCGCCGCCACCGCAAAACGATAGGTGTGGTGGAGATCGAACCAGAAGAGCAGCAGGTAGCCACCGAGCAGCGCGCCGACGAGGGAGCCGAGGGTATTCCACGCGTAGAGTCGGCCAGCGACTGCTCCCAGATCGCCGACCTCGTGGCGCAGGTGGTGGAAGAGGAGGGGAAGCGTTGCGCCAGACAAGCCCAGTGGGATGACCAGCAGGCCGAGGCTCCAGAGAAAGAACTGCAGATGAAAGCCAAAGAAGGCCTCGGGGGGGAAGTCGCGGCGCAGGATGTAGGTCCAGTAGGGCGCGTACTGGAGCGCCGGATAGGCGACCAGCAGCAGCAGAACGAGAAGCCACTGGGTCACGATCAGGTAGCTCCGCCGGATTCGCGGCAAGATCGACACAGCGAAGCTTCCCAACGCGATGCTCAGCACGAAGGACGCCACGACCATTGCAAACGTGAAATGAGAAGCGCCGAGGGAGAGGGCTCCGATCCGGTTCAAGGCGGTCTGGAGGGTCATCATCGCGAAGCCAGCGAGGGCCGCCGCCGCGGCGTAGACGGGGAAACGAGCCGGTGATGCGCTCGGATCCACTGGGCTGCTCGAGGTCGGGTCGCGCTGACTTCGCTTCCACCCCAGGGCGATGAAGACCAGCCCGGCGAACAGGTTCACCCACCCCATCGCGGCCACCGAGTCTCGCAGGCCCAGCAGCGGCACCAGCCAGAAGCCCGCTGCGAGCGCGCCCGCGAAGGCGCCGGCGGTGTTGAAGCTGTAGACGAATGAATGGAAGCGCGTGGCATCGGCCAGGCCGCGTGAGAGGCCCTGGGTCAGTAGTGGGATCGTGCCTCCCATCAGAACCGTGGGCGGTCCGATCAATAGGACCGTCAATGACACGTCCGCGGCGAAGCCGAGAGTCTCGCCGACGTGGGGGAGCCAGAGCGAGAGGCGTTGGATTCCACCAAACAGGGTTGGAAACAACAACGCGTAGAGTCCGATACCGGCTTCGACGATGCCGTAGGTGAACAACAGGCGCGCCGCGCGCCCCTGAGCCTCTGCGCGCCGCATGAGCGCCGAGGAGACGCGGCCGAACAGCGCGTAGCCGAGCGAGAGTCCTCCGAGGAAGATCCCGAGTACCGCTGCAGTGGCCTCGGCGTGGGAGCCGAGCAGGATTGCGAGGTACTTCTGCCAGGCGATCTGATAGACGAGCCCGCTGAAGCCGGTGAGCACCGTCAGCAGCAGAGCAACGGTTCTGATCATCAGCGGTTCAACAGAGCTTGGCCCAGACCGCTTCGCTCTTGGAGAGGGTCTTCAGCCGAGCGAAGAACGCTCCCTCCTCGTCGGCGAGCGCCGTCATCAGGCCTCCCGCTGCGCGGAAGAGTTCCGGGTCGCAGCTCTCGCGCTCACTTTGTTCCTTGAGGACCGCTGCGAGCTCCCGCCAGCGGGCGGCAATCGTCGCCATCTGAGGACCCGCGGCGCTCAGCGCTGGCACGGTTTGCGCGGCCTCGTCGAGAAAGTCGGCGTAGAGCGAGCGGAAGAAGCTCCCGCCGGCACCGCGCTTGATGACCACCTGGTAGCCGAAACGCGCAGCCCAAGACCAATCCTCGAGCGTCTGCCAGCGCGGAAAGTCCGCCGCGAGGTCGCGCATGGCGTCGATCCCCGTCGTCCGGTTGTCGCTGCGCGCGAGCATCCAATCGGCGTTGCGGCGGATCGCGATGCGGATCGCCTCCGCGAGCGGTCTTCCAGGCGAGATGTCTCCCAGAAAGTCACCGAACTGATTGCGACAGCTCACCGGATAGTCGTCGGAATTTCGCGCGCGTCGCAGCTCGTCCAGGCTGCAGACCTGGTACTCGTCGAACTTGCGGTCGGCGATCAGCGCGGTTCGAGCAGCCGCGTCGTAGCCCACCACGACCGCCCGATGACCCGGGAAGTGGCTCGTCGTGTTCTGGTAGCCGAGGTAGAACGTATCGGTCGAGACCATGACCGGCTGGCCTGCGTCGATTCGCTCCCGCACGGCTTCCCAGGCCCGCGCGTCGTCGTCCACCTCGCGGTCTTCGAAGGGGATCGCGAGATTGCGACAGAAGTCGACCTCCAGAGAGGCCGTGCGTCCGTGGAACATGGCGGAGGGGCTGGTCGCACCGCTGCGCAGGTAGAAGAATCCGACACCGCCCGAGAGTCCGACGATCATCGCCTCCGAGAGCTCGAGCCCGCGGTGGTGGAGAATGTTGCGAAGGGCCGTCGAGGCGCAGTGTTCTCCGGTGCGATGCTCGTAGTCTTCGACCAGAACCACCATCGCTGACCTCATGCGTCAATCGCGGCTCGCGTCCCAACCGGAATTCGCGGACGGGAGCATACTCTACCCGCGCCCCGCGGGGTCGCCGTCGAGGATGCGCTGTCGACCGTTCCTCCCGCCTACCGACGAAGCTTCTGGTGCCCGCGCGACGCCGATGCGCGATCCTGTCGCTCCCCGGCCAGACAGGAGCTTCTCGTGACCGCCGCCCCCGACTATCCGGTCTTCGACGCCGACAACCATTACTACGAGGCGCTCGACGCCTTCACCCGCCACCTCGATCCGCGGGTCCAGAGTCGCACCGTGCAGTGGTGCGAGATCGACGGGCGACGCCATCACCTGGTGGGCGGCCGCGTCAGCCGCGCCGTCACCAACCCCACCTTTACGCCGATCGCCAAGCCCGGCGCGCTTCATGACTACTTGCGCGGGGCCCGGGACGGCAAGACGGCCCTGGAGCTGCTGCGGGATCGCGAGCCGATTCCGTCCTACTACCGCGAGCCCGAGGCCCGGCTCGAGAAGATGGACCAGCAGGGACTCCAGGCTGTCTGGCTGTTTCCAACGCTGGGCGTTCTCTACGAGGAGCTGCTCAAGCACGACGTCGAGGCGGTGAACTGGACCTTTCGAGCTTTCAACCAATGGCTGGAAGAAGACTGGGGCCTGAATCATCGCGGGAGGATCGCGGCGGCGCCCTACATCTCGCTCGCCGACGTGGGCTGGGCGGTCCACGAACTCGAGTGGGCGCTCGAGCGCCAGGCGAGCGTCGTGGTGATCAGGCCTTCGGCCGTCTGGACGGCCGAAGGGCCGCTTTCGCCCGGCGATCCGCACTTCGATCCCTTCTGGGCGCGGGTCCACGAGGCGGGAATCGCAGTCGTCGTTCACGCAGGTGACAGCGGCTACAGCTGCAACGGCTATGCGAGCGACCAGTTCGGCGCGAGCTTCGGCAACCAGGGGGTGATGATGCGGCCCTCCGTCAAGGCGTGGAGCATCGAGCGCGCGGCACTGGACTTTCTCGCCCAGCTGATCTTCGACCGGGTCTTCGAGCGTTTTCCCGGTGTGCGCATCGCCTCGATCGAAAACGGCTCGCAGTTTCTACCGGATCTGTTCCGAAAGCTCGATTCGATCGGCAAGAAGGCGACGGATTACTTCGAGAACGATCCGATCGAGACCTTCCGCCGACACGTCTGGATCAACCCCTTCTGGGAAGACGACGTGACTGAGGTGGTCGAGTACATGGGGGCGGATCGCGTGATCTTTGGCTCGGATTGGCCCCACATCGAGGGGCTTCCCGAGCCGCTCGACTACCTGAATGAGCTCGAGGGTTTCGACGCACCTGCCCGGCGCAGGATCCTCTCCGAAAATATGCTGGAGCTCAATCAGTTGCGGCCGGCCTGAGCGCGCGAACCGAGAACACTCCCATGTCTCCCGTTTCCGAAACCGAAATCGCAAAGCCTCCCCAGCTTCCGCTCGCGCTCCGAATGGCCAACCGCACGGCCAGCCTGGCGCCTCGGGCCGCGCACCTCTTGATCCGTCTGAGTGAAGAGTCGCTCGTGGCGCGCGCCGTTGCCCAAACTGGGCTGTCGGACTTCGGCGAGGGCCCCCTGCTCTCCCCCTTGCGCCGGCTGCTCGGCTCGCTCGAGGAAGACGCGCAGCTGTCGCTGCTGGGCCGGGTGCTGGCCCGGCGAGAGATTGTTCGCACCCTCGTCAATCGGCTCGAGATGGTGCGCGATCGCAAGCGCCATCCCCAGATTGCGGAGGTTCCGATCCAGCGTCCGATCTTCGTGGTCGGTCTGCCGCGTACCGGGTCGACGATCCTCCACGATCTCTTGGCCCGAGATCCTGGCACCCGCGCGCCACTCACCTGGGAGTGTATGTACCCGTCTCCGCCGCCAGACCGAAAGAGCTACCAGACGGATCCGCGCATCGAGCGCTGCGACGCCCAGTTCCCCGCCGTCGACCGGCTCATCCCCGGCTTCAAGGCGATGCACCCCATGGGAGCGCGCCTGGCCCAGGAGTGTGTGGTGCTCACCCAGCACTCGTTTTTCACGCCCATCTTCCACAACGAGTACCGGGTGACTTCTTATCAGGACTGGTTCGACGCCCAGGGCGCGGAGACCTGGCTGCCCGTCTACGACTACCATCGCCAACAGCTCCAGCACTTGTCGTGGCGCTGCCCGGGTCAGCGCTGGGTGTTGAAGTCGGGCATGCACATGTGGGGCCTCGAGCACCTGCTCGAGACCTACCCGGACGCGTGTATCGTGCAGACTCATCGCGACCCCGTGAAGGTGGCCACCTCGTTCGCGAGCCTTGCGACGCTCGTGCGCGGCATGGCGAGCAACGCCGTCGATGCCGCCGAGGTTGCTGCGGACTGGACGCCGCGGCTGGCGGCGGCTCTCGAGCATGCCATCGATGTGCGAGATGCAGCTGGCGCGGCCGCGGGTCGCTGCTTCGACGTTCACTTTCAGGAGTTTCTCACTGCGCCCCTGGCCTGCGTCGAGAAGCTCTACGACTACTTCGACATCGAGCTGACGGGTGAGGCCGCCGACGCCATGCGCGCCTTCATCCTGGAGAACCCGCCCGGCAAGCACGGTGTCCATCGCTATACCGCCGAGGCGTACGGCCTCGACGTTGCGGAGGAGCGGGAACGCTTTGCGCGCTACACCGCGCGCTTCGGAATCGAGCCCGAGCCTGCGGGACCGGTGAAGGGCGCGATCAGAGATCTCTAGACCGCGGGCCAATGCCCCGTCCTATGGAGAAAGCCCCGTCCCATGGGAGAAAGGAGGGTTTGTTGAGAGCGCTGCAGGTGTGCCGCCACGGGAATCCGCTCGAGGCGCTTCAGGTGGTGGAGGTCGCCGTGCCCGAGCCGGGCCCCGGTCAGGTGCGGATCCAGGTGGCGGCCGGGTCCCTGAACTGGAACGACATCGACCGCTGTTACGGCCGCCTGGTGTCCGTACCCACCCCGCCGCCCTACACGCTGGGCATGGACGTATGCGGCGTGGTCGACGCCGCGGGCGCTGGCGCGGAGGCGTGGCTCGGCCGGCGTGTCGTCGCCATCACCCAGCTGGCGCTCGGCGGATTGGCCGAGTACGCGCTGGCACCGCTCGACTCGGTCTTCGACGCGCCGCCCGAACTCGACGACGCAGAGGCCACGGCGTTTCTGCTGCCCTTTCACACCACGCGGCTCGCACTCTTCGAGCGCGGCGGGCTGCGCGAGGGCGAGAGCCTGCTGGTGCACTCGGGGGCCAGCGGCCTGGGGACCGCTGCCATCCAGTTGGGCCGGGTTGCCGGTGCGCGGGTTCTGGCTACGGCGGGGGGCTCGGAGAAGACCCAGCTGTGTCGCGAGCTGGGCGCCGAGTTGGTGGTCGATCACCGCGAGGTGGATTTCGTCGAAGCCGTTCTCGAGCACACCGACGACGTGGGTGCCGATGTGATTTGCGACCTCGCCGGCGGTGGATTCGTGGAGTCGTCATGGCGCTGTGTGGCCCGCGGCGGCCGCTATCTGGTCGTCGGCTTTGCGGACGATCCCGAGAACGGCATGAGCGGCCGAGCGCTTCGCCCCGCTTGCGCGGGAAACTTCTCGATCGTAGGTGTGATGCTGGCCTGGGTCAGTGAGGTTCCGCCAGCGATGCGCCGCTTCGGCTTCAACCCGTACGGACGTGACGTGGCGGAAAGAGTACACAACGATCTGTTGGCCCTGGTCGCCCGGGGCGATATCCGCCCCGTCGTTGGCCGGCGCGTGAAGCTCGAGGAGGCGGCCTCGGCGCTGGTCGATCACGAGAATCGCACGACACGGGGACGCACGGTCGTCCTCGTCTCCGGCTGATGGTCGGGTACACGTTTCGCGACGCCGAGCTGGCCTCGCTTCCGCTGCGGGCGCTCAACTGGGCCGGTGCTGCAGCTGCGCGGCTCTCCGTCGAGTCGCCGTCGTTGACACCGAAATCGGTCATCTCGGCCGCCTGCAAGAGCGCGGGTTCCAGCGACCTCGGAGGAGAGAGCTACCGCGAGCCGCTGGAGCGCTACCTCGAGGCCGTGCAGCGGGACGCGCAGCTGAACACCTTCGGCAGGTTCGCGGTCCGACGGATGTTGGTCGGTTCACTCGCCAACCGGATCGCGCTGCACGGCTGGATGCAAGCCCACCCCGATGTGAGTCAGGAGCGAATCGAGAGCCCCTGGGTGATCGTCGGGCTGCCCCGCACCGGAACCAGCCTGCTCTCGATCTTGCTGAGCCTCGATCCCCAGTCGCGGGCACTGTTGCACTGGGAAGCGGCGCGTCCGGTTCCACCGCCCGACCTCGCCGGCGCAGCCGACGACCCCCGGATTGCCCAGAACGCGCGTGAGCTCGACGGTTTGCTGAAGCTCAACCCGGCCCTGCGCGCCATGCATCCTTGGGGTGCCACGCTTGCGCAAGAATGTGTTGCGCTGTTCATGCTCGACGTGCGCACGCTGGGAGTGGAGAGCCAGGCCTACGTTCCCAGCTTCGGACGTTGGCTGCAGACCTGCGACATGACTCCGGCCTATCAACAGCATCGCCTGGCACTACAGGCCCTGCAGTCCGCCCAGCCCACCGAACGCTGGGTGCTGAAGTCGCCGAACCACCTGTGGTGTCTGGAGACGCTGCTCGCCAGCTATCCCGACGCTCGAATCGTCTGGACCCACCGGGATCCGGGAACGGTGGTCACGTCGCTGGCGAGTCTGGTGAACGCACTTCAGCGGCCGTTCACCCGGTTGCGGGACCCCGAAGCCGTGGGCCAGGAGTGGAACCGCAAGACACTTCACGCGATCTCTCGGGGCATGGCTTTCGACGCCGAGCGGGGGGACGGCTGGTGTGTTCATCTGCGCTACCAGGACCTGGTCACCGACGCGATCGGAGCAGTCCGGCGGATCTACAGGCATTTTGGCGAGACACCGGGCGCGCTCCACGAGCGGCGGATGGAGGCCTGGCTCCGCGACCGCCCCCAGCAGATTTTCGGCCGCCATATCTATGACCCAGCGGATTTTGGCTGGACGTACGACGCTCTCGCGGAGCATTATCAGGCTTACAGCACTCGCTACGACGTGCCCCGTGAGCGACACGAGGGCTGAGGGCGTCATGCGGGTTGACTGGCTGGGTTGACTGGCTTCAAGGGCGACGATTAGTCTACCCCGTCCGCAACTCTCACAGCTTGATTCGAAAGGCCACCATGACCCAGGCGCAACTCTTCTGTCGGCGTTCGGCGAGCGCCCTCGTCATTTCGCTGCTGCTGTTACCCGGCTCGACGGTTGCCGTCGAGGGCGACGCAGACGACGTTCGGGTCGTACAGAACGAGCCCCCCGCCGAAGCCCTCGAAGAGGCGCAAAACGTGCGGAGGCGCGGCAACGCCGATGGAGTCGAATCCCAGAAGCGGATCGACGAAATCAGCGACGATACGGAGACGCTGTTCTCCCGCTACAGCAATGCGCTGCGACAGATCGACTCGATCCGCGTCTACAACCAACAGATGCGGGATCTGATCTCCTCGCAGGAGGCGGAGCTGGCGTCGCTGAGTGAGCAGCTCGACCGCGTCGAGCTGGTCGGGCGCAGCGTGACGCCCTTGATGTTGCGGATGATCGCGGCACTCGAGGCGTTCATGAAGCTGGACGTGCCCTTCCTGAAACAGGAGCGCACGCTGCGGCTCGAGAGCCTGCACGAGATGATGGTTCGGTCGGATGTCACCAATTCGGAGAAGTACCGCCGCATCATGGAGGCGTACCAGATCGAGAACGAGTACGGCCGGACCATCGAAGCCTACCGCTCCACGATCGAACGCGAGGGCCGTGAGAGCAAGGTGGACTTCCTGCGCTTCGGTCGGATCGCATTGGTCTATCAATCTCTCGACGGCTCCGAGGCCGGCGTCTGGGATCAGGAGACTCGGAAGTGGTTGCCCCTCGACTCGAGCTATCGGACTGCCATCCGTCAGGGCCTGCGCATCGCGCGCAAGTCGGCGGCGCCCGACTTGATCCGGCTACCGCTACCCGCGGCGCCAGAAGGGGCGAGCTGATGCGCGCCTGGTCGACGATCGCCCCGCTACTGATCGCGCTGTGCTGGAGTTCACAGGCCGCGGCGCAAGGCGAGCCTGCGCCGGAGCCGGAAGTCGTGAGCCAGGCGGAGCCCGCACCCGTGAAGCTCAACGTGCCGCAGCCCACGTCCCTCGACGAGCTGCTCGAGATGGTGCGCAAAGGCTTCAACGAAGAGCGCGAAGGGAACCGCCGGCGCGAGCAGGAATTCCTCGCGGCCAAGGAAGATCAACAGCGCCTGCTCGATGAAACCCTCGCTGTGCTCGCTGGGGAGGAAGCGCTCAGCCAACGGATGGAGGCGCAGTACAACGAGAACGAGCCAACCATCGCGCTTTCCGAGGAGCAGCTCTCGGCACGGCTCGGCGAGCTGGGCGAACTCTTCGGCGTGGTGCGCCAGGTGGCGACCGACCTGAGCGGCCAGATCTGGGATTCGCTCACCAGCTCGCAGCTCGGGTCGCGCAATGACCTCCTCGAGCGTCTGGGGCGAAGCAAGGAGCTGCCTTCGACTGCAGATCTCGAGAAGCTGTGGTTCGAGCTGCAACGGGAGATGACCGAGCAGGGCAAGATCGTCCGTTACCGCGCGAAGGTGCTGACCCTGGCCGGTGAGCAGGAAGAGGCCGAAGTGATCCGGGCGGGTCCGTTCGCCGTGATCGGCGGCGGCAAGTATCTGCTCTGGGACTCGAAGGACCAGCTGCTGAATGAGATGGAGCGTCAGCCCCCGACCCGCTATCTGGACACAGTTGCGGCCTTCGAGCGCGCGACCAGCGGGTTTGCTCCCCTGGCCGTCGACCCG
>CAXMOC010000109.1:0-2703 GCA_964194865.1 uncultured Opitutales bacterium | reverse complement strand
ACTCATTCGTATGGCCGAATTGCGCTATTTCGAAGGAAAACCGCGCGGGTAGGGCTAGCCGGAGAGCGAGCGGACCTTGCGGATGAGCGCCGCCTGGGACGAGACCCCGATCTTCTGGAAGATCGACTTGAGGTGGTTTCGGACCGTGTTCTGGCTGATGTGGAGCGCTTCTGCGATCTGCGGCACTCGGTGAGCCGACAGGAGATGAGTCAGGATCTCCCGCTCGCGGGGCGAGAGTCCCGCCAGTTCGGGATGCTCCAGCGGGGCGCGAGCCGATGCCGGAACATCGGCAGCAATTCCGAGCGATTGGATCTCCAAGGCGACGCGCTCTAGTGAGCCCCGCAGCGTGCCTTCCGCCGCGTAGCCCGCTTGCTTCGCCGTCTGGATCGCTGCCAGATCGACAACGACGGTAATCCCACCGAGCACCTCGCCGTCGTCATCGTTGAAGGCCTGGGGAAGAAGCAGAACCGGGAAGCCAGTGCCGTCTTTTCTGCGAAACACCGTGATGCGCGCGCGAACGTCGCCGCCCTCGATTTCGGCGAGTTCCGAGGAGATCAGGAAGCGGAGGTCCGTTGGGATCAAGATTTCGGTTTCCTCTCCGAGCAGCTCATGCCGCTCGTACCCGATCCAGCGAAGTAGTCGGTCGTTGACGTATACGAGCTTCCGATCGCGGTCGCGCGCCACCAGACCGCAGTTGATCTTGCCGAGGATGGCGTCGATGTCCTGGTACCACGTCTGGGAGTCTCGAGGGGACACGAAAGACCTCTGGCAAGGGGCGGGCGAGCAAGCTTACGTCATCCGCGCTCGCTAGATCCACGCCGTAGATACTCCTCGCGTGCCTGTGCGCTCCAGGTGATGGCCGACAACCGGTGGGGCTCCGGGGTAGACTCGCAGCGGGTCGACAGTGGCGAGCCCGAAGGCAGCATGAGCGAGAGTGCAGGGAAACGGATCGGAGCGACTGGATCCCAATCCAAGATTCGCCGGTTTCGCCTATTCTCCCAGGCCGAGTCAGCAACCGAGATGGCTGCGAGGGAGAGCCGAGTGCGAGCGTTGAAGCACAGCCATCGCGAGTACACCCCGGTGCGCAGCAGCCAAGCCCGGACGCCTGCCTGACTCGTGGCGACCCATTCCCCCGGATCCGCCAGCGACCGCCAGGTCGGTTTTCCGATTCGCGTCGCGTATGGGGTCGGCTCCATCGCGGATGGTGCCAAGAACGCCGCGTTCAACACGTTCCTGGTTCTCTACTACACGACCGTGCTCGGCCTGCCCGGCACACTCTCGGGCCTCGCGATCTTCATCGCGCTCTGCGTCGACGCGATCACCGATCCACTCGTCGGCTCGATCTCGGATCATTTCCACTCGCGTTGGGGTCGCCGACACCCTTTCATGTACTTTTCGGCAATCCCGATGGGCCTGTGCTTCTACGGGCTCTTCGCGCCACCGGATGGTCTGAGCCAGAACCAGCTCTTCGGCTGGCTGCTGGCATTCGCGATCGGCGTGCGCCTGTTCCTCACCTTCTACATGGTTCCGAGCGGCGCGCTCGGCCCGGAGATGACGAACCACTACGATGAGCGCACTCGCCTCGTCTCCTACCGCTGGCTGATCGGGTGGATGGGCGCGTTGGTGTTGGTCATGTCCGGGTGGCTCGTCTTCTTCGCCGACAAGGAGACCTTGGGCGACGGCCGCCTCGACCCAGCCAACTTTCCCCAGCTTGGAGTCTTCGCGGGAATCCTGGTCGCGACCGCGATTCTGGTTTCGTCAGCTGGAACTCACAGCGTGATTCCGAGACTCAGGTCGGTCGAGGCCGGAGGGTCGCTGTTCTCGCTGTCTCGGTTTGCAAGGGATGCCGTCGCCGCGCTGCGGAACCACTCGCTGCGCATGTTGCTCGGGAGCTCGCTTTTTTCCGCCGCCGCGCTAGGGGTGTCAGAAGTCCTCGGCGTCTACATGAACACCTGGTTCTGGGAATTTCCCTCGGCCCAGATCGGCCTTCTGGCAGGGGCACAAGTTTTCCCGCTGATCCTGGGCTTCAGCGTCGTTGGCCCGATCAGCAGGCGTTGGGACAAGCGACGGGCGACGATCGGCCTCGCGCTCTTCGCAATTTTCTGGGGTCCGATCCCCGTTCTCATGCGGCTCG
The DNA here is from genome assembly GCA_964194865.1 of uncultured Opitutales bacterium. GTDB lineage: Bacteria > Myxococcota_A > UBA9160 > UBA9160 > SMWR01 > CAXMOC01. The sequence goes on along the minus strand of CAXMOC010000109.1, from coordinate 569 downwards.
CGGGTTGGGCTCCGGAGAACGGCAGCCCCTTCCTCGTCGCGTTCATCATGGGCCACGGCCTCTTCCTGATCGCGGCCGCGATTCAGATCGGAATCCTCAACTCCTCGATGGTCATGGACGCTACCGACGAGCACGAGGTGGAGGCGGGCGAGCGGCGCGAGGGCACTTTCATCGCGGTGACGACGTTCACCGGGAAAGCGGTCTCGGGCTTCGGCAACTTCCTCGGCGGCATCCTTCTCGATGTGATCGACTTCCCGGTGGGTCAGGTCGATGCGGCGGTTGGCAACGTACCGGAAGAGACGATCATGCAGCTCGGTCTGGTTGCGGGTCCCGGCCTGGTGATCTTCTACCTCTGCGGGCTCTGGTTCATCAGCCGGATGCGCCTGACCCGCGAACGCTACAGCGAGATCTCGAGCATTCTCGCGGAGCGCGGCAACTCCTCGGGCTCTGGATCCGGACCCGCCGCGTAGGACCGAGCCATTACCTGAACCCGCCCGCAGCACCGCGGCATTCGACGGCCTGATTCCAGGTCCTTCGAGGCGCTCCCAGCGAATCGCCCGAGTAGGCGC
>CAXMOC010000108.1:0-19611 GCA_964194865.1 uncultured Opitutales bacterium | reverse complement strand
GATCGTTGTTACTGCTCGGTTGCGTTGTTGGAGCTGCCGGGCTTGGTATTCTGGTGTTGGCCGGCGTGATGAAAGATCTTGTCGTCGACTATCGGTGGGTCATGTATAGCCTGTTTATCGGACTGACACTCGGTGGCGTCCCGTTGGTGCTTCGGATGGCGCGACCGCTGTCAGCCGCGGTTGCGGTGGGCGGCGGCATCGGCTTTGCGGTCATGCTGCTGATGGCCGCGACTCGCAGCGCTGCCGGCGCCGACGGAACCGCCAACACGCTGTTGATCTTTCTCTCTGGCCTGGCAGCCGCTTCGGCGATGATTCTGCCCGGCGTGAGCGGCGGTTATCTGCTGCTGATTCTCGGCCAATACGAGTCGATCCTCGGAACCATCGACCAGCTCAAACGCGGCCTGCTGGGAGATGGCAGCAGCGGTACAGACCTGACTCTGATCCTCGATGCCATGGTTGTGGTCGTGCCGCTCGGGCTCGGCATCGTCGGGGGAGTCGTCGGTGTGAGCAACCTGCTCCAATGGCTGCTCCGCCGCTTCGAAAAGGCGACTCTCGGGGCGCTTCTCGGTCTGCTGCTCGGGGCCGTGGTGGGACTCTGGCCGTTTCAAGCGCCGCACCCGCCCTCACCCGGCGAGAGCATCCAGGGAAATCTCGTTACCGAAGACAACGCTGCCGATTTCGACCCCGAAGACTGGCTTCTGGCCCGCTTCGACCCGAGCCCCAGCCAGCTCGCGACTGCGGCGGGGCTGGTTGCGATCGGATTCGGCCTGACGTCCCTCATCGGGCGCATCGGCCGGGACCGCGACGCCTAGGACGTCGAACCTACCCAGCTAGGGCATCCGACTTCCCAGCCTGCCACCGCGTGGAATCGCTCGGGCCCGGGCAGGCAACGCGCAGTCACCGGCAGAACCTCGCCACCCGGCAATGCAATCGTTCGAGTCCCCAACGCCCGGAGAGCCTGTGCACGAATCTTGCAGTGCAGTCGTGTGGGCAAGTCGATTCCGTGCAAGGGGGTGAACCGATGCCGAACCGCAAGTGCAACTTCACACCGCTCGCTGGGTGCATCTTTGTTGCACTCGGGTTCTCGTTGCCCGGCTGTATGTCCTTTAGTCGGGCGACCTACGACATCGACCGCACCCCGATCGTCAACACCGGAACACGGGCATCGATCATCTATCCGGGACAGGCAGTGCCCATGCCCGTTATCCCCTCATCCGGAAACACGTCCGCGGGCACGGCCCCGCAGCAGCAATCGGCGGGTTCCGGTAATCCTGCCGGAGTCCAGACCGGAAGCCAGTCCTCCCAGGCCACCACCCCGCCGCGAGAAGGACAGGCTGCTGCGCCCCAGAGTGCAGCCCCGAGCGACGATGGCATCACGTTCATCGGTGGCGCGCGCCAAGACGAGAAACGCCACATCGACGTGCGCGAAGACCCGCTCATGGTCAAGTACCTCACGGCTCCCCTCGCGCTGATTGCCGCGCCCTTCGTGTTGGCCAAGGAGGCGCTGCAGGGAGATCCCGAACCCGGGCCTGCGATTCCGCCCGCGGGCGCGCCCAGCCGGCCACCGGCTCCCGCTGTGGCGGTCTCCAACTCACAGCCCCCGGACTACGAGACTGCGATGCTTCAGAATCTCGAGCGCGAATTGGACCAGCGCCAGGCGTCGCAGCACGTCTCGCCAGCCCCGCGCGCGCAGAACACCGCCGCGGCGCCGTCGATCGCCGACGAACTGCGAAGCCTGCAGCGTGCACCGGAGTTGTCGCAACACGCAGTTGCTCGCTCATCCACTCCAATTGCGGAACCTCTCCCGGCGGCCAGGCCAGAGACGAGCCGCGCGAACCCGTATCCCACGGCAGATGGAATCGTAGACCGCAACGATGATGGCCGAATCGATCAATGGATTTTCCGAGCCAACGGCGACATCATTCGCCAGGTCCTCGACGAAGACTTCGATGGCCGACCAGACCGAACGCTGAGCTTCGACCCCGAGTCGCATCAGCTGAGTCGGCTCGAGGAAGACAGCGACCAGGACGGCGTTCTCGACTCGTTCGCGGACTACAGCGACGGGACGATCGAGCGGCGGCGCTCGGATGCAGACGGCGATGGAAGCATCGATACCTGGAGCTTCTTTCGCGACGGCGAGCTTGCGCGGCACGAGCAGGACACCAACGGAGACGGCTTTCGAGATACCACCTCCTTCTTCGAGAACGGCGTCCGCCTACGTGAGCAACGCGACCGAGACGGCGATGGCCACTCCGAGCTGGTGCTCCACTACGACGCCAGCGAGCAGCTGCTTCGCCAAGAAGAAGATCAAGATGGAGATGGCGACGTCGACATCGTGTCGCACTACCGCAACGGCCACCTCGCGCGCCGCGAGCTATTGGATTCTGCGCTGGTCGGCGTCGCAACCGAGCGCGATGAGGCGACGCGCTGAGCATGCCCAGAACTCTCGGGCAGGCGATCGGATTTCTCTTTGGCTTCTGGCTGGCGCTTGCGCTGTCGCCGCTCGTGGTCAAGACGGCTGCAGCCAGCGATCTGGACCAGTTGAGCGATCGGCTCTTCACGGAGGTCAACCGGGTCCGCGCGGAGCGCCACCTCGTTGCGCTCGAGCGGCGAACCGACCTCGACGGAGTTGCGCTGGCGCATAGCCAGGACATGGTGCGCCGCGGATACTTCAGCCACCACACGCCCGAGGGCGCGAATCCGCTCGATCGCCTGATCGTCCTGAAAATTTCGGGAATGACGCTGGGCGCGGAGAATCTAGGCAAGACGACTGAGGCTGAGCCCACTCGTCAAATCGTGACGAACTGGCTCGCGTCGCGGGATCATCGGCGCAACCTGCTCGCGCCGGCCTTCAACTTCACGGGAGTGGGCGTCGCCCACGCAGCCGACGGCGCGCTCGTCTACACCCAGGTCTACATCGCCGTTCCTCGCTGAGAACTTCACAGCTAGATCCAACGACACGCCGTTCCCAAGCGCGAAGCATCGCTTCGAGTCTTGCGGGGAGGGCAGCGCGCGTCCGCGTTCCGCGAGAGCGGATCATTGCGGCGCGCGCACTGGCCTGGCCGCAGACGGCTGGCACTTGATCTCCACCATGAGCGCCAGCGGGACCGCTAGTTTTCTCTACTTCCGCCGCGATCGGTGAACCGCGCCCGCTAGGGCTGCAGTGTGGCTGTGATCTGTCGGTCGTTCCAGTAGATGTCGAGCGGCTCGGAGAGGTTCATGTGTTCGGGCAGGATCACATAGCCAAGCACATCGGTTCCGTCACTCAGGGATCCGAGGTGGCCCTGCATCACACCGAGCTGGTAGGGATCTTCGACGCTGGGTTGAAATGCCACGCTTCCCTGGACGAAGGTGAGATTCCCGTAGAACGAGCCCCCGTCGTCGGCGTCTGCATCGGCCACGAAGAGCACTACGGGTTGCTCGCCCGAATGGCCGCGATCCAGCAGCTGGCCGCGCATGCGCTCTTCGAATGCCCGAGAGCGAGCGAGCCGCAGGCGCCCCATGGAGTCTCGCGCCCGGATCGCGGCGGGGGCGCGGCTCTGCGACAGCTCGACGATCATCGAAAGATCGCGCAGCTCGGTGTCTTGCAACCCGAGCTGGAGGCCCCCGGGCGAGCTCGCCTCGGTCTGAAATTCCGATCGCTGAGGCACGCGGATTTCGCTCGGCTCCGCTTCTTGAGCCGTCGGTTCCTCGCGGCTCGGCGCGGTCGTAGCAGCCGGGATCGGCGGAGGCGACTGAATCAGGTTGTAGGGGTTGTTGGGGTCGTTTCGCCGGTTGAATTTCTCCCAGCCGTAGGGCCGGGGCAAGTACTGCGGCTTGACGGGCGGAACGTCGCTGGGGTCCACCAGCTTGTGCTCTCGGCAGGGAACAGCCTCTAGTCGCTGCACGATGAAGATGCTGCCGTCGAGGCAGACTCCGGTAATGCTCGCCGCGGCGGGGGCTGCCAGAGCGATGGCGGCCGCCCCGGCAATCGCCAAAGAGCATCCAGTGCGAAACACACGAGAGAAGCGTAGGAAGATTTGGTGGAGCCGGAGAGGGCAGCGAGCAGTTCGAGCATTCGACATCAGCATCATCCAACGGCAAGTCTACGGGCTCTCCATCGTACCAAAAACGTCTTAAAAATCAAGTAATTGGCTCCGATACGTCCGGTCGATTCGAGTCTGGTTGGAAACCCCTGAGCCCAGTTGGATCAGCTCCTCAGGGGCGACTGCGCGGACCCGCTTGGGCACGCGCGCGATACCCTTCGAGAAGCGCTTTCTGCTCTTGCTCGGTCAGTGGCCTCGCTCCTCCGGGCTCGAGCTCGCCGAGTTCGAGGCTGCCCATCCGAATCCGAACGAGTCGGACCACGGGATGCCCCAGCGTTCGCATTGCGCGGCGAATTTGCCGCTTCTTCCCTTCGATCAGGATCAGCGCGAACTCTGTAGTTTGGGTCCCGGGGTCGAAGCGTGCCGCGCCCACCTGGGCGGGGGCCGTGACGCCGTCCTCCAGCTCGACGCCCCGCGCAAGCTTCCGAAGGCTCGTCGACCGAACGCGCCCGCGAACCGTGACCCGGTACTCGCGCTCGGCGCCGAACGAGGGATGCAACAGGGTGTGGGCGAGCGGCCCATCGTTGGTGAGGAAGACCAGCCCCTCTGTCTGTAGATCCAAGCGCCCTACGGGGAACAGACGTGCCCTGCCCTCCGGGAGTAGACCCAGCACCGTGGCACGGCCGCTTGGATCCGAGACGGTCGTCAGGACACCGCGCGGTTTGTGAACCAGCCAGTACTCGAGGGGCTCCGACCGAATCGGGACGCCGTCCACGGCAATCGCGTCTCGGTCCGGGTCCGCGGATTGCCCCAGCCCCGCGACCTCGCCGTTGACCGAAACGCGGCCTGACCGAATCAGGTCCTCGGAGGCACGCCGAGAAGCCACGCCTGCAGCAGCCAGAAGTTTCTGGATTCGTTCCGGCTGCGATCGGGATCGGTTCAAAGCGCGTCCCAACGCCGCTCGGCGCCAAGCCGGCCGTGCTGTGTTCAGTTCGGCTTGCCCGCGATATCGACGTCCTGCAGTGACAACTGCGCGGGAGCTTCGCCAGAATCGTTCTGGCCAGATCCTTGTGAGGCGGGCGGCGCGTCTGCGGGAGTCAGCTCTTCGAGGTCTCGCAGGGTCGGAAGAGCCTCGAGGCTCGCAAGACCCAGCAGCTCCAGAAAGCGCTTGGTCGTGGCATAGAGCATCGGTCGACCCGGGACATCGCGGTGGCCCGCAATCTTCACGAGCTTTCGCTCCAGCAGATTTCGCATGACCGGCCCCGCATCGACGCCACGTACGTGCTCGACTTCGGCCCGGGTCACCGGCTGGCGATACGCGACGATCGCCAGCGTCTCGAGTGCCGCGTTGGACAGCCTCAGCGGACGCGTTCGCTGAAGCTGCTGAAGGTAGGAAGCGAACTCGGGGTGGGTGCGGACCTGATAGCCACCAGCCACCTCTTGAATCTCGAAGGAGCGTTGCTGTGCCACGTAATCGGCGTTCAATTCGTCTACCAGCGCTCGAGCCTTCGCGGGCGTGCAGCGCGGCAACAGCTTGGCCAGGCGTGCCACCGGAATCGGTTCGGGCGATGCCAGGATCAACGCTTCGGCAATACTGCGGCGTTCCGTCTCTTTCACAGGGCCTCCATCACATCAGGTCCGCGATTCGGTCGACCCAGGATCCGTCGCCGCCTTCAGCGGTACGGCGCAGGTGAATCGGTCCCTCCGGGACTCCAAGCGAGTCGAGGCTCTGATACACGCGAATCACCGAAAGGCGCGCCAACTCCAGGATCGCCAGGAACGTCGCCACCAGCAGACTCTTAGAGTGACGCCGCTCATGCCCCTCTTGCATCAAGGCCTCGAAGTCCGCGCTGTTTCGAGTCTCCAGAATGCCCATCACTTCGAGCATGCGCTCTCGAATCGTGATCTCCTCGGTTTCGATCTCGTGGGGCAGCGGCCGGATGTCGCGACGGGCTTCGAGGACCCGGCGATACGCTTCGACGAGATCGAACAGGCCTACCTCGACTTCACGCTCCAATTCGGCGGGCGAGCCGGCAATCGGAGCGCGGCCGGCAAAGACGTCGCGGTCCAGTCGGTCCCGCTCACCCAGCGCCGCGGCCACTTCCTTGAATCGCTGATACTCGAGGAGTCGGGCGATGAGCTCGGCTCTCGGATCGACCTCCTCGCCATCCTCGTTGGTCTGCTCCACGGGCAGCAGCATCCGCGACTTGATCCAAGCCAGCGTGGCTGCCATGACGAGGTATTCCCCGACCACGTCGAGATCGAGGTCCCGCATCAGCCCCAGGTACTCGAGATACTGCTCGCCGATGCGAGCGATCGGGATGTCCGTGATCTCGACTTCGTCCAGCCGGATCAAATGGAGCAGGAGGTCGAGGGGACCCTCGAATACGGGCAATCGCACCGAGTACGGCGCGAACGGGTCCGGCACAACCGGATTCGCTTCAAGGCTCTGCCCCGAGGCAGACATACTGGCCTCGCACTTGTGTTCGGCGGGGGGGAGGTGGGAGGATTATGCGTGATCCGCACTAACGGGGCAAGTTCACCTCGGGGGCCAGTTCACCTCGAACTCTTCGCCGTTAGCTTGGTACGGGCGTGGCTTCTGCGACTCGCGAGTTCTCGGGCCAACGCGATGGCCTCGACTCGATTGCTTACCGCGCCGTCGAGGTACGCGGTGCGAATCCTCATCAGAGCCCGTCCCACGGCAGGGCCTCGAAGACCGATGTCGATCAGGTCGTCTCCGGTCAGCGGCAGTCTCCGGCCACGATCCTCCGATGCGAAGCGCAGAATCCGACGGCGCGCCTTCGCCTCGGCCGAAGCGTAGAGCGCGTGCAGCTCCTCCTCGGATAGAGGCGCCAGCAGTGCGTCGATGGGGCCACGGCCTCTCGCGCGCAGCAGTGCCGCCAAGCAAGCATCGCGGGATCTGGGAAAGCGGCTGATTCTGGCAGCGAGGTCCCCACGAACTGAAAACCTGCGGAGCGTGCGGCGGCGGAGGGCGGGAGACAGGGGGGCGAGCCAGACGCTCAGCGCTGAAACCCAGGGGCGCCAACGGCTAGAACTCCACGGCGGATCCGCGATCGACCGACCCAGCCGACGCAGCGGCACGATGGCGCTCGGCGACGATTCCAGGCCGGGTTCCAGCGCCCCCAGAACGTGCCAGGTAGAGAGTAGCTTCAGCCCGCGAGCGGGATCGAGACCGAGCGTGGCGTCTTCGCAGAGCTTCACGAGCTCTCTGCGCAGCCGGTCCCCGCTGACGTGGCCGAACGCGCCATCGCGCAAGGCGTCTCGGAGCGCAGCCCGCGACCCCCGCGTGAGCGCCAAGCCGAGACGCGGGGACAGCCGGGCGGCGCGCAGCGCCCGTGTGGGATCGTCATGAAAGCTTCGCGTGTGCAGGACGCGCAGTTGGCGGTTCTCCAGATCCTGGAGCCCATCGTGGAGATCTACGATTTGACGGTACTTTTTTCGTGCGATCTTCGAGAGGGGCAATGCCAGCGCGTTCACGCTGAAGTCCCGTCGGTGTAGATCTTCCTCGAGGCTACCCGGCTCGACCCGTGGAAGTGAACCGGAATGGGGATACGACTCCCGCCTGGTTGCAGCGATGTCGAGCTCCGCCCCGCCTTGCTTCAGGTGGATGGTTCCGAAGCGATCGTGTCGGGTCACGCGCGCTTCCTGCAGTGAGGCAGAGCCCAGCAGCTCTCGCGCGTTTCCCTCTACTAGCAGGTCCATGTCCCGAAGCGGCTGGCCGAGTAAGAGGTCGCGGACCGGCCCGCCAACCGCGTAGACGGCTAGCTCCAGCCGGTCCGAGGCTTCGAGTACAGCGTCGACGACCGCAGCGGTGCCCTCATCCATGGCTGCCCGCAGATCCGTTGCACCCGGTAGCTTCAAGAAGCGCCTCGCCGACGCCCGCGCGGGTGTCGGCGCTCGACGATGTCGCGCAGGCGTGCGCGACTGACGTGGGTGTACACCTCCGTGGTGGCCAGGTCGGCGTGGCCAAGCATGCTCTGGACCGCGCGTAGGTCCGCGCCCCCTTCCAGCAGATCCGTCGCGAAGGCGTGGCGCAAGACGTGAGGCGAGATCCGATCGGACGAAATTCCCGCAACGCGGGCGGCCACTCGAATTCGGCAGAAGAAATTCTGCCGGGTCATCCCTCGACCCCGTTGTGTGAGATAGACCTGATCGCAGTCGGGGCTCGACTTCTGTGCCAACGATGGCCGAGCCGTCTCCAGGTAGAGGTCGAGGATGTCGAGCGCAGAGGCTCCCAGCGGGACGATGCGCTCGCGGCGCCCCTTCCCCATCACCCGCAGCAGACCCGAGCGCCGGTCGATGGCGCCAAGGCACAGGCCCACCAGCTCGCTCACCCGCAGGCCCGCTCCGTAGAGCACTTCGAGCATGCTTCGATCCCGCAGCCCGAGGACCGTCGACGAATCGGGGGCCTCGATCAGTGCGGCGGTCTCATCGGGTCGCAACACCCTGGGCAGCGGTGTCTGGAAGCTCGGGCTCACCAGCCCCTCCAGCGGGTCCCCATCCCTCCCGTTCAGGATTCCGTGGTGGCGAAGCAGCCGCCGAACCGAGACCAAAGCCCGCGCGCGGCTTCGGGGACCCAGCCCCTCGCCTTCCAGGAAGCTCGAAAACGACGTCAAGTGCTCACGCCGAACAACGCTGACGCGGTCGACCCCGCCCCGCTCCAGAAACTCGGCGAAACGCGCCAGGTCTCTGCCATAGGCCTCGATCGTGCGGGGCGAGAGCCCCCGTTCGACCGAGGCGTGTGCGAGGAAAGCGTCGATGGCGCCTTCGATCTCCGCGGGCTTACTGGTCCGCGCCATCCGGTCCGCGTCCCGCTACCTCGAGCAGATCGTCGCGCAGCGAATCGATCTCCGCTCGATCGAAGAGCTTCTTGCCGTTTCGACCCTTCAGATAGAAGGTATCCGTCACCTGGTCCAGGACCGTTGCGGCCTTCGAGATGTAGATCTCGCAGCCGTGTTCGGCGGTAACCCGGGTGAGCTCATGTAGCAACCCGAGGCGATCGTTCGCCGTGACATCCGCGATGGTATAGAAGTCGGACTCCTCGTTGCTGATCGTCACCTCAGCCGGCGCTTGAGACGCAACCAGGTCGGAGCCCAGCGGACGGCCGCGCGTCCGCAGCAACGAGCCGACCTCGAGCTCGCCCTTCAACACGGCCTCCAATGATTGATTGAAATCCGCCCAGGTCTGCCGGCGAGCATTGTCCCCACCGTCAGGAGTCGTGACGCGATAGATCTCCAGCGCCAGACCTGAGCGAGCTGTGTAGACGTGACCACCGAGGATATTGAGGCTGTGGGCGGTCAGTGTCCCTGTCACGTTCGAGTAAAGCGCCGGCCGATCGGTCGTGCACAGAATGAATTCTGAAAAACCGCCCCGCATCTCGCGCACTGCCGTCGACATCGATCGACCGGAAGCGAACCCGAGCACGACGAGCGCGTGCCGAGCGATCTGACGAGGCTTGTGTGCGGTGAAGTAGCGCCTTGGCATCATCTCGAAGAACTCTTCGACCTTGGCGTTCGCGACTCCCAACGCCGACAGCTCCGCAGCCGCCGTCTTGCGTCGCTGCTCCACCCGACTCTCGAGCAGCTCAATCGCCTTCGAGGGATCATCGGACCCACTTTCCAGCAATTCTGACGTCCGCTCGAACAGCTCGCGCAACAGCTGTCCTTTCCAATCGCTCCAGGCCGAGGTAGAAGAAGCTCGAATGTCAGCGAACGTCAACAGATAGAGGTCACGCAACCGAACGCGATCTTTCGCAAGTCGAGCGAATTCCAGGATGAGTTTGGGATCGGACAAATCCCGACTCTGGGCGAGGTGGGACATCTGGAGGTGATACTTGACCAAGAAGACGATTCTCTCCACCCGTTCCGCGTCCAGGCCCAGACGAGCCGCGCAACTTCTCGCCCGGTCGGCTCCCAGCTCCGAATGGTTGCCCCCGAGCCCCTTTCCGATGTCGTGCAACAGGCATCCGAGAAACAGCGCAGGTCGATCGTCGACGCTGCGCACCAGCTCCGTGAGCTCCGGAAGCGCCCGCTCGTAACGTCCTTGCCACAGCCTTCGGAGCTCCTCGACCAGGAAGATCGAGTGAATATCGACCGTGTAGGTGTGATACATCACGTGCTGCCATCGACAGACGATGTGTGCCCACTCGGGGAGGTACCGGGCCAGCAGACCCACATCGTTCATCGCCATCAATGACCGCATGACGCGCTGCTCGGAGTTCAGGATCCGCAGGAACATCTCCGACGCCCGTTGCTCGCTGCGATAGTCATCGTCGATGCGATGCAGGTTTTCGCGAATCAGACGCAGCGCCTTGCGGGTGAGCGGGACGTCGTGGTCTTGAGCCACGGCAAACGCCGTGAGCAGTCGAATCGGCTCCTCGGCTAGATAACTCGTATGCGGGATTTCGAGCTGGCCGTTGACCACGCGGAAACCGTCCTCCACCTCCTTGATGCTTCGGCGGCGCCTGCGGAGGTTGACGCGAGCATGACACTGCTCGATCGCCAGCATCGAATAGTTGTGGATCGCGCGGGCATGACGATAGTAGTCACCCATGAAGCGTTCGACTGGCAGCTGGGAGTCGCCTTCCTCGGCCCTCTCGTATCCAAAGCTGGCCGCGATCTTCTCCTGCAGGTCGAAGCTCAGCTCATCCCGTTTTCGACCCGACGTCAGGTGGGCTTCATTCCGGACCCGCCAGAGAAAATCCAGCCCAGCCAGGTATTCACGGGATTCCTCCTCGGTCAATAATCCAACCTGAAGAAAGTCATCGATCCGCCCTCCCCCCGGTTGGGTCGCCTGCATGGCCCAATAGGCGGCGTGATAGTCGCGCAGGCCTCCCGCGCCTTCCTTGAGATTCGGTTGAAGCAGGTAGAGCGAATCTCCGTGGCGTCGGTGCCGTTCGCGCAAGCCGCTGAGCTGGCTGCTCACGAACGCCCTGGGGTCCGCGAAGAGCTTGGATCGCACCCGGCTTACGAATTCATGAAATAGGACGCCGCTGCCCCCCAGATAGCGGGGCGCCAGGATGGATGTGCGCACGCTCAGATCTTCGCGCGCCAGCTGGATCGTTTCGTCGATCGTTCGGGTCGCTCCGCCGACCGATAGCGCCGCGTCCCAGAGCCAGTAGTGGACCCGCTCGGCCACGGCTTTGATGTGATCGGAAATAGGCGGCCGATACAGAAAAAGCAGGTCCACGTCGGAGTGCAGATTCAGCTCGCGCCTCGCATAGCCTCCTACTGCGAGCAGCGTCACCACTGCGGGGCTCTCGGGACCATCACTGAAATATCGCACCTCGGCGAGCCTGAAGAGTCTTCGCACGAGCCGATCGATCACGTTCGAGTGCGCTTCGTTGACTCGATGCCCCAGGTCTCCTGACGCGTGCAGCTCGCTCAAGAACGCGCGCGCTTCCTCCAGATATTCTCGAGCAGTGGCGACGACAGCAGCGTCGTCCGCCTGCGTGGCGGCAGAGTGTTTGGCGAAATACTCATCGATGGAGGGCGCGGCCTTCATCACGAGTCCCTCTTTGCGACGATCGTTCCGGCTTCGCGGTATCGCTTCAAGCCGATCGCGATCCCGCTAGCCATGGACTCGAGAAAGTTCCGATCTCGGAGCCGCTTTGCATCCACGCGGTTCGTTACGAAGCCGGACTCGACGAGAATCGCTGGCATGTTCGACAGAAAGAGCACATAGAAGGGCCCCTTCTTCGCGCCGAGATCCTGGATCTTGCCGTATCGAGACGGTAGTGCTCGAATCAGCTGACCCTGTACCAATCCGGCGAGCTGCCGGGAGCGCGGTGAGATTTCGGCCAACCGCAATTTGGCGAGTGTTCGTTGCAGATCATCCAGCTGGTCGCGGGATACTCCGTTTTCTCGCATGGCAACCCGGAGACTGTGGCGCTCGTGATTCTGATCCGGATAGTAGGTCTCGATTCCATGCACAGAGCGTCGAGGCGCGGCGTTCGCGTGCAGCGATACGAAAACATCTCCTCGCGCGGCTTCTGCAATGGCCGTGCGCTCTTCCAGGCTCACGGCTCGGTCGGTTTCCCGGGTGAATACCACGCGGAAGCCCAGCGCGGAAAGCTTCGGCCCCAGCGCCTTCGCGAGTTGCAGCGTCACGTCTTTTTCGCGGAGCCCTCCAATCCCGATCGCACCCGGGTCGGCGCCGCCGTGGCCAGGGTCGATGACCACCGTGCGTACGGCCCGCGCCTCCGGTGACAACCTCCCGGGTTTTCGCGTGCGATGGGGCCAGTGCAGGGTCTCGTCCGATTCCCTTCGGCCATAGACGTCGATCACCAGGCGGTCCGGATGGGTCAGAACCATCAGCCGGTGCCGCTCGTAGCGCTCGACGTCGATCACCACTCTGGCTCGGGCGAGCGTGTTCTGACCGAGGCGCACCGCGCGAAGCAATCCGTCGCCGACGTCGATACCGGCCTCGTAGTCGCGGCCCACCCAGAATCCGGGCAAGTCTAGATAGAGTCGCTCGGATTTGTTGGCCGCCGGATTCGCGCCCAGGTGCTCGACCTGGGTAGCGGTCGGCTTCGATAGCTCGATAACCACTCGCGTGTAGTCGGGGTACGACCAGTGACGCACGTCGAGAACATCGGCCAATCCGCTCGGCCGGCTCACCCCGATGACCGCCGTCATGGCGGCGAGAAGCATCCCCAGTCGCAGCCGCGTCACGACGGGTCCTCTTTTCGGAGCAGCGAGGTCAAGTGGGACAGCAATTCGAGCGCCTGCAAGGGCGTGGTCTCGTCGACCTTGGCCTCTTGAAGAAGACTCAACACCTCCCGCTCGCCCGGATGTCCCGGTGGACTCGGGCTCGGGAACAACCCGAGCTGGCTCTCGTCTGACTCGCCACCGGGAGCGGGTCCGGCGATTCTCGGACGGCCCCGCTCATCGAGCTCGCCGCCTTCCAGGTTTCCGAGGATCACGCGGGCACGGGCAATCACCGATGCGGGGATACCGGCGAGGCGCGCAACCTGGATGCCGTAAGAGCGACTCGCCGCGCCCGGCACCAGACGGCGCAGGAAGATCACCTCTTCGCCCCATTCTCGCGCTTCGAAATGAGCGTTGCTCACGCGCACCTTCGTGCGGGCGAGGTCAGCGAGCTCGTGATAGTGGGTCGCGAACAGGGTGCGCGCTCCCAGACCGGGCGCGTCGTGAAGATATTCCGCCACGGCCCAGGCGATCGACAGCCCGTCGAAGGTACTGGTACCCCGTCCGATTTCGTCCAGAATCACGAGGCTTCGGCGCGATGCGCTGGCGAGAATCTCGGCAGTCTCTCGCATCTCGACCATGAAGGTCGATTCTCCGCGTGCCAACCGGTCACTGGCACCGACCCGGGTAAAGATCCGGTCGATCACCCCCACTCGCGCACTCGCCGCCGGCACGAAGCTGCCCATCTGCGCCAGCAATGCGATCAGGGCTACTTGCCGCAGATAGGTACTCTTGCCGGACATATTCGGGCCGGTGAGAATGAGGATCTGGACGTCCGCCACCGCCAGCTCCGTGTCGTTGGGAACGAACTCGCCGCCCCCCGCACACAACAGAGGCTCGACGACGGCGTGCCTCCCTTCCCGAACTTCCAGAGCCAAACCCAGGTCGACCACAGGGCGTACCCATCCGTCACGCCGGGCAACCTCGGCAAGAGCCGCGGTTGCATCGAGGGTGGCAATCGCATCCGCTGCCTCACGAATCGCGGCGGCCCCTTCCACCACCGCCACGCGCAGCTCCTCGCAGATCTGACGCTCGAGGGCGGCCGCCTGTTCCGTGCCCCCCCGAACACCCTGCTCTGCGGCGCGAAGCTCTTCGGTCGTGTAGCGCTCCGAGTTGGCCAACGTCTGTTTGCGTTCGTATTCAGTCGGAACCCGCCCAAGATTCGCCTGGGTCACCTCGATCGCATAGCCATGTACCGGATGGAATCGGATCTTGAGGTTCGCGATACCCGTTCGTCCGCGTTCACGCGCCTCGAAGCCCGAGATCCAGGCTCTTCCCTTGTGGACCCGCTCGCGAATTCCATCCAGCTCCGGGCGAAACCCCTCGCGGATGTAGCCGGTTTCGTTGGCACCCCGAGAACCTCGCGCCACTACCGGGGGATCGTCTATCAGGCCCTCGCGGAGCAGCTCGCAGAGCTCGGGAACGGGACGCGGGGCAACGAGGCAGCTCTCGCTCGGCTTGTCTGGCTGGAACAACTCCTCCTCGATCCACTCGAGCGCTGCGATCACGGGGGGAATCGCTTCGAGTGAGTCTCGCAAGGCCGCGAGATCCCGCGGCGTCGAGCTCGGACGGGCAACCTTCGCCAGCATCCGCTCGAGATCGCGCACTGGCTTGAGTGCATCCCGAAGCCGAGCGCGACGGCGGTCACGATCCGCCAGGCTGGCCACGGCATCCTGCCGGGAGCCGATCGCAACGGGGTCGAGCAGGGGATAGGCGACCCAGCGCGCCAACCTGCGAGCACCCAGCGGCGTCATCGAGAGATCCAATCGATCGATCAAGGTCCGCTCGCGCCCGCCGTCCTCGGCGTTTCGAAACAACTCGAGGTGAGCGCGGGTGGCAGAGTCGAGAATCATCGTGTCACTCAGTCGGTAGGCCCCGAGCCGGGTCGTATGGGCTAGGGCAAACGGCTGGTTTGCTCCGACGTAGTCGAGCAGCGCGGCCGCCGCCCGCATGGCCGAATCCGAGCGCGAGCGATCGAATCCCTCCGGAGGCTCGCTCACTCGGGCCGGGTCGTAGCACTCTAGTGAGACGCTGGTACGGGCGGCGCCAGGCAGCAGTGTCTCGAGTCGATCCGCGAGGTCCGTAGCGCCATCGGGTATCAGGATCTCGCGAGGATCGACCCGCTGAAGCTCTTCGATGATCGCCAGAGGAAGGGTGCTTCCCCCCGCTTCTGATTCGGTGGTCCGGAACTCGCCAGTCGAGGCGTCGAGAATTGCGATTCCCACGCTGGCCCCGGGATCGAGCGCAACCAGGCAGAGTTCCCGGCGGCCATCGATTCCGTTGGGATCCCCCACCAGACCGGGCGTCACGACCTCGACCACCTCACGCCGTACCAGGCGCCGGCCCCCAGCCGATTTTGCGTCTTCGACCTGCTCGCAGATAGCGACGCGATATCCGAGTTCTGCCAGCCGCTTGATGTGGGGATCGGCCGAGTGGACAGGAACTCCGCACATGGGAACCGCGTCCTGCTTGCCGCGATCGCGGGTCGTCAATGCGATATCGAGCAGCGGTGCCGCGATCTCGGCGTCGCGGAGGAACATCTCGTAGAAGTCCCCCATCCGATAGAAGACGATCGCATCCGGATGCCGAGCCTTGACCGACAGAAATTGTCGCATCATGGGTGTCTCGAGAGCCGACGGACTCATTCGAGCTTCTCCGCTTCATCCAGCAGACCGCGGCGATCGAGGGCATCGATCAACGTGCCGTACTCCTGCATCAGCTCGCGGGCCCGATTTTCAGCAAGCAGAATCCGCCCGAGCGCCGCGCGCGCACTCAGATCGTCTGGGTGTTCGCTCAGGAGCAGCTGCAGCTCGCGCACGGCGGTGTCGACGTCACCGCGCGCCGCCAGCCAACCCGCCAGTGCGCGTCGCGCAGCCACGTCGTCGGGGTTCTGTTCGAGCAGGCCCCGAATCAAGCTCTCGAACTCGAGGGTCCGCCCGAGGGCAGCGTAGGTGGCCTCAAGTTCGTGATACACCAATGGACCACTCGCCGGATCTCGCCGCGGGACTTCGGCCCACGCCGCCAGGGCCGCTTTCGAACGACCCCGTTCGGCTTCCAGCGCGCCACGCAGCGCCCATGCCGTCACGCAGCCTGAGTCCCGACGCAGCGCCTTCTTGACGGCCCGTCGTGCCGCGTCGCTGTCACCGGCCGCCTGAGCGGCCTCGGCCATCGATACGTAGAGGCGTGCTTCGGCCGGACCAGACGCCTCACCTTCGAGCTTGGCCAAGCGGCGTGCGAGTTCGATGGCTCGGGGAAACTCCCCAACGTGTGCGAGCAGCTCGACCAATGACCGCAGCGCAACCTGGTGCCGCTTGTCGTCCGTGATGACTTCTTCGTAGGTCGCGATGGCACGACGTAGAAATCCACCCTGCCGAAAGTCGGCAGCCAGGTCCGCGAGGACCACCAGCCGCGTTTCAGCCGGGAGATCGTCGCGAAGCAGCATGTTCTGGTGGATGCGGATCGCGCGGCCGATCTCGCCCCTCGTGCGATACAAGCGAGCTAGCGCGAGGTAGGCATCGACGCCGCCCGGATCCAGCCGCACCGCCACGGCAAGCCGCTCTTCGGCTTGATCGAGATCCCGGTCGAGCAGGGCCAGCAGCGCGAATCGCAACGCTTCGTCGACGTCTCGTGCGCCGCGCGCGCTCCCCCCGAACGCCCGCGAAAACCAACGCATCGCGGTTAGGAGCCTCGCCCGAGAGCGCTCGGCGGCGCCGGATCCACTTCCACCGGCGGCGCGTTTTCCGCGAGCGGGAGGCTCCTGAGCTGATGAACCTCGGCCTGGAGTCCGGAGACGAGCTTGCGATAACGACGGGTCACCAGGCGAATCCGCGCGCCGCGCGCGAGCCCGATCGCGGCCGTCAGCATCACGCCGGTACCGAAGGCCAGCGACAGCGCGACCCAAAGTTGAAACTCTCCGATCGGTCCTGCTGGGTGGTGGACAATGACCGGCGTGGAGTTTCGTGCTGCGAAATACCAACCCCCCACGAGCAGCGCCACGAAGCAGACAATCGCCACTAGTCGACGCACGACACGCATCAACGCCTCTCCCGGCGGCCTCAGCTCAAGGATTCGATTGCCGCCGGGGCGGCCGGTGAATCGGTGGAGGCGCCGTTTCGATCCACCATTTCCTTGAGTTCCTTGCCGACCTTGAAGAACGGAGTCTTCTTCGCAGAGATCTGCACGGGCTCCCCCGTCTTGGGATTGCGGCCTTCACGAGCCTCGCGAACCTTGACCTGGAAGCTACCGAAACCCCGAATCTCGATTCGCTCGCCCGTCCTCAGCGCCTGCGCCATCGACTCGAAGATCGTATTGACCACGATCTCCGTGTCACGTTTCGAGATGTGAGGGGTCTTCTCCGCAACGCTTTCGATCAGCCCACTCTTCGTCATCTCATCCCCCATCGGCCCACCGCGGTGGCGGGCGGTTTCGTGCCTCACCTTGCTTCGCTTCGTGGTCCGCCTTCACCAGACCCGTGAAATCCCGGATCCGGTGAGTGGCAGCGCCGCGCTACTCGTCCGTCCCCTCCGCCTTTTGCGTGAGCTTCTCGGCCAGCAGGTCTCCCAGCGTCGTCGTCTGGTTCTGCGACTGCTGGGTGGCCAGCTTCTTCAGTGCCTCCCGCTGCTCCCGATCTGTCAACGCCTTGATCGACAGCGAGATCTTCTGCTCGACGGGATCCACCTTGGTGACCAGGGCCGTGACGCTCTGGCCCGCCTGCACCACATCGGCGGGATTCTCGACGCGCTCGTTGGCGAGTTCGGAGCTGTAGATCAGTCCCTCGATGCCCTCTTCGAGGCGCACGAATGCACCGAAGTCTGCCACGCTCGTAATCTCGCCCGTGATCTCGCTTCCGGCCGGATAGCGCTTGAGAATCGCGTCCCACGGGTTTTCCGCCAGCTGCTTGATCCCCAGCGAGAACTTCTCGTTGTCCTTGTCGATCTTCAGCACCACCGCCTCGACCGTGTCGCCCTTCTTGAACTTCTCGCCCGGATGCTTGATCTGCTCCGTCCACGAGATATCGGAGACGTGCACCAAGCCGTCGATTCCCTCTTCCAGGCCGACGAAGATCCCGAAGTTGGTGATGTTCCGAATCGTTCCACTCACGTGCGTATTGATCGGATACTTCTCCTCGATCACGCTCCAGGGGTTCGGCTCGATCTGCTTCATTCCCAATGAGATCTTGCGATCGCGTTCGGAAACGTCCAGCACGACGGCCTCGACCGTATCTCCGACCGAAACGACCTTGGACGGGTGCTTGATCCGCTTGGTCCACGAAATTTCCGAAACGTGGATCAGCCCCTCGATCCCGGGCTCGAGTTCGACGAACGCTCCGTACTCGGCGAGGGATACCACCTTCCCTCCGATTCGCTTGCCGATCGGGTAGCGCATGCTCGCATCGATCCACGGATCGGGCTGGACCTGCTTCAGACCCAGAGACACCCTTTCGGATTCCGGGTCGAACTTGAGAACCTTCACCTTGATCTCATCGCCGACGTGAAAGAGATCCCCGGGGTGATTGACGCGCCCCCAAGACATGTCGGTCACGTGCAGCAAACCGTCGATCCCTCCGAGGTCGATGAACGCTCCGTAGTCGGTCAGGTTCTTGATCACACCGTCGACAATTTGTCCAGGCGCGAGGGTTTCGAGGGTTTCTTCTCGAAGCCGCTTACGCTCCGTCTCCAGTAGCGCACGTCGCGACAACACGATGTTCCCGCGCCTCTTGTTGAATTTGATGACCTTGAACTTCAGCCGCTGATTGACGATGTGCTCGAGATTCCGGACCGGGCGCAGGTCTACCTGAGAGCCCGGCAAGAACGCCTTCACTCCGATGTCGACGGCCAGGCCGCCCTTGACGCGCGCGATCACCGTCCCCTCGACCGGCTCCTCGGCTTTGTAAGCGCGGCTGATTTCGTCCCAGATCTTCAGCCGGTCGGCCTTCTCCTTCGAAAGCACGATCCGGCCGTCTTTGTCTTCGGCCTCTTCGAGCAGGACGTCGACCGAGTCTCCCGCACTGACCAGGACGACTCCGCCGTCATCCATGAACTCCCAGGTGGGAACGAGTCCCTCGGATTTGAAACCGATGTCGATCTGGACGTTGTCTTCGTCCACGGACAGAACGATTCCACGGACGACTTCGCCCTCTTTCAGGTTTTGACTCGCCGCTTCGAACAATTCGGCAAAGGTTTCGCCAGATGCTTCGGTGGTTGCCTCACTCATTGATTGTCGTCTTCGCTTTTGAACCCGGCGGTGTCGCCTGGAAGCCGGGGTTGGGTGGTTGAATCGAGAGGCTGGCCTTCAGCCCCCGGTCTAGCATGCAAGGATGGTGACTCTACCAGGGCGAGCGCATCGCGCGCGCTGGAGATACAACGTTCTACGGCTTCGGGATCGTTCGCCTCGACCGCCCGGCCAAGCTCTGAGATGGCTTTGCCCACCGCCCCGAGAGGCGCCGCGATCGCCTTGCGGTTCGCTGTCAGGATATCGCCCCAGAGCTCCGGATCGCTCAGCGCAATCCGGGTGAAATCCCGAAAGCCACCGCCGGTGACTTCCCGCGCGCCCGAGGGCGATTCGGAAAACGCGGACGCGAACGCGAAGGCGAGGATGTGGGGCACATGGCTCGTCCATGCCACCTGGGCGTCGTGGTCCGCCGCCGAGCGCTCGACGACGCGGGCTCCCAACGCCTGCCAGAAGCGACAGACTCGCTGTCTGGCCGGCGCCGGCCCTCCCGTCACCACGCAGGCGAAGCTCTCGAACAGGTCGGCCCGTGCGTGCTCGACCCCGCTGTGGTGGCCCCCAGCCATCGGGTGCGACCCCACGTAGTCGACCCCGCTGGGCAACATGCCGGGCAAGGTCTCGGCGAGTGG
>CAXMOC010000107.1:0-2527 GCA_964194865.1 uncultured Opitutales bacterium | reverse complement strand
GCCACTAGGCTCGCTTGGCGGATGGAAAGCGAGTCCATGAAGTCCACAATGAACTCAGCAAAGCGGCGCGAAGTGTAGTCATCGGGCGAGGTCAGCGGGTCGCTTCCGCCAAAACCAGGCCAATCGAGCGCCAGCACGTGGCACTTCTCGGCCAGGAGCGGCGCTACGGCGTACCAGGCCTGCAAATTCTCGGGCACGCCATGCAGCAACAGCACCGGCGGGTTCGCGGGGTCACCCAACTCCGCATAGCGGACCTTGAGCTCTTCCTTTTTCAGCCGTACGGTCTTGGCAATCAGAAGGCGATTCTGTCTTGCCACCGTGTCGCGGCGTTCGGCGTTCATGTCGATTCCTCCGATCCCAATCGGAAGGCCGTGGCGCTGCTCGCACCCGTCTCGGCTGGTGCACAGAGCGACGCGACACGGTCTTGGCCTTGAACTGTCGATGCGGGTCCCCATGCCAGCAGGTAGCGATCAATCATCTGCCCCCCGTGATGCAGGCGCGTGCGAGATGCGGACCGGAAGCTCTGGGGCGTCCGCGTGCTCTGCCCTCGCATCCGCGATCGCGGAGGCATACTCACCGTAGCGTCGGGCAATTGGATAGGCGGTTAAGCCGTGTAGGAGCACGCTCCCGAGGACTGTCAGCACGACCACCGCTAGCAGGAAGGGGCCGGACTCAAGACTGCCCTCCTCGACAACCAGAAGCGCGAATAGGATCGAGGCTAGGCCGCGAGGCCCGAACCACCCGAGGAACGCAATGCTTGCGGGTCGGAGCCCAGTTCCGACAAGCGAGAGTGCGACCGGGACCATGCGAACGACCGTGAGGGAGAGGAGCGCGTAGAGGATCGCGCCGCCCGTTGCGTGAGGAAGGGCCTCTGGCAGCATTGCCGCGCCAAACGCGAGGAAGACAAGTAGGGTCAGTAGCTGGCCCTCCGCTTCGCCGAACTCGTAAAGGCACTTGCAAACGCCTCGGGCAGTGTTCCCGAGCGTCAGCCCAGCTACGAACGCAGCGATGAATCCGTTCCCGCCCACAGACTCTGCTGCCCCGAAGGCGAGCAACGCCAAGCCAAGGCCAGCGATCCTCTGGAATGCCGAGTTGATCCAGCCGGACTGGGTTCCCCAGGCAACGACGCGCCCACCCACGAAACCGACGGCTGCGCCCACGAGCGGACCCAGGGTGACAGCGAGCGCGGCGAAGCGGAGCCAATAGCTAGCGTCAACCGCGTCTTCGTGCGCGCGGGCCAGGGAGGCGAACACCAGCACGACCGGAAGTGCAATGCCGTCGTTGAGCCCGCTTTCCACGTTGAGGCTCTGGCGAATTCTCAGCGGAACGAGCGGGTTTGTCACGACGGCCTGCCCGAGCGCGGCGTCGGTCGGTGTGAGGATCGCTGCCAGCAGCAGGGCTTCCGCCCACCCGAGTCCCGGAAGC
This sequence comes from uncultured Opitutales bacterium, assembly GCA_964194865.1. GTDB lineage: Bacteria > Myxococcota_A > UBA9160 > UBA9160 > SMWR01 > CAXMOC01. The sequence goes on along the minus strand of CAXMOC010000107.1, from coordinate 1,102 downwards.
ACCGCGATCGCCGCCGCCGCACCGGCCGCGATGGTGAGGGGCATCCCGATACCCAGCAGTCGCGTCGGGAGGCTCTCTTCCCGTCGTAAGCACGCGATGTCGATCCGCGCAGCGTCAGTGAAGAGGACCAAAACCAGCGTCAGCTCGGCCAGGACATGCATCGCCGACCCGTCGATTCCGAGATGCACCCACCCGAGTCCCGCGTCCCCCAGGAGGAAGCCGACGCCCACGAAGAACATTGGCGCGGTGAGCGGGCTGCGTTCGGCCTTCTGGGAGAACGCGGCGAAGAGGCAGACTGCCAGGGCAATGAACGCGATCGAGGAGGGGTCCACAGGATCCCAGTTCAGGTCAGAGCCGACCGTGAAGAGCGCAGGGGCGGCCTTTCGGGGGGCATGCCAGAGACCTCGCTCGCGTCAGGCTAGCGGTAGGCGGGGTTGTCGAAGTCGAAGCGGCAGCCCGCGTCCCACTCGGAGCGTTGGTTGCCGTGCGCAGGGATGCCGCCCGCCTCCTTCAACATGTGCCCCAGATGCATCAGGTTCCATGTCATGAAGGTGGTGTTGCGGTTCGTGAAGTCGTTCTCGGGGCCGCCGGAGCCCTCGTCGAGATAGGAGGGCCCGGGCCCCGCCTCGCCCAGCCAGTCGGCGTCGGCCTGGGGCGGGATGACGTAGCCGAGGTGTTGGAGCGAGTACAGGATGTTCATGGCGCAGTGCTTCGCCCCGTCTTCGTTACCCGTGATGAGCGCACCCCCGACCCGCCCGTAGTACGCGTATTGCCCCTTGTCGTTCAGCAGATGGGAGGCCGCGTAGAGTCGCTCGATGACCTTAGTGCAGACCGAGGTCTTCTCGCCGAGCCAGATGGAGGTGCCGATCACGAGGATGTCGGCCGCCATGACCTTATCGAGGATCTCCGGCCAGTCGTCCTGCTTCCACCCGTGCTCCTTCATGTCGGGCTGGACGCCGTAGGCGATCTCGTAATCCACGGGCCGCAGTAGCTCCGTCTCGATGCCGTTTTTCTCCATGATCTGCTTCGAGATCTGGATTAGGCCCTCGGTGTGGGATAGCTCCGTTGATCGTTTCAGTGTGCAGTTGAGAAAGATTGCACT
>CAXMOC010000106.1:0-5988 GCA_964194865.1 uncultured Opitutales bacterium | reverse complement strand
CGCTGCAACAGCTCGGCGTAGAGCGCTTCGTCGAATGCCGTTGCCGCCTGGGATGTGGCCATCAGGCCCGCCAGGCAAAGCAGGAATTGGCAGCCAAGCAGCACCCAGGTCCTCGACCGCCTCGGTCGCCCCTTCACGCGCCGGGCTCCATGCTCCGACCTCTCCGCGGCTGCAGAGCCCAGCGCCCACCGCCACTCGCCAGCAGATCCTCGAGCCGACAAGGCTACGGCTCGAGGGTCATCGGCAAGCAGCCCACACCGAGCTCGGATTCCAGGCGTGCAGCCAGGGCACTTCGCTCGGCAGCACCTCGCGCCACGATCTGGGCACAGCCGTCGCCCTGGGAACCGACTCCTTTCGCCCCCCAGGCCAGTTCGGCAAGAGCCGGGTGCGACAGCACCTCGTGCAGACGTGGCGCCTTCAGCTCCGAGCAGGCGGGCGCAACCAGCTGGTCGAAGACGCGCTGCGCATCGGTCATCAGCTCGCCGAGTGAACGCGCATCCCCTGCCATCACGTGCTGCTCGGCGCGCTGCACGATCTCGCGATTGCGTTCCCCCAAGGCCCGGCGCACGCCCGCCGCGATCGGCCCTCGCTTCGTCGGAAAGCAAGCGTTCAAATCGGACAGGATCTTGCGTGTGTCCTTCGCTCCGCGCAGATCCACGATCAGCAGATGCAGGCCGCTTCCCGGCTCGATCGGCTCGAAGCGCAGCGACCCGCCGTCGATGTGCATCGCCACCGCGCCGCGTCCGAACGCGCAGGCCTGATCCATCCGTCCGCATTCGGAGCCCGTCCGGCGCTCCCCCGCATAGGCGATCTCCATCTCGCGTTCGATGGAGAGTCCGAGACCGTAGACGTGCGATGCGGCTCGGGCCACCAGCACACAGATTGCCGCCGACGAGGAGAGGCCACTGCGTACGGGCAGGTTGGATCGCACGGTCAGCCGTAGACCGTCCAGGCCGTAGCGCTCGCGCAGCTCGGCAAAGGTCGCCGCCGCGTAGCTGAAGAAGCTCTCGCTCGCGGCGATTGCCGGCAGCGACTCGGAATCCGCGACCAAGCGCAGGGGCAACTCGCGCGGTCGCTCGGAAAACTCGCTGCTGATCTCTAGACAGCCGGCCATGCGCTCTGCCCGACCGTGCAAGCCCTGATCGGTGCCAGCCACTAGACAGTGTCCCGGAGCGATCTCCGGATGGGTGCGTCGATACTCTCCGGCCCAGTCGGAATGTTCTCCGAAGAGACACAAGCGACCTGGAACGAACAGCTCGATCAAGGACTTCCCTCTGGGGCCCGAGCTGGCACGAATTCAGCTCGACCCAATGCGCCGGCACATCCCATAGGCCTCGCCGAAGCTGAAGCTAGCGGAGCAGCTGAAAGTCGGCTTCGATGGCGTCGCTCGACGGGGCGGATGCCACTTTCACGACCGCGGTTGGGACGCTTCTCGAGAGCCCACCGGCCAGCATGAGCTATATGTCGCTCAAATGGATTCGGGTCCTGCTCCATCCCCGGACCCCCAGGAGGAGCCTCTGATGAGTCACGCTGAGAGTGCCTTGGCACGCTTCGAGAAGCATATCGGCAACGAAGAAGGCGTCGGTGAGTGGATGCAGGTCGATCAAGCGCGCATCAACCAGTTTGCGGACGCCACACTGGACCATCAGTTCATTCATATCGATCCCGAAAAGTCTGCGAAGCTCTCTCCCTACAAGGTGACCATTGCGCACGGCTTCCTGACGCTTTCCCTGCTTCCACACCTCGGCTCCCAGATTCCGCCGGTAGACCCCAAGGCCTATGCGGGAATCGTAATGGGCGTGAACTACGGCCTCGACAAGGTGCGCTTCCCGGCGCCGGTGAAGGTCGACGCGCGGATTCGCGCCCGACGCAGTCTGGCGTCGGTGGAGCGCAAGGCTCCCAATACGCTTCAGCTCAAGCAGGTCGTGACGATCGAGATCGAAGGCGAAGCCAAGCCCGGCTGCGTCGCCGAATCGCTATCGCGCCTGATCTACTCCGATTGAGAACGCGCCCTCGGCTCGCGCGCGATGGTTGAGCAGCGAATCCGAATCGACTTCGGTTCCCAGACACTCGAGCTCCTGGAAGGGCCGCGCGTGCTGGCTCGCTTTGCGGTTTCGACCGCGGCCCTCGGCGCGGGCGAGCAGGAGGGAAGCGAGCAAACGCCGCGCGGGCTGCACGAGGTGCGAGCCAAGATCGGTGCAGGCGCCCCCGAGGGTGCCGTCTTCGCGGGGCGACGGCCCACGGGAGAGGTCTGCGACGCCGAACTCATGCGGGCGGAGCCGGGAAGAGATTGGATCCTGACTCGGATCCTCTGGCTGCGCGGGCTCGAGCCGGGACGCAATCGTTCCGGCCGGGTAGACAGCATGCGCCGCTACATCTACATCCACGGAACGCCCGAAGAAGCGGCGATCGGCACACCCGCCTCGCACGGCTGCATCCGGATGCGAAACGCCGACATCATCGATCTCTTCGATCAGGTCGCGATCGGCACCCCGGTCGAAATCGGCTGACGAGTTCGCTGGCAGGCCCCGCGAATCAATAGGAAGTTCGCCAACGAAGCTGGCCGGTTCTGCTGGCGGTTACGCGCGAGCCGCCAGACCGACCAGCCACAGGCTACACCCCAGGCCGACCAGGAAGGCGGTCGAGCGCAGGGGCGGGAGATCCGTGATGTAGAAGACGGCGTGCAGCACTCGGCTGGCCACGAACACCAAGGCCGCCGTGGCCGAGGCGCCGGGATCTGCGCCAGCGAGATGCGCAACCATGACGGCGCCAGTGAATATGGCCAAAGCTTCCCAGGCGTTTTGTTGGGCGGCCCAGGTGCGCGCTCCGGCGCCCTCGAGCTGCGCGCCCTGGTCGCGCGGGTTGTGGCTGTCGAGTACTCCGAACTGCTTGCTCTTGAAGTAGCCACCCACGCCAGAGAGCACGATCGGAATGAGCATGGCGGCCAGGAGACACCAGAACGGAACGGTCATGAGTTTCCTCCGACACTTGCTGTATTCGAAATCGCACTCATCGGTGATGGCTGCATGGATAACCGAACGTACATGAAACCACCCTATCGAACTCCCGCGATCTGGTCCTCACGATGCTCACGGAACTCCGCCGAGTAACAGCAGAGCGCTATATGGGGAACGAGACCGAAGTCAGCTCCTCGGAGACCTCCCAGAGCCTTCGCGCGGTCCCCAAGCTCTTGGATGCCGGAGTCGACCGGGCCTTGCCGGGCGGCCCGACCATCTCGAGCATTCGTCCCGGCCCAAAGTAGTCGCCGCCGCTCAACCCGGTAGCCGTGGCCGCGTAGAGAGTCGGCAGCGCTCCTTCCGGTGGCTTCTGCGAGAATGCTCGCACCACGGTGTGCATGAGTCGGGAGTGCTGCTGGAGATTGGTGCGGGTCGAGCCCGGGTGAGCCGCAACTGCAATCGCCGACGCGCTCGTGGCCCGCAGCCTTCTTTCGAGTTCTCGGATGAAGAGAAGATTGGCGAGCTTGCTCTGGCCGTAGGCGAGGGTTCGGTTGTAGCGCCTTTCGGCGTTGAGGTTTTCGAAGTCAATGCGTCCCCAGTAGTGAGCCAGGCTGCTCACCGAAACCACGCGCGCGTCGGGCGCCGTGCGAATCAGTGGCAGGAGTCCACCGGTGAGGGCGAAGTGGCCGAGGTGATTGGTCCCGAATTGAGTCTCGAAGCCGTCGGCGGTACGGCCGAGCGGCGGCATCATCACGCCGGCGTTGTTGCAGAGAATGTCGAGCTTCGACTCCGAGGCCGCCAAGTCCTTGCAAAACGCGGCGATCGACCCGAGTGACGCCAGATCCAGCTGCACGAACCGAGCCTGGGCCCCCGGGGCCTCGGCTAGAATACGTCGCTCCGCCTCGCCGCCCTTCTGCGAATTCCTGCAAGCGAGCACCACCCGGGCACCCTTCGCGGCGAGTGCGCGCGCGGTTTCGAAACCGATCCCGCTGTTGGCACCCGTGACAACAGCCACACGACCGCTCAGGTCGGGAATGTTTGCTTCAGACCACGCCATTCCGATCTCCCAAGAGCCAGACTAGAGCGAGCAGCCTCTCTGGCTTCAGCCACTCCGAATCTTGCTGCAGGATTCGGACTCTCAAAGTGTTCTGCTCAACTGGGGTCCGAACCGGCATCCGGCTGCGCTTCCGCTGGTTCGTCGACCGGCGGCCGGGCAAAGAACAGCAGCAGGGCGGCGCCCGCCATGACCGAGACATCGGCGAGGTTGAAAATACCCGTCCGTAGGGGCCCGATGCCCACGCTCACGAAGTCGGTGACGGCGCCGCCATGCAGGAGCCGGTCGAGCCAGTTCGACAGGCCCCCCCCGGCAATCAACGCCAAGCCGAGCAGCGGCCAACCCGACGACAAGCCCGATCGGATCGCGAACGTGCAAACGATGAGAAGCACGCAGGGAACCAGACCCAGAAAGATCAGATCGCGCACACCACTGGGAAGATCGGACCCCATGCTCAAGAAGGCTCCGGAATTGGTGACCAGCTCGAACCGAACCATGTCCGCTACCAGCGAGAACCCGCCCGACTCGCCCAGCGCATGTTGGGCGACGCGCTTCGCCGCGTGGTCGCAACCAACCAACAGCACCAGCACGGCTACAAACAACCAGGCCTGGCGTCGTTTCACACTCGCCCCCCTTCATACTGCAGCTGCGGCGCGCTCGCGTCGAAGCACTCCACTATCGTGTCCAGCCGAATCGAACAGGACTTCCCGGCGCGATCACAGCGAGCGCTCGTACTCGGAGAACTTACGCAAAGAGCGCTCCAGGAATTTCTCGTAGGCCAGCGGCTCGGATCCAACCGAGCATGGAAGATCGAGCGAGCTTGGATCGAGTTCGAAATCGTAGGCGGGCTCGATGAAGAAGGGGATCGAGAGCCGCGGTGTCGATGAAAACAGCACGCGATGATGCGTGGCCACGAAGGCGCCACCGGTGAGTGCCTGCAGGGCGAGGCCGGTGTTGACCACCAGGCCCTCGCGATCGAAGGGCACATCGTGCCAATGGGCCTCACGATCTCGAACCTGTAGCCGGCCCTGCTGGTCCTGGTAGAGAAGCGTGAGCAAGCTGGAGTCCACGTGGGTCTCGCACGAGAGCGCCACGCCGTCTTGACGGGAGACCTCGACGGGCGCCGCGAGCCGCGGATAGTAGTTGAAGCGCAGGGTGGTCAGGCTGCGCGGCCTAGCGAGGCCTGCGGCCAGACGGTCGGGATCGCCACCAATCGAGGTGGCCAAGCCCCGAAGCAGCAGCTCGCCCAGCTCGAACATCGCGGCGAAATAGCGGGATACACACGCGCACCACTCTGCATCCAATCCGGGGGGGAAGCGATTCAGCTCGTAGTAGGGTCGCTCCAGCAGCTCGCCCATCTCCGCCCCCAAAGCCGGGTCGGCGATGTCCAACCCCTCCTTTCCGTTGACCGAGCTGGGGAAGTAGCCGCGATATCGATTCGGGCTCTCGCGGTTCCAAGGCCGCGGCGCGGCCTCCAGCTTCGTATCGGCCGGAAGTTCGAAGAAGCGTCTGCCGGCCTCCGCCACCGCATCGAGTAGCGCGAGCGGCACACCGTGGCCCTCGATCGTCAAGAAGCCGATCTCTTCGCAGGCCGCTCGCATCTGTTCGAGGACGCTCCGACCTGCTCTGGAGTCGAAATCACCCCCTAGGATGGGGCTGACATCGACTCTGGGGATGGGTTCACGCAATCGATTGCTCTCGATATTCGGTCGGTCGTGATGATCTCGAACCACAGCCAGAGATGCAGGCTATCAGAGCCGACGGTACCGCGCGGCTCCCGGCAGTCTCGAGACGCGCCGCAGCCGCCCGACACAAACACCGGCAATCGCTCAGGCGTCGTAGGGATCCCACGCAGGCTCGGCGACTTCCAGGAAATCCAGCACCAGCTTCCGGAACGATTCCGGCGAAATCCGACTCTCATCGGTGCCGACCAACTCGAGCTGCGGTGCGATCTCCTGGACGCCGTCGAACTGCCAG
>CAXMOC010000105.1:0-23317 GCA_964194865.1 uncultured Opitutales bacterium | reverse complement strand
GGCGCGAGCCGCCCACCTTCCACCTCGGCGGTCCACCAATGGAGGCGGTAGCGCCCATCGTCGGTCGGGCATTCCCAGACCTTCGCAATCGGACGAACCTCGAGGCTCACCTCTTCACGCACTTCTCGTACCAGAGCGTCCCTCTGGCTCTCCCCCGCCTCGACGGTTCCGCTCAGGGGTGTCCAATAGCCAGGGCGCTGAACCGCGGAGCCGCGCCGAATCACGAGCACCCGGTCGCCATCACGCAATACTGCAACGACTGCGTCTTTCATCGCTCACAGGATAGCGTCGCTGTACGGGGCTAATTCTGGGATCAGCGCCCTGAGGCGAGAAAGCAGCCAGGCGTTCAGATGAATTCGTTCAGCCGGGATTCGCGTCGAAGGTCCGACAGCCCTCTGGAATCACGAGCCACGGTTGCTTTCGCTTGGTCCAGACGTGGAACGACACCTCGAACCACGAGGTGTCGTCCAGTGTGCCCGGCTTGAGGTTGAATGTATCGGGCATGCTGTCTAGTGCGTTGTAGATGCGCGTCCCGCACGCCGGGCAGAAGACACATTTCTTCGGGATCCCGCTGTCTGCCTTCGTGACGAAAGTGGCCGGATTGCCCGAGTGCCACCGGAACGCGTCACCGCGCACTACCATGCTCAGGCCGAAAGCGCTTCCCGATTGTCGCTGACAATCCAAGCAGTGGCAGGCGACGACCACGATCGGCTGACCCGAGAACTCGTAACGCAGAGCCCCACATTGACATCCGCCCTCGCGTGACTTCTCCATCGGAACACCTCGTGGCCCCAATGCTACGGTACCACGGTGCCCTGTGAAGGGTCTGCTCGTTCGGGGGAAAGGGGTCGATGACCGGAGGATCGCACGTGAAGATCTGGATCATACTCGCATTGGTTGCCTCGACGTTGAGCTTCGGCTGCGGCGGACCCCTCCTGGTGATTCCCGGAGGCGAGCTGTCGGGCGACGTCGTGCAAGAGCGTGTGACGGATTGGTCTTTCGTGACCGACCACTTCATCGATCTCGAAACACGACCCGACGACCCGTACTCCGTCGAGCTCAACTATTTCGTGCGCGATGGCCTGCTCTATGTAGATCCGGCGGAGGGCCGGAAGTGGCTCGAGAACATCCGCGCCGATCCCCGGGTGCGCGCACGCTTCGGGGGCCGGATCTATCCCCTGAGGGCCGTGCTGGTGGGTCGGCCAGGTGAGCTCGAGGGGTTCGATGCGGACCGTTTCGTCTACCGGCTGGATCCACGGGAGCCCTGATTCGCCGGCTGTCGCCCCATTTTTGATAACGTTCTCGGATCGCTTCAGTGCCGCTCTTGGCCGCGGCCCGCTGGCCCGAGCCCGGATTCGCCGGGCGCCGTACGCGAAGGAGAAGACATGATCGGATACGTGACCATCGGAACGAACGACATTGAGAAGGCCGCAGCGTTCTACGACCAGCTCCTTGCCGAGGTCGGTGCCACCCGTTTCATGGACACCGAGACCTTCATCGCCTGGGCAACCTCACCCGGCACGCCGGCTCTCTCCGTAACCCAGCCCTTCGACGGGAAGGCGGCGACGGTCGGCAATGGTGTGATGGTGGCGCTGAACGCGGATAGCCAGGAGAAGGTCGACGCACTTTACAAGAAGGCCATGGAGCTCGGCGCAACGGACGAGGGCGCTCCCGGGCCGCGCGGAGATGGCTTCTATGCTGGCTACTTTCGCGACCCCGACGGCAACAAGCTCAACGCCTTCTTCATGGGATAGCGCGGCTGGCCGCGAACAACGAGAGCGCCGTGCGGAGGCACTGACCGTGTCCGATCATGATTGGAAAACATTCGAACTCGACGCGGAGATCGAGGCGCAGCACGCGTCAGGCGAACCGTATCGCGAGTTCCTGCGGGTTCCCTCACTCAGCTGCGGGATCTATACGCTTCAGGCGGGCGCCAAGGATCTCCAGGGCCCCCACGACGAAGACGAAGTCTACTTCGTGATCCGGGGTCGGGGGCGCCTGCGGCTGGACGGAGAGGAAAGACCCATCGGGCCCGGTTCGATCCTCTACGTGCGGGCAACCTCGAAGCACTCGTTCTTCGAGATCGAAGAAGACGTGACGCTGATGGTCTTCTTCGCGTCCGGCGGAAGCTCGCCCGCCTAGGTGCCTCTCATGGCAATCCTGGCCGTGGCTGGATCGGTTGGCTAGTGCGGCCGCTCATCGTCGGCCTTGGAGTTGTGGTCGGTCTGCCCCTCCTGGCGATCGCGCTGTCGGTTGCGTTGATCGAATCCGAGGAGGTCGTCGTGATCTACACGCGAGACCTGAACGGCGAGGCCCACGCTGCCAGGGTCTGGGTGGTTGATCACGACGGTCGACAGTGGGTGGCTCCAGGCAACCGCAGCAACAGTTGGTACCAACGCCTGCGGGTCGACCCTCGGGTGGAGCTCGCTCGTTCCGGGTCCCAAGAGTGTTTCCTCGCAACCGTCGTCGAGGGGGCCGAATCGCTTTCAGTCTTGCAGGAGTTTCTCGACAAATATCAGGCGGTCATTCGAGTGACCGCGCTGCTGAATAGGCTGCTCGAACCGGGCGGCGATTCGTCTCCTCCGCTCGCGGTCCGGCTCGATCCGTGCTGATTCCGGCTTCGGCCCAGGGGCCCGAGCGCTGATGGTGGTACGTTGGACGTCGTGTCGATCACGGGAAGCCTGAGTCACATCGATATCTCGGCCGGTTACCCCGACCGATCGATTCCCTTTTACGACACCTTCTTTCGAGCACTGGGCTACCGGCGTTGGAAGATTTCCGGATCCCAATGGACCGGCGATCGCCCGCAGCGGGCGGCGTGGTGGATCAAGCAACCCAACGGCTCGACCTTCGGTGTAGAAGTGCGTCCTGCGCGAGCGGAGAGCCGCGACCGCAAATATGATCGCTATGAGCCGGGGCCACACCATCTGGCATTTCACGCGGAATCCCGCGAAGCCGTGCATCGCGTCCACGAGGCGATGCTGGCGGCCGGCGCGAAGGTGCTCGACCCACCTGTCGACTATGGGGGTCAGCCGGGCTACTCGGATGGCTACTTTGCAGTTTTCTTCGCTGACCCAGACGATCTCAAGCTCGAGGTCGCCTACATCCCCGAATGAGATTCCTGACCGACGATCCGTAGGCGGGCCTCCCCTGCGGTTTGCGTCTTCGGCTCGGCGCTCACCAGTGTTATGCTGATTGTCGTACCCATCGGCGGGGGCAGCGGCCATGTCCGAAACGGTTTCCTGGGTCAGCCCACTCCTGCTGTTGCCAGGGGTCGGGTTGCTTCTCGTTTCCACCTCTGCGCGTTTTGAATCAGTCCACGAAAACATCCACCAGCTTCTCGTGGAGAAAACCCGCGAGGCCAAGCAGTGTGCGGTGCACGCTGCAGGCCGCGCCCGGCTGCTTGCGATCGCCATGTGTTCGCTGTATTTCGCAACCGCAGCTCTTGCGCTCAGCGGCCTCTGCGGAGCGGTCTCCGTCTGGTGGTCTCAGTGGCCGGAGTCGCCCGCGATCGTTTTCCTGACTCTCGGAGTTCTGTCCCTGGTGGTCTCCGGAGTGACCCTGACACGCGAGTCTACGCTCACCCTGGCGATCATCGCGACGCACTCGCGAGAGATCGGCCCAGATTCCTAGCGCCGGCATCGGTCGTGTTGCAGGGCTCCATCAATCACGTTTCGATCACCGTGACCGATCTCGACAGCGCGATGGCGTTTCTCGGCCCCGTACTGGAGTTTCTCGGTTACTCACTCGGCACGATCCTGCGAAACGCTTCCAACGGGATTGCGTTCAACGTCTGGGAGGCGACGTCCGAGCTCGCCTCTCGTGAGTTCCAGCTGTATGCACCTGGCCTCCATCACGTGGCGTTCGATCTGGCGTCTCACGATCAGGTCGACCAGCTGCACGCCGTCGTAGAGGGTCTGGGCGGCCGCGTGCTGGATGCTCCTGCCGAGTTTCCCTACGCGGACGACGGCCTTGGCTACTACGCGTTCTATTTCCTGGGCCCCGATGGATTGAAGTTCGAATGCGTGCACATGCCCGGGCTGGAGCAAGCGTTCCGCGAGAAAGGTGTGCTGGCCGAGGAACTCTGAATGACGATCCTCGGCGTCGCGGTGGGGCCGCCCCTCTAGTGGTCTGCGAACGGACCATCGGGTCGTGTTACCGTTGGATGCCCGACAACTGACGCTCGATGGGTAACGCAACGCTCCTTTGAGCGGCGGAGGATTCATGCGACGGGCCCTACTTCTCCTGATGGCCGCTTCTCTCGCTCTTGCACTGCTGCTCGAGACTGCGATCTCCGCCGAGGCCGAGAACCTGGATTCACCGGCACTGGCGGTTCACCTCATGTCCTTGATGGTGCCTGACTCGGAATCGGAGCAGATGATCTCTGTTCTCGCGCAGCTGATGCGGCAGGGCATGGAGCAGCAGGTCGCTCTACAAGAGGGCCAACTTGCTCAGCTTCCGCCGGACCGCCAGGAGGTTGCGCGCCAGTACCTCGCGGGCATGTCGGATCGATACGCAGACGCCATGAAGCACTTCTTTCGAAATCTGGACCTGGGCACTTTGACGCGAGAGATCTACGCCTCCGCGTACGCGGAACGTTTCTCGCCGCTCGAGCTGCAACAGCTGATCGCATTCTACGAAAGCGCCGTCGGGCGGCGCGTTTCCCAGGAGAATTCGGAGCTGTCGGAGCAGGTCATGCCGAAGCTGATGCAACGCGTCCAGCCACAGGTGGAAGGGTTCAGAGCGGAGTTCATGGCCAGCGAACAGAATATGTTGGGAGAGCTGCTCGCCACCGAATGAACCCGGGCATTGAGTCAGTCGATCGGGCGTGGCTTGTGTCCGATCACGCAGAACATGCGGTTGCGCTCGATCGCCGGCTGTCGGGTGAACTCGCGAACCACCGATAGGTCGTCGAATCCGTTGCGGAAATAGAGTTCCCGGGCCTGGCGCTGGGTGTACCAGCGGATCCAATACTCGTGATGAACTGTTTCGGTGGTTGCCCCCCCGACGGCAATTTCATAGCGACCGAGCGCGCGCGCGATCTGTTCCTGAGGCTCGAACTGGCTGTCTTCCCAATGTCGAATCGTCGCGCCGTCCGCGGGGCGCTTCGCCTGTTCTGCCAGCCGCTCCTGGCGAAGTGGCTCACCCGCCCGCCAGAGCTCCATGAACGACATCACCAGCAGCCCGCCAGGCTGGAGGTGATCCGAAAAGCGGCGCAGCGCCTGCTCCGCATCGGTTGGGCGGTTCAATAGTTGGAAGGAGCTCGAGGGTACGAGGATCGTTGCGTAGGTTCTGGGAAGTCGAAGCTCCTCCATCCGCTGTTGGTAGAGCGCCACCTCGATTCCGAGCTCGGCGGCCTTCTCACGACAGAGGTCGAGCATTTCGGCTGACTCGTCCGCGCCGTCGATATCGATGCCCTGTGCTCGATAGTCGAGCAGCAGCCGACCCGTCGCACAACCCACATCGAGCGCGGGTTGGCCCGATGCCCGAATCAGCTCGAGGTAGAAATCTCGGTCTGGCCAGCTCGAGGTGTCTCCGCGTAGGAGATCCCAGGTGGCCGTGACGAGGCCGCGGTATTCGGGCCCGCGTTGCAACACGATGTCCCAAAGATAACGGGAGAGCATGCTGGTTGCTGGAGCTGTGGCCGAAGTTGTCCCGGCCGATCGCTCGAAACGGAAATGGTACGATCCGGGCGTCGAAGCTCAGTCGCCATCGCAACCGAAAGGAGAATGACAATGCCCGTATACGTCGTCGCGCAGGGTCGCATCGAGAACCGCGAGATGCTCGACCAGTACGTCTCCAAGGTGATGCCGACCATCCAGGCGGGCGGAGGCCGCATTCTGGGCTTCGACGAGTCGGCCGAAGTGATCGAGGGCGAGATCGCCCATCCGCGCACCGTCATCCTCGAGTTTCCGTCCCAGGAGGCCTTCCGTTCCTGGTACGACTCCGCCGACTATCAAGCAATCATTCCCCTGCGCCAGGAATCAACGCCGGGAACGCTGATACTGGTCAACGGGCTCCCTTCATCCTGAGCTCGAATCACTTTCGCGCAGGCCGCGCTGGACCAGCTCATCGAGCTTCGAGAGAAAGCGAGAGCGATCCTTTGCGGCGATGGGGGCTGGCCCGCCAGACATGACTCCGGACTCGCGCAGCTGTGTCTTGAGATCTCGGGTCGCAACGAGGTGGCCGATCGAGTCTTCGTCGAAGATTCGACCGTTGGTACCGAGCACACGGGCGTTGGCTTCGAGGCAGCGCGCCGCCAGCAGGATGTCCGCCGTCACCACCACGTCTCCCGGCCGGACATTCTCCACGATCCAGTCGTCCGCCGCGTCGGGTCCCTGATCGACCACGACCATCTCGACTCCGAGATCTCGCGGCACCTGGAGACGCGAGTTGGCGACCAGCGTCACATGAATCCCGTAGCGCGTGGCAACCACGTAGCTTTCATCCTTGACGGGACAAGCGTCGCCATCCACGAAGATTTCGATCAACTACCGATTCACTCCTCTGATCGCGCGAGCACGGCGCGCTGGCAGTGGCTGCTCCCCATGCGCCGTCGCCACGCTGGCGGCACGCGTCAGTCCGCGCCGAGCTTCTCGCAGAGGTCTCCCATGTGGAGCTCTCCCTCGCGGGTCTGGCCGCCGAGATCCAGAAATCGTCGCATGTTTACCTGGGCTTCCTCGGTGCGCAGCAGCTTTGCAAAGAGGTAGCCCTCTTCCACCAAGCCCTCGGCGAGGGGCAGCTCCGCAGCGTTCACCGACTGCTTGGCGAGTTCGAGCGCGGTTTGGGGAAACGAAGCGATGCGGCGGGCGAGCGCGTCGACGAAGGGAGCGATTTCGTCGGGAGCGAAGGCGCGATTGAGCAGGCCCCACTTCTCTGCCGTGACGGCATCCAGGTCGTCGCCGCCCAGGATGATCTCGAGGGCTCGGCCGCGACCCACCAGGCGTGGTAAGCGCTGGGTGCCGCCGCCGCCGGGCAGGATGCCGATAGGAACCTCCATCTGGTTGATCGTCGTCTCGCCGATGACGCCGAAACGCATGTCGAAGCTCTGGATCAGCTCGCATCCACCGCCCCCTACCCGGCCCTCGATCTGGGCGATCGTCACCTTGGGCATGGTTCGATAACGCTCGCACATCTGATGAAAAACGTTGTTCGTTGTGCGCTCCGGCTCACGATCGGTCGGAAACTGCAGGATGGCCTCGACGTCGAAGTGGGCGATGAAAAAGGCCGGGTCTGCGCTGGACAGCACCACGACCCGCACGTCCGGATCGTCGCCGACTTGTTGGCCGAACTTCGTGAGCTCGCCGAACAGCGGCAGGGTCATGACATTGATCGGTGGAGCATCGACGCGCGCTCGCGCAACGCCGCCCGAGACGTCGATTTTCAAGAGTTGATACTCGTCGTAGCCCACGGCTCCCTCCTGGTCCGAGGCCGGCCCTGAACGGGGGCCCGGGCCGTGATTCTATCGTTTGCGACGGCCGGGGTGGAGAGCGGCTTGCAGGCTCGCCTCGCCCTTTCGTGGGTCCGCCATCAAGGCGGCGAGCGTTCGCTAGAGCTCCGCTTCGGAGTGCTCGTCAGAGGCAGGCGTGTACGGCGCCGACCAGTGCCCGGGCGCGTGGATCCACGAGCCACAAGCCCATGTGCATGTTGTTCATCGCGTATCCGAATCCTACGCGGGCTTCGGGGTCGCAATAACCGAGCGAGCCGCCCGCTCCCGCGTGATTGAAGGCGGCCGGATTGGGACCGCAGGGCTCCGACTCGGGAGCCAACATGAAGCCGTTTGCAATCCGCGTCGTCAGCGGCAGCACCGCATCCTTGCCGTTGACCTGTTCCTGCCGCGCGCGCTCGATCGCCTCACCACTCAGCAGCTTGACGCTCGCCCCATCGCCCTGGGCGACGGCACCGTAGATGCTGGCGATGCCCGCGGCGGATGCGTGACCGTTGGCCGCCGGAATCTCGGCTGCCCGCCAGTCTCGCGACATCGGCACGTCTCCGAGGACGGGTGGGTTCATGAAGGCCTTGGCCATCATGCCCTGGGGATCCGCGAAGATCTGCTCCATCAAGCTGCCACCGGGGTCCGCCGTGATCGGGCCCTGGATTAGATCGGCAACGCGGTCGTCGAGCTCGGGACCGAATCCGATGAAGAAATCGGCGCCGAGAGGTTCGGCGATCTCCTCGCGGAAGTAGCTTCCCAAGCTCTTTCCGGTGATCCGTCTCACGACTTCACCCACCAGCCACCCAAAGGTGATGGCGTGGTATCCGTGCCGCGTCCCCGGCGTCCACCAGGTCTTCTCTGCGGCCAGGGCCTTCGTCATGGTCTCCCAGTCGAAGATCGCCTCCTGGGGCAGCTGCTCGCGGATTGCCGGAAGCCCGGCCTGGTGGCTGATGAGCTGTCTCACTGTAATGTCGCCCTTGCCCTCCGCAGCGAATTCCGGCCAGTAGCTCGCGACCGGAGCCTCGAGATCGAGCCGGCCTTCGTCGACCAGGCGATGGGCGCACAGTGCGGTCATCCCCTTGGTGGTCGAGAAGACGTTGACGATGCTGTCGCGACGCCAGGGGCGGGAGTGATCGGCATCCATCCAACCTCCCCAGAGGTCGACGACGCGCTCTCCGTCCAGCACGACCGAAACCGCGGCTCCTACCTCGGCGCCGGTCTCGAAGCCGGCCTGGAAGGTCTCGCGCACCTTCGCGAAGCGGTTGTCGCAGGTGCCCTGGATCTCTGATTGCTCGGACATTTCTACTCCTCGAACGACCGCACCCCGTCGAGAACGTACCTGCCAGAGCGGCGTGCCGCAGGGTCTTGACAGGAACGTTGGCGCGAAGGAAGAATCAGCTGCCTGCCGCGATGAAGATCGTGGGAGGACGGCGACGCCGCGGTCGTCGAATCGAATCAGCACAGGAAATAGGAGAGTCTCGATGGCACGAAACGTCGACTGGTACTACACGCGCAAGGGCTGAACTTCTTGCACGCGAGCGTCCAAGTTCTTGGACGCCCATGGAATCGAGGCCAAGGAAGTGGTGCCCGCCAGCCGCAAGCTGGGGCGGAAGGACGCGGCCGAGATTGCCAAGAAAGCTTCGGTCGTTCTCGTCGCCAAGGGCAAGAAGGTGAGCGAGTTCAAACCCGGGGGGAAGGCTGGCAAGGAGCTGGTTGACGCCATGCTCGGACCCACGGGGAACCTCAGGGCGCCCACCATCCGGAGGGGCAAAACCGTAGTGGTCGGCTTCAACGAAGAAGTCTTCGCTCAAAAACTGGGCTGAACTCGAGAGGGCGCAGCGCTGGGCGGCTACCGGCTCAACCGCTCGGAGGGAACGATCAGCTGGTTCGCTCCAGGATCATGACGGGGATGTCGCGGCTGGTGCGCGCGCGATATTGGTCATAATAAGGGTAGGAGGCCTGAAGCATCCTCCACATAGACTCGTACTCGGCATCCGTTGCGACGCGGGCCTTGGCTGCAAAGCGTTCTCTTCCGAACTGAACCTGGGCCTCCGGTCGATTCCGGAGATTCAGCGACCACGCCGGGTCGCGGTCGGCGCCAGCATTCGAAGCCACCACGATCCAGTGTCCCTCGCCGACGACGCAGAGCAAAGGCGTGATTCGCTCGCGACCCGTGCGTCTGCCCAGCTGGATGAGCAGCAGGAAACGCATCCGGAAGATCCTGCTGCCAAGCCATCCGTTGGTACGCAGGTAGACGAAGCGGTGGAGCTTGCTGATGAAGGCGATCAGCCAGGGAATATTGGGCAAGCCGTGTCCTTTGCCAACGAGGTGCGAAGCGCGCTGAGTGTAGTGGCTCAGCCAGATCTTGCGCCCCCGCCAAGCGGCACCAGTCGGCTAATCTGGATTGCGGGCGGAGTACAGTGAGCGAGCAAGAGCTTTCCGGCGGAAATCTCGGCGGCGCCGTTCGGGTGGCCAACACTGTGAGGCGCGCAGCGGGCCACTGGACGCCCGCCGTGCACGCGCTGCTCGAACACCTTGCAAAGCGAGGATTCGTCGAATGTCCCCGAGTCCTCGGATTCGACGAACGGGGGCGCGAAATCCTCAGCTATCTACCAGGCGAGACAGTTGGTTCTGCCAGGCCTTGGCCGAGTTGGACGCGAACGCGGCAGACGCTGCTCCAGACGGCACGATTGATCAGGCGCTACCACGACGCTGTCGCCGATTTCGTTCAGCCCGCTGGAACCCGTTGGCGGCTCACGAGCGGCGTCGCTCAGCCGGGCGAGATCATCTGTCACAATGACATCGCGCCCTACAACATCGTTCACGGGCCCACCGGGGTCACGGGCATGTTCGACTGGGACGTGGCGGGCCCCGGCGCTCCGGAATTCGACCTGGCTTTCAGCGCCTGGCAGTTCGTCCCGCTCTACGACGACGAGCAATGTCGCGAGCTGGGCTGGTCGAACGTTTCGGATCGTCCCGATCGTCTCCGGGAGTTCGTGGACAGCTACGGGCTGGAACGGCGACAGGGGTTCGTCGAGCTCATCGCGACTCGAATGCAGGCCAGCATCGATCGGATCCGCCAGGGTGCCGACGATGGGGACCCCGCCTTCCAGCAACTGATCACGGGTGGGCACCTTGCCCCGGTGCGCGCGGCTCGAGAACGCCTCTTGCGGGATGCAACGCTGTTGCAGCGCGCGATCTCCCAGTAGGCTCTGGACGGCGGATAGGAGGCGTTACCGGATGAGACGAGGATGGTGGCGCCCCCGGTGCACGACCGTGATCGCGACTCTGGTACTGCTGGGGCCCTCGACCCTCGCGACGGCGGACGAACCCGTCGTCATCGTTTTGTCCTGGGACGGTGTGCGCCACGACTATCTGGATCGCACCGCGCTTCCCGCCCTCGATCGGATGCAAGAATCGGGTCTGCGAGCGGAGCGTTTGGTTCCCGTCTTTCCGTCGAACACGTTTCCCAACCACGTGGCGCTCGCGACCGGCGCCCATGCGGATCGTCACGGAATCATCGACAACGTGTTTCGTGATCGCGAGCGCGGTCTCTACGACTACTCGGCGGAGGCAGATTGGTTGGAAGCCGAGCCGATCTGGGTCGCGGCCGAACGTCAGGGCGTGCGGGCAGCCGTCTTCTTCTGGGTGGGTTCGGAGACCGATTGGCGGGGAGTGGGTGCCAGCTACCGTATGGCTCCCTTTGATAGCGACATCGGCGAGGCCGAGAAGGTCGATCAGATCCTGGCCTGGCTCGATCTTCCCGCCGGCGAACGTCCCGGCCTCATCATGGCCTGGTGGCACGGGACGGATGGCGTCGGCCACATGAAGGGCCCCGATCATCCCGACATTGCCGTCCAGCTTCTGGAGCAGGACGCCCATCTGGCGCGATTACTGGCCGGGATCGATGAGCGCAATCGTTGGCGCGAGACCAGCTTGCTCATCGTCAGCGACCACGGCATGACGGAAGTCACCGAAAGAGTGCCGATTCGGGAGTCGCTCGAGGCCGCTGGTATCCCGGCGAAGATCATTCCCAGATCCTCGACCGCCGCCGTCGATCTCGAAGACCCGGCGACCCAAGAAGCGGCGCTCGCCGCCTTGAACGCGATTCCCGGTGTCGAAGCCTATACCAGGGACTCGATTCCCGACGCGCTACGCGTGAAACATCCCACCCGCACTGGCGACCTGATGGCCGTGACCACACCCCCGCGCGAATTCTACGAAGCCAGTTGGACCCAGACCGCCCTGTTGTGGTTTGGCGGTCTGTTCCTCGACTGGGTGCCGGGCGAGCACGGTTACGCTCCGGATCACCCGGACATGGGGGCCATCTTTGTGGCGATGGGCCGGGGGGTGCCCAAGGGCCAACGCATCGGCCCCGTTCGCAGCATCGATGTAGCTCCGACGGTCGCTCGATTGCTGGGAATCGATCCGCCGGCGGAATCGGAAGGCGTGGCGATCGCCGAGTTCGATCCGGCCCGACCAGCGGACGCTCGTCGCAAAGACTGAGCTGGCCGAGCGCTCAGTCGGCGTAGAGGGCGAGATAGCTGCGGTGCATCAGCTTGATCTCGTCCAGGGTCGCCTTCGGCACCCGTCCGTGTCGGCTCAGTGCGTCATCGATCGCGGCGTCGCTGGTCTCCAGCAGCAGGCGACCCACCAGCCGTAGCAGGGGTGCCGACTGCGCGACTCCGCGCGCGCGCAGCGCACCCGCGATCTGTCGCGATAGCTCGTCGTTGTCGTCACGATTGACTTCGCGCAGTCGGGGTAGCGCCTGCATGGCGCGCCGGATCGCCGAACGGCCCCGTTTGCCCTCGAGGTAAGTCACGTAGCCGTCGAGCAGATGCGACCAGGCGTCGAGCGCGCTCTGATTCGGGTCCTTCATCGTCAGGACCAGGCTGGAGAACGATTCTTGCCACTCGTGTGCCTGGCGCTCGGCGAGGCCGACGATCACAGCGAGCTTGTTCGGGTAGTAGCGGTAGACGCTGCGCACGGCGACACCCGCGCGTTGTGCGAGCAGGTTCGTGTTGAAGGCGTCGATGCCCACCTCCTCGAGAAGCTCTCCCGCCGTGTCCAGGATCGAATCGACCGTCTTCTTCGCCCGCCTCTGCACCGGGCGAAGGCGAGGCGCGAGGTCGCCATCCGGAGGCCGATCTCCTCTCGCCTTTTGCTCGCTCATCCAGGGTCCTCCCTCGTCGGTGCCAGCTGCCGCCCCAGGGCCCGCCCATTCTACCCCCGATCGGGTAAGCAGACCCGGAGTGCCCGTCGTCTGTCCCGCCGAAGCAGGTTTCCGATCCGGAAGCAGAAAATCGGGGCCTGCTCAGCTGACTTCGCAGCAGCAGCCGAGGGCTACGCAGCTTCGCCTCCGGAGGGCGTAGCGCGTCATTCGATGTACCCCAGCTCGCGGAGCCGCTGCTCCGCGGCGGGATCCAGGTCGGGTACCGCGTCGTGCTCGACGACGCCATCGATGGACGGCAGGGCGAATAGCGAGCGCCAATCGTCCAGCTCCGATCGAAGGCGTTGGAGATCTCCTGGAGAGGCTTCCGCCAGGTTGATGCTCTCGCTGGGATCGCTGCCGAGATCGAAGAGGTGGCGACCTCCCTTCGAGGTTTCGATCAGCTTCCAGCTTCCCTCGCGGTAGGACCGAAAACGCTGGTCCGTGCCGACCAGGGGATCACTGCGCTCGGTGTCGCCGGCCAATGGAGCCATGTGCCGCTCGGAGATCGCAGGGCCGCCGCCGGGTCTGCCTTCGATCACACCGACGAGAGATGCCACCTGCAGATCTGGCGGCGGCTCGAGACCGACCAGATCCAGCACCGTGGCGAAGACCCCCACTGTGGAGACGGTTCTTGCTATCCGCGTTCCCTTGGGAATACGCGGCGGGTAGCGAACGAGCAGTGGAACGTGAACACCCGGCTCGATCAGCGACGGGCCGTGCCCATAGCTCCCGTGCTCTCCGATCAGCTCGCCGTGATCGGCCATCACCACCACCACGGTGTCGTCGAGTTTGCGTTTGCTGCGGAGCGCGTCGAGCAGACGGCCGAGCAGATAATCGGTGTAGAGCACTCCCCCGTCGTACATGGCGATGGCGGTCTCCGACACCTTGGCGGGGTCGGGCTGACTCCCTCCGAACTGGGCACCGAGCAGTTGCTCGCTGATTGCGCGGAGCTCCGAGCGAGGCTTCGAGGTGTAGAGAGTCAGGTAGTCATCGGGTAGTTGGTGGTAGGGGAAGTGCGCTTCCAGAAAATTCACGAACACGAAGGTCGGCGGGCCGTCGGAGGGCCGCTCTTCGATCCAACGCTCGAAGTTCTCGGCCACCTGGGCGCCGCCTTTGTCGGGCACGTTGATTCCGAAGCGATCGAGCAACCGAAGAATGAAGCTGAAACCGCGGCCGCCCGCGCCGTCGCGCCAGGCTTCGTCGGAATACCGAAAGCCCCGGGTCAACCCGATCGAGTCGCTGATGAAGGCATTTGCGGTGAAGCAGAGAGTGTCGTAGCCCGCGTCGATCAACACCTCACCGAGAGTCGGCGAGGTGTCATCCAGAAAGGGATGCTCGAAGTGCGCGCCGTGGCTCGATGAGAAACGCCCTGTGAACAGCGATGCGTGCGATGGCAGAGACCAGGTCGATGGAGAGGTTGCCTCCAGAAACAGCGCCGCGTCGCGGCTGAGCGCGTCGAAGTTCGGCGTGGTTTCTCGCTCGTAGCCGTAGGCGGACATGTTCTGGGCGCGGACCGTGTCCAGCACCACCAGCAGGACGTCGGGCGCGCCCGCTCGGGCCGCGGGAAGTTCGCCGAGCGGAGCTTTGGGAGGAGTGGTCAGCGCCAGGTAGACGTGGGGGGTCATAGTGCCGGCGATCAAGAGCAGTGCACCGAGCGTGACGGGCAGCCAGCGCCGGAAGCGCGCGATCGCGTGGCCGATCAGCACCAGCAGCCCCGCTCCAGCGGGAACCCCAAAGGCCATCCCGCGAAACAGCGGGGAATCGAGGGCGAGCGCTTGCTCGACGCCCACCCACACCGTCGTCATCGCCAGCAGGTGCCAGAGCCAGCCGCGGCGAAGCTTCAGCAGCGGCGAAAGTGCCAGGCCCAAGCCGGCGAGCAGCGCGATCTCGGCACCAATCCCCTGGAGGGTTGGGGTGACCGGTGGCGAAATCCGGTTGATTTGCACTATCCGGATCCCCAACAGCGACCGGGCTGCGCTGGTGGCGAGGCCGTAACCGGCTCCGAGAATCGCACCGCGGACGGAGAAGAGCTGGGGCATGACGGCCTCCCTGGGTGCGGCCCATTATGGCTGCTCCCCGACGCGAATACCGGTTTCATCAAGTTTCTTTAATTTTTTCAGATAGATAGAGAAGATGGCTGCGTGTGAAAGAGCGCCTGATCTAGGTCAACTTCCGTATATTGTTGCAGTCTCGTATACCATCGTGCAGAATTACGGCCATGCCCCATCCCAGCCAGAGCGCGGTCGACACCCTCGCGCCCACCCGGCGCGAGCGGCGCAAGCTCGAAGTTCACAACCGGATTCTCGACGCAAGCGTCTGGCTTTTCGAAGACCGAGGCATCGAAGCCACGAAGGTGGTGGACATCTGCGAGCGGGCAGACGTCGCTCACAAGACCTTCTTCAACCACTTTCCATCCAAGCGACACCTGCTCCGCGAAATTGCCCGCGTCGGATTGGATCGGCTGTTGGCTGACATCGAAGACGCGCGCAAGCAGCCAGTGGGCACCCGCGAGCGGATTCAGCGCTTCTTCGAGAACCTCGCCGCCAACGCCGACGCGGCCGGCCCGATGCACGGTGAGCTGCTGACGGAGATCGTGCACGCCGCCCACGGCACCGGCGAAGAGCCCGAGCAGGTTCGCAAGCTCCACGAAGCCTTCGGCGCCATCATTCGCGAGGGAGCAGTCTTGGGTGACATCAGCGACCGACACAGCCACGAGACATTGACCGAGATGCTGATGGGTGCCTTTTACGTGTTGATGTTCAACTGGGCGAATCTCGACGATTATCCGCTGCGCGACCGCGCACTCGCCACCGCGCGGTTCCTGGCAGAATCCATCACGCTTCCGACACAGGAGTCGAAATCATGAGCGACCAACGAGACCCCGGGGTTCCCAACGGCTGGTTCGCCGTGGCGTGGAGTCGAGATCTCGTCGCCGGCGACGTCAAGCCGATCTACTACTTCGGCGAACACCTGGTGCTCTTTCGGGCCCGGTCAGGCGAACCGAAGGTGCTCTCCGCTCACTGCTCCCATCTGGGGGCTCACCTCGGACATGGTGGGCGAGTGGTCGGAGAGAGTGTTCGCTGTCCCTTCCACGGCTGGCAGTACGACGGCACCACCGGCGCCTGCATCGAAATACCCTACTGCAAGAGAATTCCCCAGAAGGCGCGGGTGCGTGCTTGGGAGGTTGTAGAGCGCAATCAGATGATCTTCGTGTGGCACCACTCCGAGGAGAAGCCGCCCTCCTGGGAGGTGCCCGTCCTTTCGCAGCTCGAGGATCCGAATTGGAGCGAGCCGCGACACTTCGACCTGGAAGTACCGGTTCACATGCAGGACATGGCGGAGAACAATCTCGATCCGGTCCACTTCCAGTACGTGCACGGAATGGCGATGACTCCCGAGACCGATATCAGCTACGGCGACAACGGTCGATTTTTGAAAGCCGTGAGCAAGAGCGAGCAGGAGACACCGCTGGGCACGTTCGAGATGGAGCTGATTCGCGACACCTGGGGGCTCGGGGTTTCGAGCGTCGAGACGGCTGGAATACCCAATGTGGGCCTCTTCATGTTCACCTCGACCACCCCCATCGACCGCGAGAATACGATCACGCGCTGGCTGCTCACTGCCACCAACAACATGGTGGATATCGCGGGCGAGGAGTGGTTCAAAGGCATCACCAGCGGGGTGATGGCCGACTGGGACATCTGGAAGAACAAGGTTCACCGCCAAGAGCCCGTCTTCTGTGAGGCGGACGATCTGTTGGTGGAGTTCCGACGCTGGGCGCGGCAGTTCTACACGGACCCCGGCTGAGGGAGAAAGGCATCATCTCGGTAATGCCGTCGGTTCTGGCGCGGACAACGCTGTCAGGGGAGCTTGAAGTGCCGGCTCACGAACTCGCCGACTTTGACGAGACGATTCGTGAAGGGGACGACGAACCTCTCGGTAACGGTCATTGTCGCGTCCACCACGTTCGAACCCCAGAGCTTGATGCTGTCTAGAGCTCCCGTCGCGCTGAAGAGGTCGCCGTCGGGGAGACTGGGCAGCCAGCTGCATTCCGCGGCCGGCGTTTCGGCGGAGTCTGGCGTCGCGATGCACGAAGCGTACGGCCGCAGGTCGTCGATGCTTACACCCAATAGAGTCAGACAACCGATCAGGGCCAGATAGGCAGCGATCCCGATGCCGAGTCCTCTGATCAATCCCCTTCGAGCCGTCACGGTGATCGCACCTCGCGATGGCCTTCCGCCATCGGAAAGGGTTTGGCCTCCAGGAAGGAGTAGTCGCGGCGAGGCGTTCGTGGCAGAAAAAGGCGAGCCCGTGACTGGGGCGACGGACGCCAAACCATTGGGTACCGAGGCGTTGGGGGGATGCGATGCCGGTGGGGTGCACAGCAAATAAATTGGAAAGAGCGATCCGCGGGGAAAGACAATGCCCCCCCGCGGGGTTCGTTCAATCAGCTAGAGAACGTATCCTCGGCTCGCGAGGCAGCCATTTGACGGGGAGGAGGCTCATGGCCGAGACAGTTTCATACCGCGCCAATGTCGCGTTCTCGACCTGATCCGATGGTGACCGCTTTTCGGCCTCCCAGCTTCTGGTTTGCCGCACTTGGCGAGCCGATCGAGCCTAGAGCTCCGCTTCGCGGTGAAGAGCAGGTGGACGTCGCGATCGTCGGCGCTGGCTACTCCGGCCTCTGGGCCGCCTACTACCTGATTCAACAAGAGCCGGGCTGTCGAGTCGCCATCGTCGAGAGCGAGATCGCGGGTTTCGGCGCCTCCGGACGCAACGGCGGCTGGTGCTCGTCGGAGTTTTCTGGGATCGGCGGGCTGATGGAACGTCCGGCGACCCGAGAGCGCGCCATCGCTCTGCAGCGCGCCATGTTCGACGCCGTCGACGAGGTGGGGCGCGCGTCCAAAGCGGCGTTGGTCGATTGTGATTACGCGAAGGGGGGCACGTTGACCGTCGCGAGCAACCCCCTGCAGCTCGAACGACTTCGGGCCGAGACCCGCGCGTTGCTCGAGCTGGGGTTCTCCGCGGCCGATTTTCGCTGGCTCGACGCGGATGGCTGCTCTGAGAGGGCGCAGATTTCCGGGGCGCTCGGAGGCGTCTACTCGCCACACTGCGCTGCCATCCAGCCCGCCAAGCTCGCGCGCGGTCTCGCATCTTTTCTGGAGAACCGCGGCGTCGAGATCTATGAGCAATCTCCCGCCCGCTCGATCACTGCGCGAGAGGTGGTGACCGACGCTGGGAAGCTCCTCGCGACCAGCGTGCTTCGCTGCACCGAGGCCTACAGCTGCAGGCTACCGGGGCTCGAGCGCTCGGTCCTCCCGATGCATTCGATGATGATCGCGACGGAGCCGCTGCCCGATTCGCTCTGGAAGGAGATCGGGTTGGAACAACGCGAGACCTTCGCCGACATGCGGCGCATCGTCACCTACGGGCAGCGAACCGCGGACGATCGCCTGGCCTTCGGCGCACGAGGCCTCTACTACTACGGCTCGCGGATTTGTGACTACTTCGATCCTGCCGAGCCGTGCTTCGAGCAGGTGCACCGCGTGCTGCTCGAGTTCTTTCCCGTCCTGGAGGGCGTAGAGATCGCCTACCGGTGGGGCGGTGCCCTGGGAGTTACCCGAGACTGGGCGCCCTTCGTCCATTGGGATGCGGATTCCCGTCTGGGTGCGATCGGCGGCTACGCGGGCAACGGAGTCGCTGCCACCAATCTGGCCGGTCGGACACTCGCTGAGCTCGTGGTCGGCGCCGACAGCGAGCGCGCCACGTTTCCCTGGGTGAACCACCACTCGTCCAATTGGGAGCCCGAGCCGTTGCGTTGGGTGGGGGCAGAAGCGGTGCGTCGGGTGGGCGATTCCGCGGATCGGGCGGAACGAAGCGGTAGCGGGGCGGCGCTGCGCTCCAGATTCTTTGACACCTTCGCGTCGCACTAGCCGCCGGAGACAGTCCACAACGAATCGCCGAGGGCCGCACGCGGAATGTGTGCGGCTCACGAAGCGCGTGGTCGCAACACGCGCCGGGCGTTCCAGATCACGAAGAGCCAGATGATCCCGATCGTCGCGCTCGCTGGGATCGCGGCGTCCCACGCCAGCAGAAACGCGTCGTAGAGGCCGTGCAGGAACATCGCGAGCAGCAGCGGGAAGATCTGCCAGGCGAGGCGGGCGCGTCGCGAGCGTACGCCGAAGAACGCACGGCTGACTCCGAACCCCCAAATCGCAGCGAACAGCGAGTGGGTGAGGGGGGCGACTGCGGCGCGCGTCAGCTGCTCGGCGACGTCGAGATACGGCAGATAGATCAGGAAGTAGAAGTTCTCCAGAGTGGCGAATCCGATCGCCAGAGCGGCCGAATAGACCAGCCCGTCGATTCTCTCGTCGAAGGCGCGCCAGCGAAAGATGACCGTGCGGGCCAGGAGGAACTTGCAGCCCTCCTCGATGGGTCCGATAGCGAGGAAGCAATAGAGCAGGATCTCTCTACGCGAGCCGCCCGGATCGACGGGAAGGCCGAGTTGCTCGGCGGCCCAATAGATCAGCAGGACCAGCAAGGCCGCGACCATGCCGAGCCCGAAGGCCGCGAGCAGCAGCAGCCGAGGTTCCTTCTGCAGCGAGTCCTTGAGGTCGAAATAGATCAGCCACAGCAACGCCCCTCCGACGATCGCTGCGGCGCCGCCGGAGCGAAGCTGGGACCACTCGAGATCGAACACGTCCCAATGAAAGCGTCTCCGAGCCGAACCGTCGCGGGGTGGGCCAGACCTGTGCGGCCGGCCCAGGTTTGCACCGGGCCAGGAAGCTGCCGCGGAGGGGTCGAACTCGATAACCTCCGCTCAACCCGAAAGGAGAATCGAATGCCTCTCAGCCCCATGGACGAGCTTCTGGCCCACCAGACCTGCGAGACATTCGATCGCGTCTTCACCAGCGATCGCAATTTCTACGACCGCTACTACTTCAACATGCATCCCTCGGGCGACGAGCTCTTTCTGATCACGGGAATGGGGCAGTATCCGAACCTCGGTACGATGGATGCCTTCGTGTCGGTCTCTCACGGCGAGACCATCTACGTCGTTCGTGCCAGTCGCGAGCTCGGTTCGGACCGGACCGAAACGCGAGTAGGCCCCTTTGGTGTCGAAATCCTCGAAGGCTTGCAGCGAGTCCGCGTGTTCTGCGATTCGAACGAGTGGGGGCTTCACTTCGACCTCACCTTCGATGGCACGGTTCCGGCGGTCGAAGAGCCTCGGACGTTTCAACGTCATCCGCACGGGCGCGTATCGATGGACACTTCGCGGTATTCCCAGGTCGGCACCTGGACGGGAAGTCTCGAGGTGGCCGGTGAGCATTACGCTGTGAGTCCAGATCTCTGGCAGGGCGTGCGCGATCACTCGTGGGGGATCCGCGGGGTGGGTGAGCCCGAAGCGCCGGGCATCCGGGTCAAGGCCGCGCTCGAGGGTTTCGGGTTCTTCCACACCTGGGCGCCGATTCAGCTCGACGATTGTCTACTGAAGCTCTTTGCCGAAGAAGACATGAACGGGGAGCGGCTCGTAGAAGAGTCCGTCAAGATCCACAGCATCGCGGCCGGAGGAAGGATCGAGGCGATGGGCCGCCCGAACTTCGACTTCCGCTACCGATCGGGTACCCGCGAGCTCGAGTCCGCGGTGATCGAGGTGGAGGATCCGAGCGGCAAACCGCTGCGCATCGAGGCCACCCCGCTGCGGACCGTGTACCTGGCGGCCGGCTCGGGCTACATCCCGCAACCCGACTGGGTACACGGGATGTACCACGGCGCACTCAAGGTAGAAGGCAAGACCTACGACGTTTCCACCGCGGAGGCACGCGCTGCACTGGCGCCGCTCTACGAGACCCTCTGTCGCTTCGATCTCAGCACCGGCGAGGTGGCCTACGGGCTGCTCGAGAATCTATGCGTGGGTACCTACCACCCGCACGGTTTCGATTCTCCAGGCGCCGTCGCGCCCTAGAACAGCCGGAGAGCCCCGACGCTAGTCGTTCGGCTCGAGCCGCCGCGCGCGCTGGGTCTGGCCGACGCTGGCGGAGACGGGACGTCGCCGCCGGCAGCGCCTCGCGCAGCCTTCAGCGCGCTTCCGCTCTGCGGCCTTCCCACTTGGCGCGCGCCTTGGCCAGCTCCACATCCCGATTGCGCGGCGCCGCCGTCGTGATCAGGTCCGCAACCAGTCGTTCGGTAGCGGCGGTGACCTCATCGACCCCCCGATCGAAGCTGGCTTGGTTCGCCCGAGACGGCTTCCGCGTTCCACTGATCTTGCGAACGTATTGGAGCGCGGCGTCGCGAATCTCGTCCTCGCTGGCGGGCGGCTCGAAGTTGTGCAGGGTTCGGATATTTCGACACATGGGCTGATTATACAACGGTGCTCGCGAGATGAACCGCCCGGCCAGTCGTTGTGGCATCATCGTGGAATGGGACGGCTGCTGCTCTTGTTCGTGGTTCTGCCGGCCGTCGAGCTCGCCCTGTTGATCGAGCTGGGAAGCCGCTTCGGAACCCTCCACACGCTGGCCCTGATCGTCGTGACTGGCGTGGTGGGCGCCTCGCTCGCCCGGAATCAAGGGCTGGGCGTCATGCGCCAGGTGCAGTCCGAAATGACTGCGGGCCAGCTTCCCGCGGCGACCCTGGTCGATGGAGCGATTATTCTGGTCGCGGCCGCGCTGCTGGTCACTCCGGGCGTTCTGACGGACGCCTTTGGTTTTCTCTGTCTGGTCCCACGCTTTCGCGCCGTGATCCGGCGTGTGCTCCGACGGCGGCTGGAAGCTGCCGTCGAGGAGAACCGGGTTCACCTTCAAGTGGATCTCGATTCCGTCGGCCGATCGGTGCACGATGTGTCGGACCTGGAAGAGCCCTTGCTGCGTCGGCCCGGCGACCCTCTTCCTTGATCGCAAGCTCGTCGGTCCGCAACTCGGCGAAAGTCCCTGGCGTGCAGCAGAAGACTCGCGTCCGCTCAGGACCCTGCGGACACGATCGCGGCGATGGCGTTGGAATGAGGCGCTTTCTCCAGGGCCCAATGGACCCGCGTCGCGAGTAGCTTCAGCAGAAAGCGCATGTCCTCCCAGTAGACGAGCGCACTCTGTCGGAAAACGACGTTTCCAAACGGCCGGGCGTCGACTACTACGCGGTGAACAACCACCCCCGTTTTCGAGTCGCGCAGCAGCGCCACCAGAAACATCCTGTCGCGCGTCTTGAATGAATCGCGCGCGGGTGCGAGCCAGGCGCTCTTGTCCACGACGGCGTCGACGAGAACAGGCTCGATGCGCAGCACGTCGGGTGCGGGCTCGGTCGCAATCGCGTAGGAGCCGGCCACCTTCTCTTCGAGGGCCTCGACGAAGTAGCGCTGGATTCGCGCAAGATCGTCGCTTCCGACCTTGTTGCGCTGCCTGCTGGCGTCCTTCGAGAACGCGACCGTATAGGCGAGATCCACTGGACGAATCAGGATTCGCGAATAGTTGCTCAGGTCCGGAACGCTGATTTCCGACTCCTGCGGTTGACTGCCGTGGACCTCCGAGGAAGTCGATTCGGAGGGTTCTTCGGCATTCGAGCGCGGAGCCCCGACCAGCAGCCATGCGATCGCGAGCGAGCCCGCGAAGATCAACGCTTTAGAGTCTCGCAGTTCCATCTCGATCCCCCTTTCACGGTGGGCCGACCAGCCCGAGCCGTCTACCAGGATTGAACCTCAGGCAAGACCTGACTTGCGAACAGCCGGATACTCTTCTCGGCCTCGTCGAAGGGCAGTCCGCCGTAGTTGACGATCGTGTTGAGCTCGAAGTCTCCGATCAGCTCGCGGCGCCAGCGGAGTTTTTCGAGAATCATCTTCGGAGTTCCCCAGGTCTGGACCGAGCAGTAGGTATCTGCGGCGATCTGGAGTCCGACCTGTTTGAAGAGATCCGATGCTGTGGCGTAGTGCTCGTAACCCCGGGCGTCCTTGAAGTGCTCGCTCATGATCTCGTAGTGCTCGATGATCGTCAGGAAGTAGTTGGGCATGTAGGTCATGGCGAGCTCTTCGGCGCGCTCCGCGTCCTCGTGGCAGAAGACGAGGTCACCGGTCACCGGGGGCGGCGGCTCGCTGGCGTGGTGGCTGCGGTAGCTCTCGCGGTACGCCTTGAGGGCGCCGTCCTTGAACATTTCCCAGGTCTGCTGGGAGAAGATCATCAGGCGCGCCCCCAGTTGAGCGGCCTGCTCGACCGACTCGGGCGACATACCCACGCAGTAGAGACGATCTCGTAGGCCCTGGGGAGGGCGCGGTCGGATCTCGGTTCGGGGTTGCGGATAGAAGGGGCCGTCTCCCTCGATGAAGCCCTTGTCGAGCGCATCCAGGATCATCCGCGATGCTTCGTCGAAACGCTGGCGCGATTCACCCATGTCGATGCCGAAGGGCGCGTACTCGCGGCGCGCGAGCCCGCGCCCGAGGCCGAGCACCGCGCGTCCGCCCGAAAGATGGTCGAGGAGCGAGATCTTCTCCGCGACTCGCAGCGGATCGTTCCAAGGCACGATGACGGCGCCCGTAGCCAGCTGAATCCTGCTGGTACGCGCGGCGATGTAGCTCAAGAACTGGAGATTGTCGGGGCAGGCCGCGTAGTCGGTGAAGTGGTGCTCCACGCTCCACAGCTTGTCGAACCCAAGCGGTTCCGCGAGCTCTGCGATTCGCGTCTCGCTCTGGA
>CAXMOC010000104.1:0-29370 GCA_964194865.1 uncultured Opitutales bacterium | reverse complement strand
CCCGCATCGCGCGATGGCGGATGCGTCGCTCACCCTGGAGACGTTTCGCTACTTCATCGGGCGGCTCGCGCCGCGCGATCCCGGGGAGCTGGTCGCACTTTCCGCCCCCACCTCGACCGAAGAGTAGGCGGGCCGATCCGCACATTTCGTAGCAAAGCGACTCTGCCACTTTCGCAGGCTGTAGCGATCCAACCCAGCGAAGATCGGAAACAGAACGCGGCGGCCCCACCCTTCGCGAAAGACCAGCGCCGAATCGAAGTCGATCAGCACCGGGCGACCGTCCATCCCCGCCCGGATGTTGCTCCGATGTCTGAGGTCGAGGTGAGCGACGCCACGCTCGTGGAGTCCCCCCACCGCTTCCGCGAGCTGCTGGACGAACTCTTCGCCGAACGTCCAGGGGCGGCGGCGGGTCAGGCGAACGCCCGCGCGGTGCTCTAGAACGAGGGCCAGCGGATCGATCGAGCCGAGCAACCGCGGAACCGCTGGGTGACCGGCAAGAGCCTGCAGGACGCGCGTCTCGCGACGGATCAGCCAACGGCCAAGACTTTCCGCCACCCAACGCCGCCGGGGGGAGAAGTCCTTGACGACCACCGGGCCGCAATCGCCGTCAACCAACAGGACGTCCGAGCTATCCCAACTCCCCCGCTGCAGGGTCACGACCGTGCGCTTCGCCAGGTTCGCCCGGGTGAGGCCGTGCGCGTCGATCATTAGGACGCCGCGCGGTGTGCGCACCCGATCAATGGCCTAGAGGGTCTGCCTGACCCACCGGCTGGCGCGTGGCCGGCCGCGCCTGGCAACTCCCCGGGGAAGAGCAGACCTGCACCTCGCCACCTTAGTGGGCGGCGAAGCGCGGAGCAACGCGCGGTCGAAGGCATGCCGCGGGCGGGGATTCGGCTGTTACTGGTTCTGCAGCAGCTCCCACAGCCGCGTTCGGAGCGCTTCCTTGAACTCCGGCCTCGCCGCCTCGTCGAGGCCACCGCCCTCGAGAAACTCCCGGAGCTCTGCCGGGGAAATGTCGTCCGGCTCGGGGGCAGTGCTCACGTCGCCTTGCTTGGCGGTCATCGCTCCTCCACTCCCGCTGGCGTCAGGAGACGCGCGGGCCGGCCTCTACCACGAAGGCCGCTCGCCCAAGACGGGCGCACCGCAGCGAGCGGTGCCTGAATCGATCGCCTCCAGCATCAGGCGCTTGACCCGGTACAAGCTCGAGCGAACCGAGTCGCTCGACCGCGACATCCGCTTGGAGATCTCCCGCACCGAGAGGTTCTCCAGATGCCTCAAGACGAAGATCTCGGTCTGCCAATCCGCGATCGAAGACAACCGTCGCCGAATCTGGCTGCCGCACCTTTGCAGGTGCAACTCGTCTTCCGGAGTGCCGGGCGGCATCAACAGGTCGCTTCGCATCAGGAAGGATCTCGCGCTCTTCAGACGCCGTTCCTGGGAGCAGGTGCGTCGGAGCTGATTGTTGACCGTGTTGCGCGCGATCCCATAGATCCACGCCAACAGTGACGACTCGCCGCGGAAGGCTTCGATCGAGCGAAACACCGAGAGGAAAGTCTCTTGCACGGCGTCGTCGGTATCGGCGTGATTGCGCAGCCGAGCAAAGCTGAAGGCGTAGACCCGCTGGAAGTACTGCTGGTAGAGAGCATCGAAGGCGGCCTCGTCGGCCTCTCGAAGCCTCTCCACGATCTGAGCGTCACGGCGAGCGATGCGCTCCGCTGCGAGCTGTTCGATGCGGTCTCGGGACAATACGGTCTCCGGTGTCGACCCTTCCGGGTTCGTCCGTCAACCGGATAGGTGTCCTTCCTGGAGCCTTGGTGGCGGGCAGAAGTGAAGTTTTTTGCGTAGCAGCCCCGGGGGAAGTCTCGGGCCGCCTCGGGGAAAGGCTCAGGTCCGCAGCACGCTGTCCAAACCCGGTGCGCCGGCGGCGATCGATCGGCGCATCCGATAGAGATTGGCCTTGATGGCGTCCTCACTTTTACCCAGCGCAGAGGCGATCTTGCGAATGGATTGCCGGCGCAAGTGTTTGAGATGGAAGATCCGGCGTTGCAGTGGGGTGAGTTCGCTCTCGATGATCGACTCGCAGCGCTCGAGCACCCGACGCGCATCGGCCACCTGATCGGCGGGAGGGGTGGAAGCTCTCACCTGATGAGCGGATTCGTCGTCGATGGATTCCATCCGCGGGCTGACGCGACGGAAGCGGCGATTCACGGTATTCCGCGTGATCCCGAAGATCCAGACCAGCAGCGACGAGTTGCCGCGGTAACTCGGCAGGGCGGTGAAAACGATGAAGAAGACTTCCTGGGTCACGTCCTCGGCCTCAGCGGGGTCTCGCAGCCGCTTCAGGGCGAAGTGGTAGATGCGCCGAAAATAGGCCCGATACATGAGATCAAAGTCCTCGACGCTTCCGCCGAGGATCCGCTGAACGAGTTCAGCATCGTCTTCCCACGGGCTCTTGCTGTCTGACACACCGCCTCCCGACGCTTTCCCGTTGGCGCGAGCCACCCGTCGGGCACCGATCCGCCGCGGCGGGCCAGGGGCCCCGGGGGAAGGCACCTTCTGAGCAGCACTCCCGTTTCTCGAGAGAGCTGACCTCCGGAACCGCTACGAGAGCAAGGGGCGTGCCAGCTGCTTAGCCTCCCAAACCAATATTCATAACTAATTGTTTTTATTATACAATTTGCAACTCAGCCCGACCGGGAGGAGTGCCTAGGGCGTCTCCACGAGTAGGAAGAGTGTTTCCACTTCTGTGAACGAGTGCCGCTCGGATTCGATCGATGCAAATTCCGGCGCGGCGGGCCCGCCGTGCCGGCCGGCGTCGTGGCGAGAACGGCGGGGGCCGCTGCGAGAACGGCGGAACGCCGACTAGAGCTTTCCCGGTTTAATCCACCAGCGCCCTTCCACCCGCTCCCAACGGTCGAGTCGAATCAGCGCGGTCCTGCCCGGCCGGAGTGGCCGGGCGTCGTCTCCGAGAAACCTCACCTGCACGCGGGCGCGAAACCGGTTCTCGAACAGAAACTCCTCCACCTCGACCGCTAGCGGACGGCTCCGCTCGAAATTGGCTTCGTGGAGTGTCTGTGCCAGCTCCGCATAGTAGTCGAAGAACGCGTCAGGCGTCTCGAAGAAGTCCCGCAGCACGCCATCGTTGAACGTCTCCAGCGTGTTGAATCGTCGCCGGATCAAACGCCCGTAGAACGTCTCCGCACGCTGCATGAAGTTGATCGCATACTCCCCCGACACGCCGACGCTGCCGCCCGGCGGCTTGGGGATGTGTCGCGAACCGGACGCACACGCCACGCACGACAGCAGCACGATCCAAGCGACGCGACTCAGTCGCGCCCCGCTCACGCGCACTCGAAGCGCTCTTGGAGGTGGGAGATCACGTCCGCGATCGCCACGCGATCCTGCTCCATCGTGTCGCGGTCTCGAACCGTGACCCGGCCGTCGGTCACCGAATCGAAGTCATACGTGAGGCAGAACGGAGTGCCGGCTTCATCCTGGCGTCGGTAGCGCCGACCGATGTTGCCGGCATCGTCGTAGAAGACATTGAAGTGACGACGAAGCTCGCTCTCCAGCTCGTGGGTCGGGCCGGCGAGCTTCTTGGAGAGTGGGAGCACAGCGACCTTGATCGGAGCCAGCGCCGGGTGGAGGCGCAAGACGGTTCGGGTCTCGCCAGCCTCGAGTTCTTCTTCCGCGTAGGCGTCCGAGAGCAACGCCAGGCAGGTTCGATCCACACCGCCAGACGTCTCGATCACCATGGGCGTGAAGCGCTCCTTCGCCTCCTCCGCGCCAACTTCGAGGCTCTTGCCGGAAAACTCGCCATGTCTCGTGAGGTCCCAGTCGCCACGATCGTGAATTCCCTCGATCTCCTGCCACCCGAAGGGAAACTGGTACTCGATGTCTTCTGCGCGCTTGCAATAGTGCGCCAGCTCATCCGGCTCGTGGGGCCGTGTGCGCAGGCGGTCTGGATCGAAGCCCAGCTCGTGGTGAAAGCGCAGTCGTTCGTCGCGCCAATGGTCGAACCACTTCTCCCGCTCATCTGGGTGACAGAAGAATTCCAACTCGGCCTGCTCGAACTCCCGAGATCGGAACGTGAAGTTGCGCGGATTGATCTCGTTGCGAAAGGCCTTTCCAATCTGGGCAATCCCGAAGGGAACCTTCTGGCGTGAAGCTTCTCGAACTCGTTTGAAACCGGTGAAGATGGGCTGACAAGTCTCCGGACGCAGATATGCGACCGACGCCGCATCCTCCGATGCGCCGATGCGGGTGCCGAGCATGAGGTTGAAGTTGCGGGGCGGCGTCAGATCGTGCTCAGAGCTGCCCTCGCGCGCCGAACAGGAGCCCGCGTCGTCGAGCTGATCAGCTCGAAAGCGCTTCTTGCAGGCGCGACAGTCGACCATCGGGTCGCTGAAGTGCTCGGTATGTCCAGACGCTTCCCAAGTTCGCGGGTGCGAGATGATCGAGCTGTCCATGCCCTCGACGTCGGGTCGCTCGCGCACCACGCGCTGCCACCAACGCGCCTTCAGGTTGTTCTTGAGCTCGACTCCAAGCGGGCCGTAGTCCCAGAACCCATTGATGCCGCCGTAGATTTCACTCGAGGGGAAGATGTATCCGCGGCGAGCGCACAGCGACACCAGCTCGTCCAGCCGCTCGAGGCGACGAGCGCCCGTAGCCTTCATGATCAATCCCCCGCGCGGAAGCCGGCGAGTATATCCATTATCCCCAGTCTGGGGATTGGAGGACCTGATCCAGGAAGCGTGCGCTGCGCAGGTCCACACCCACGTGAAAGCGCTGGAAGCGGCTCAAGAGTTGACGGGCCTCGGCGAGGGCGGGTTCACTGATCACCAGGTGATCGAGCTGATCCAGATCAAACTGCAGCCCACGCTCGAGCGCCCGGAGGGTGCCGGGATGGACTCGCAGCGTCTCGCCGTCAAGGGGCCCGCAGGAGCCGCAGACCACACCTCCGTCGGCCACGTGAAAATGGATCGGACCGCCACCCGCCAGGGCAGCGGTGCAGCGCACGCATCGCGTGAGCTCCGGGCGCAGCCCCAGAGCATCGAGTGCTCGAAGCTCCAACAAGGTTCGCAGTCGCGTATCCGGCACGCGAACCGCTAGCGCGCGGAGGGCTCCCAGAGCAAAAGAAAATAGACGCCGCATATCCGCCTCGGCGCCACCCTCGGGTGCCAGCCGATCGAAAAGTTCGAGCAGATAGCAGCCCATTGCGAATCGCCCGGTGTCGACTCGCAGTGAAGTGAACGGCTCGATCAGATTCGCCTGGTCGAGTCGGGCCAGGGAGGCGGTC
The DNA here is from genome assembly GCA_964194865.1 of uncultured Opitutales bacterium. GTDB lineage: Bacteria > Myxococcota_A > UBA9160 > UBA9160 > SMWR01 > CAXMOC01. The sequence continues at coordinate 24,071 of CAXMOC010000104.1, read as the reverse complement.
TGGCGCCGCTCGACCTGAATCTTCACGTGGTGGAAGAGGTCCAGAGTTCCCGCGAAGCGTCGGACGCTGCGCCGCGCACCCTTGGCAATGGCGGACAGGCGACCGACCTCGGGTACCAGCAGGTGCAGAATCCGATCGGATTCGCCGAAGTCAACGCTGCGCAGGATCAGTGCTTGGGATCGAAGGGTCGCCACCCGGAGATCCTAACGGGTGGCGGTTACTCCCGTCCGGGCTGGGTATGAGGGGGAGCCGTCTGGGACTCGGCCAGCGCGCGCACGGCGTCGCGCCGATACACGATCTTGGGCCTGTCGTCTTCGGTCGCCGAAAGTCCTGCGCCCGAGCGCCAGCCCCAGATGGCCAGCGCGATGGACGCCGCTGCGACGGCGAGACCCGAGATCAGCCACACCCATCGCCGGGTCCAGGGGCCGCTCGTGGGCTTCCCAAGGTCGAGCGGCTCGCCCAACAGCCGCATCACGGCTTCTTCTGGATTCAAGCCGAGCGCGACTGCGACGGTGCGCACGAATCCGCGGGCGAAACCATCGGCTTCGGCGTCGAAGGCACCCGCTTCCAGCCGCTCGAGCGAGCGACGCGGGATCTTGGTCAGGCCCGACAGCTCCTCGAGCGAGATCCCTCGAAGCCGGCGTTGGCGCGCGAGGTAGCCCCCAATGGAGGCTCGAGCGCCCTCTGTCAGCGCAGAAGTCTGAGGTACTCCTCGGACTTGACCCCCCATCGGGCACCCGGAGTATCGGCGATGGCCGCCTTGAGATGACTAACCGCGCGTTCGCGCTTCCCTAGCGCGATGTAGATCTCACCGATGCGATAATTCGCCTCGGCTCGAGCTTCGGAGTTGGGGCGCTGCTCGAGGACCTCTTGAAACAGCGAAACCGCCTCGAGACGCCGATCTTGCTCCATCTCGAGGATGCCGAGATTGAGCAGCGTCGGCCAGTAGCTGGGGTTGAATTCACGGGCGAGCAGGAGAGAACGCCTCGCGTCTTCCACCCGGCCGAGGCGAAGCTCAACCCAGCCCTCGTTGGCCAGGGCTCGCCAGGGTGCGGGAAACGTGGCGTCGTCAGCCAGTCGCTTGGACTGGACGAGGCTCTCCTCGAAACGGGAGAGCTGGCTATACAGGGCCGCCAAGTTGAGACGCGCGTCGTGAAAGTCGGGCGCCAGCTCCAAGACGCGGAGGTAGTGATCTTCGGCCTCCTGGTGCTTCCCGCGCATCAGATAGGCTTCGGCGAGGGCGTGCTGGATTCGGGCGTTCTTGGGGTCGTAGGTCTCGGCGACCAACAGCTCGCGCAGCCCGAGGGCAACGCGGTCCGTCCGGAGGTAGTCGACCCCTAGATTGAGATGAGACTTGGCCTTCTTGAACCGCATCTCATCCTCGAGATCCGGGTTGGTGGTCGCGCAGCCAGTCGCCATGATCCAGCTGGCCAGGACCAGCGAGAGCCTCGCCGGAAATCCACTCAGTCGGTGCTTCGCCATAGGAGCTCCTTCCAGGTCCATTTCTTGCCTGCGGGTCGAGACGTTCTCCGGCTCGCGCTCGAGCCGCCGTCCGAGGTTGTCCCGCCGGCAGGGTTGATATTGGGTTCGGCAGGCTTCAGCGCCCAGCGAAACTTCGTCAGCCCAACCCCATTGGGGGCCGCCACCTCGGGGGTCGCCACCTCGCTGCGAGGCAGCGACGTGGGGCGCGTGCCCAGTTCCTCGAGCGAGCGATCCGTCTCCAGGAACTCCTGCCAAGCCCGGCGAGCCTCGCAGTCAGCCACCGATCGCGCAGCCTCGAGCACCTGCTCTTCGAATAGGAAGCCCATGCCGTCCGCCAGTGAGAGAGCCGCATCCGCAAGCACCCGGGACTCCTCGAACGGCTCACGCGCGGTGAAGTAGACGATCTCACGCGTCCGCTCGGAGCGAACGGCCAGTGTCCAGTGCGCCGCACCCCCGTCCGAATCCGCATGGATCGCGATCGCCGCGGAAGCGGGGCCGATCGGAAGCTTGGCGACCGCCGTAATGGGCATGTTCAGCGATCGCCTCACAGAGCGCAGCTCGGCCGCACCATTCGGGAGGCTCGAGCGGGCGGAGAAGACCATGGGCGGTCTATCGGATCAGCCGAGGCGCCCCTTGAGGCTCAGGCCGATGCAGTCGCGCCCAGAACAGCGCGTTGCGATTCGCTGTTCAGAGACCCTGGCGGCGGAAGCTGGCGTCGGGCGGGGCCTTTCGCGGTGTCATACGGCCGATACAATGGCAGCGGAATTGGACGAGACCCGCACCCGTGGAGCCGGAGACGATGCCGGACAAGGCTGTCGAACAGATCGAAGGTGTAGCCATTCGGTTCACGGGTGATTCCGGCGACGGAATGCAGCTGACCGGCACGAAGTTCACCGAGTCGACTGCACTCGCCGGCAACGAGCTCTCCACCCTCCCAGACTATCCAGCAGAGATTCGCGCTCCGGCCGGAACGCTGGCGGGTGTATCCGGGTTCCAGATCCACTTTTCGTCGAAGCACATCCGGACTCCCGCGGACCACCCGGACGTCCTCGTCTCCTTCAACCCCGCCGCACTGCGCGCCAACATCGACGACCTTCGCCCCGGCGCGATGGTGATCATCAACAGCGACACCTTCAACGCCAAGAACCTGAAGCGTGCCGGCTACTCCGAAGATCCGCGCGCCGAGTTGCGCGATCGCTATGCACTCGTGGAGATCCCACTCACGCGACTGAACCGCGAGGCGCTGAAGGATCTCGCGATCAGCGCGCGCGACGCGGACCGCTGCAAGAACTTCTTTGCGCTCGGATTGATGTACTGGCTCTACAACCGCCCGATGGAGCCAACGCTGCGCTGGCTCGAAACCAAGTTCAAGGCGGATGTTCTCGAGGCGAATCGTCGGGTGCTACACGCCGGTCACGCCTTTGGTGAGACCACCGAGCTCTTCCCAGCGTCCTACATCGTTCCCAAGGCCAAGATCCAGCCGGGTGTCTATCGCAACATCACCGGCAACACAGCCCTGGCCTGGGGAATCGTCGGCGCCAGTGTGCAGATGAAGAAGCCCGTCTTCCTGGGCGCCTATCCCATCACACCCGCCAGCGATGTGCTTCACGAAGTCGCACGCCACCGGAACTTCGGGGTGAAGACATTTCAGGCCGAGGATGAGATCTCGGCGATCAGCGCGGCCATCGGTGCCTCCTTCGCCGGGATGCTGGGCGTCACCACCTCGAGTGGACCGGGTTTCGTGCTCAAGCAAGAGGCCCTGGGGCTGGCCGTGATGGCCGAGCTCCCGCTCGTCGTCATCGACATCCAGCGGGCGGGGCCGTCCACCGGGATGCCGACCAAGATCGAGCAGGCCGACCTGCTGTTGGCCCTGTATGGGCGCAATTCCGACAGCCCCATCCCGATCATCGCGCCGATGTCACCGGGGGACTGTTTCCACACCGTGATCGAGGCGTTCGGCTGGGCGGTGAAGTACATGACCCCCGTCGTGATCCTCTCCGATGGGTACCTGGCCAACAGCGCCGAGCCCTGGTTGATTCCGGATGTCGATTCGCTGCTGCGTCAACCAGTCGAGCACTGGACAGAGATCGAGGGTTTCGAGCCCTACATGCGCAATCCAGAGACGCTCGCGCGGCCCTGGGCCGTGCCGGGAACGCCCGGACTCGAGCATCGTATCGGTGGGCTCTCGAAGGAACGCGTCACGGGAAACGTCTCCTACGACCCGAAGAACAACGAGCAGATGGTTCAAGAGCGCTCCGAGAAGGTTGCGCGGATCGCGGCCGAGATCCCGCCCGTCGAGATCGACGGACCCGAGAGCGGCAAACTGCTCGTGGTCGGATGGGGGGGAACCTACGGCGCCATCACTTCGGCCGTCGAGGAGATGCGCATTGCGGGCCATGCCGTCTCGAGCATCCATCTACGCCACCTCAACCCGTTCCCAGCGAATCTGGGGTCGGTGCTCGGCCGCTTCGAGAAGATCCTGGTCCCCGAGTTGAATGCAGGGCAGCTTGTTCTCCTACTGCGTTCCGAGTTCCTGCTGCCCGCACAGGGAATGAGCAAGCTGCGCGGCCAACCGTTTCACGTTGAAGAGTTGCGAGCTCGAATCTCGGAACTGCTGGAGGAGAAGTGACCATGGCCGGTGTTGCGGCCAAGCTGACCGCCAAGGACTTCGCCAGCGACGAGGACATTCGCTGGTGCCCCGGATGCGGAGATTATTCGGTGCTCGCGAACGTGCAGCGGGTGATGCCCGATCTCGGCCTACCGCGCGAGAACTTTGTGTTCGTGTCGGGCATCGGCTGCTCGAGCCGCTTTCCTTATTACATGAACACCTTCGGATTCCACACCATTCACGGCCGCGCACCAGCATTCGCGACGGGGATCAAGGCGAGCCGACCGGAACTCTCGGTCTGGGTCGTGACCGGAGATGGAGATGGCTTGTCGATCGGCGGCAACCACCTGCTCCACACGATCCGGCGGAACGTCGACTTGCAGATCCTGCTCTTCAACAATCGGGTCTACGGCCTGACCAAGGGCCAGTATTCCCCCACCTCGCGACTCGGAATGCGAACGAAGTCCACCCCCGATGGCTCGATCGACCACCCCGTCGATCCGCTGGCCTTCGCGCTGGGGGCGGGTGCGACGTTCGTGGCCCGGACGATCGATGTGGACGCCGCGCACTTGCAGCAGCTGCTCCGCCGAGCCCATGCTCACCGGGGCACGGCCTTCATCGAGATTCTCCAGAACTGTCCGGTCTACAACGACGACGAGTGGATCGAGGTCGAAGATCGCAAGACCCGAGTCGAGGCAGCGCTGGTGCTGGAGGATGGCCAGCCATTGGTATTCGGACCCGCGGATCATCTCCGCGGCATCCGGATCAAAGACGGCATCCCCACCGTGGTGAAGCTCAAGAAAGGAGCGGATCCGGTCGCAGCCGGAGTAGCCGTCCACAACGAGCGCTACGAAACTCCCGCCTATGCGTTCGCACTCGCCAGCCTCGTGCGCCCCGAATTCCCGCTTCCGATCGGCGTGTTTCGCGCGGTGGAAAGGCCGGCCTACGACGCCATGCTCCAGGCCCAGGTGGACGACGCCATCGCGGCCCGAGGCGCCGGCGCGCTGCGCGGCCTGCTGCATTCCGGCGACACCTGGACCGTGGAACCCAGCTAGGCGCTACCCAAGGGCGGGGAACGCGGCCCGCCGACCATCCATCACGGGCGATGTCGGAGGGCCGGTGCTGACTCCCTTTGGCTCGACAGGATCGACTCCAGCTCCAGAACGATCCAGCCGGCCAGCCTCTCGTTTCCCTCCGCCCGAACGTGGGCATCGCCGAAGAGTTCATCGAACGGGAGCGCTTGCATGAAGTCGAGATACCTCAAGCCCTGACGCTGGGTCTCGGCTTGCATCCAGCGCGAATATTCCGCGACTCGCCGCTTCGAGTACCACATGTTGAAGCACTCACCCTTCGATCTCTCTCGAATCGGCCAATTGACCACCAGCACGTCGACACCCTCTTCGCGCTGGAGTTGTGCGAGATAGAGCAGCACGTTCCACTCCTGCCAGTCGTCGAACCTGGAATCTCGCCGAAGGGTTGTCTCGCAGTCGTAGTCCGTGTCGGGCTCGACGTGCTCCTCTCGCCCACGCGGTCTCGCGTAGACCCAGCGGGCGAATCCCTCGGCGTAGTGCTGGATGGCTACCGTAGCCAGCAGGCCGATTTCCCGTAGAGGTAGATGCGCGCGCATCAACACGCTTTGTCCCGAGGCCATTTCGCTGTTCCGCTCAACGGGTTCAGATATCCCCTCAGGAGAATCGGCGGCGAAGCGCGAGAGATCCCGGTAATTCTCCCGATAGAAGAGACGCGTGGGGAGCCACCTCGAGGGCGCGAAGTGCTGGAACTCCCTCAGCGTCACGCCGTAGATGATGACGTTCGGGTCATAGTCCAACGCCTTTCTTGCGATCAACGCAGCCTTCGTCAGGTTCGGGTAGACCATTGCCAGATTGAATACGTGCGCGTTCAGGCGGGCGAGTGTGGGGGACTCGTTCATGAACCCCGAGACGCTGTACTCGGCCGAATAGGGGAATCCAAAAGGTCCGCTCCCTCCGACCAATACCACGCGACGTTCGGCAGGATGCTCGCGCGATCGCGAACAGAGTTCGTGCTGTCTCAACAGGAGTTCGAGCCAGAGCACGGGCGCCCGGTCCGACTCCTGCATCCTCTGGCCGCCTTCGAAAACCGGCGGCAGACAGAAGCGCGGCGCCGAGGCCGACGGGTTAGCGACGGCGAACGCGAGGATCAGGCTAGCTGCAGCCGCTCTTACCACCTTCCGCTTCGACCTAGAAAGCCACGTAGACGAACTGAGGCGCATCGGTGTTCCACAGAGCGAGGACGGTCAACAGCAACAGTGCATACCAGGCCGTCAACGCGACCGATTTTAGGGCCCGAACTACCACGGCAGGGCATCCTTCAGCATCTGCGATACGACCCCGATTGGATAGAAGAAGAGCAGCCACCCAAAAGTGACGTACGGATAGCACACGCCCCAACCCAACAATCTCATGCCCAACGTGTTGCTCAGCAGTCCGGGGAAGCGACCGCGCACCCCAGCCTCCAGTGCCAACCCGAACCCGTGATAGAGCCCCCAGATAGCGAAGTTCCAGGCAGCGCCGTGCCACAATCCACACAGCGTGAAGGCAACCACCAGGTTGAGGGCGCGATGCGCCTGGTTTCCGCCCAGCGGAACGTAGATGTAGTCACGGATCCAGCTACTCAAGCTCATGTGCCAGCGACGCCAGAAGTCGCGCAGGCTCGAGGACAAATAGGGACGGTCGAAGTTCTCGGGAAGCTCGATGTTCAGGAGCTTGGCCACCCCGATCGCAATGTCCGTATAACCCGAGAAGTCGTAGTAGATTCGGAAGCCCTGAAGCACCGCCAGCAGACTGACCGACAATGCACTGTGCGTTTGGGTGTCCTCTAGCGGCGCAATGAAGAGCAAGGTGGTGTCGGCGATGCAGACCTTCTTGAACAGACCGTGGATGATCCGTCGAATTCCCACGATCGCCGTGGGCCATGTCGGGTTGCAAAGGCCGGAGAGCTGGGGAACGAAGTGGTTGAAGCGCTTGATGGGGCCGGAGGCCAGGCTCGGGAAGAAGATCGCGAAGGCGGCGAAATGGAAAGGGTTGGAAACGGGTTCGCGGCCGTGAACGCGCACCTCATACAGGTAGTGGACGAATTCGAAGGTAAAGAACGAAATCCCGAGTGGCGCCGCCGGATTCTTCCAACCTGAGACCCAATCGGGACCGGACAGGCGGAGTAATTCAGCGTCCCTGCCGAAAATCCAGCCGAGCAGCTCGGCGATCGAATGAAGCCCCAGCTCCCCGTACTTGTAGAACCCCAGGACCGAAACCAGGCCGATCCAACTCACGTGGAACAACGTTCGGCGTCGGATCGTGGGGATGCGTCGGCCAACAAAGTATGTCGCGATCGCCAGCGCGATGATCGGCGCCATTCCGGCGGGCCCGGCGAAGTGGTAATGAAATACGGCGCTGACGCCAACCAGTGCGTAGAGCTTCAGCGGGCGCGGAGTCAGCCAGTACAGCGGCAGCACCACGCCGAGAAAGATCCAGAACCAGTTCTCGAGAAAGAGCATTCAGCCCCTCGGAGCTGGGCCTGTTCGCCCGCCGAACTTCACCGTCTCAGCGCCGCTCGAGGCGAAGCTTTCGCACAAGCCCGCTGGCGTCGGGAGATCTAACCGCTCTCCTCCAGGCGTTCCACGCGCACCGCGCAAAACTTGAATTCCGGAATCTTGCCCTCGGGATCGAGCGCATCGATGGTAAGAAGATTTGCCGAAGCTTCCCGGAAGTGGAACGGAATGAACACAGCGCCCGGGCACTCGGCCTCGGCAATCCGAGCTCGCAGCGCGATGTTGCCGCGGGCGCTGGTCACGCGGACCCGGTCTCCTTCCGCGATGCCGAGCTGCCTCGCATCCTCGGGGTGGATGCCGACGAAGGCCTCGGGCTCCAGGGCATCGAGGACCTTCGAGCGCCGGGTCATCGACCCGGTGTGCCAGTGCTCGAGCACGCGACCCGTATTGAGGACCAAGGGATAATCAGCGTCCGGGAGCTCGTCCGCCGCGGTCCACTCTGCCGGCACGAACTTCGCCCGGCCGTTGGGGGTCGGAAAGCCGTCTTCGAACAGCACGACCGGGCCATCTTCGTTTTCTGGGTCGGGGTTGGGCCAGAGCTTGCCGGTGCCGCCCAGGTTCTGGTAGCTAAGCGTGGCGTAGGATGCGGTGAGGCCGGCGAATTCGTCGAAGATCTCATCGGGCGAGCCGTAGTCCATCGGGTAACCCATTCGCTTCGAAACTTCGCAGACGATCTGCCAATCCAGTCGCGCCTCTCCCGGCGGCCTGAGAGCGGGCCGCCCGATCTGCACCCGACGGTCGGTGTTGGTGTAGGTGCCGAGCTTCTCGAAGAAGGCACTGGCGGGGAAGATGACGTCTGCGAATTCAGCGGTTTCGGTGAGAAAAATATCTTGAACCACCAGGAATTCGAGATTCGAGAGTGCCTTTCGAACCTTGTTGGCATTGGGATCGGATAGAAAGGGGTTCTCGCCCATGATGTACATGCCGCGGATCGTTCCCTCCAGGGCGGCTTTTGTGATCTCTACCACCGTGAGCCCGCGATGGCGTGAGAGCTCTCGTCCCCAGGCGCTCTCGAACTTTTCGCGCACTTGCGGGTCCTCGACCGACTGATAATCGGGATAGACCATGGGGACGAGACCCGCGTCGCTGGCGCCCTGAACGTTGTTCTGTCCGCGTAGCGGATGCAGGCCCGAGCCCGACTTTCCGATGTTGCCCGTAAGCAGCGCCAACGCAATCAAGCAGCGGGCGTTGTTCGTGCCGTAGACGTGCTGTGAGATTCCCATGCCCCAGTACACGATCGCGGCGCGCGCTCGACCAAACTCGATCGCCACCTCTCGAATCGTCTCGGCGGGGACGCCACAGATCTTGGCGGACTGCTCGGGCGGATACTTGGCCACCATTTCGCGTAGGGCCTGGTAGTTCTCGGTGTGTTGCTCCACGTAGTCTCGGTCGACCAGACCCTCCTCGATGATCACATTCATCATCGCGTTGTAGAAGGCGACGTCGGTACCGGGTTTGATACGGCAGTAATAGCTCGCGTGATCTGCGAGATCCGCGCGCCGTGGGTCGACCACGATCAGCTTCGTTCCCCGCTTGCGGGCCTGCTTGAAGAAGGTGGCGGCGACGGGATGGTTCTCGGTCGTGTTCGAGCCGGCAATCAGCGCCACCTCGGCGTTGGCGATATCGGAGTAGGTCGTGGTTACGGCGCCGCTCCCGATGCCCTCGAGCAGGGCTGCCACGCTCGAGGCGTGACAGAGTCGGGTGCAGTGATCGACGTTGTTCGTACCGAAGCCAGCACGCACCATCTTCTGGAAGACGTAGGCCTCCTCGTTGGAGCACTTGGCGCTACCGAACCCCGCCAGCGCATCGGAGCCGTGTGAATCGCGAATCGCTGCCAGGCGCCCGGCTACGAGATCGAGTGCCTCCTCCCAGCTGGCCTCGCGAAAAGCCGGCAGCACCTCGTCGTAATCCACCAGGCCGCCGGGCTTGCGGCGGCCGTCGTGGCGGCCCTGCACGTCGGCGGAAATCGCTTGCTTCGGATAGTGCTCGTCGCGGCGAATCAAGGGGACGGTCAAGCGCTGGGCGTGATGGACATAATCCCAGCCGTAGCGCCCCTTGACGCACAGCCGCTTCTGACTACCAGGACTCTCGCGCCCCTCGGCGAAGACGATCGCGTTCTGCTCGGTATCGACGTGATAGGTAATCGCACAACCCACCCCGCAATAAGGGCAGACACTCTCAACTGGGGTCAAGCTCTCACGCGGACGAAGCTCCGTCGCCACTGCCAAATCGGTCAGGGCTCCGGTCGGGCACTCCGCCGCGCATTCTCCACAAGACACGCAGGTGCTCTCGCCCATGGGCCGATCGAGATCGAACGCGATACGGGTCTCGTAACCCTTCGCGCTGCGGCCGATCACCTCGTTGTTCTGCAGATCGTTGCAGGCCCGAATGCAGCGGTCGCAGAGGATGCATGCCTGATGGTCGACGCCGATCACCAACGAGCTCGCATCCTTTGGGCGATCAATGCCCCGGGGAAAGCGATCGGGTTGAGCGTCGTACCGCCGCGCCAATGCGAACAACTCATTGCCGCCCAGCGTCGACTCCTTGGCGTCGGTCTCGGGGGTCGGTTGGTCGCAGATCAACAACTCGGTGAGGGTCTTGCGATGCGACTCGATTTCCGGTGTGGTCGTTTTCACCGCCATACCGGGCTCGCAGGCGCGCACACAGGAAGCTGCGAGAACCCGCCCACCGATGTCGACGACGCACATCCGACACACGCCGACAGGTTCCAGGCGCGGGGAGTGACAAAGAACCGGAATCTCGATATCGGCATCTCTGGCCGCCTGCCAGATCGTGGTGCCTTCGGGCACCTCCACCAAGATTTCGTCGATCGTGAGCTGAATCATGGGGTTTCCCGTATGTCGATATCGAATTGGACGGACACTCGCTCGTCGGGTCCAATGGGAACAGAACCTTCGTGGAGCGGTGTTCCGGCGAGCGAGACCGAGAAGGGATTCGCAACGACACCGTCCACCAGCACATCGAGTCGCGGGCGCAGCGAATCCAGAACCTCGTCCAGCGTGCCGATCGACACCTCGATCTCGCGCCTTCCCACTGCGGCTCGTGCGGCTCCGAACAGCTCTACTACCGCCGTCGGAGCCCCACCAGCGCTTCGAACCGCTGCCAGATACTCGTCCGGAGTATTGAATCCACGCACGGACGCGACGTCGGGCAGCTCGCTGGCAGGGATTCGCCGATAGCGGAGGCGCTCGAGCAGCTCGAGGGGGCGGCCGCGCCCTTCGGCGAGCATCTCGTCCGCGACGCCGGCTCCGCAGCGGGGATACACGGCCGCGAGCGTCTGGACATGGCCATCGATCTCCGCCGCAACGGCGCCGTCGTGGGCGAGCATGGCCTCGACGAACACGGACGACAGGAAGGGCGCATCGGTGGCCGTCACGAACGCCCGGTCCGATCGGGTCTGCTCCAGGCCGTCTCGAATCCCCGCCAAGGGGCCGAGCTCGGGCTCACGATCTCGAATCACGCGCGCATCGAGCCGCGGCAGTTCGAGCTGCTCGGACGTGACGACCACGACCTCGTCGACCACCTTGCTCAGCACCGAAACGACGTGGGCGACCAGCGGCCGACCGCACCAGGGCAGCCACGCTTTCGCGCGACCCATCCGTGAGGATTTTCCGCCACACAGCACGATCCCAGCCGTTCCCACGTTTCACTCCCCCGACGTCGCCTGGGGAAAACCGTCCAGGACCGAGAGGAGCGGACCGAGCGCGACTTGACCCAGACCGCAGATACTGGTGCGGGCGAGCGTGGCGTGGAGTTCTCCGAGCTGATCGCGCTGCTCTCCGCTGGCGCCCCCCGACAGCTCGACCAGCTTGACCGCCTTTTCCGTACCGACCCGGCACGGCACGCACTTGCCACAGGACTCGTTGCGGAAGAAGCGCGCCACGTTCAGCCCCGCTTCCAGCAGGTCGTTGCTCTCCCCGACGAAAACCGCGGCCCCCGATCCCAACATCGAGCCGGCCGCCTCCAGGGTCTGGAAGTCGAGCGCCACGTCGAGCCGGTCCGGCGGGAGGAAGTTGCTCGACGCCCCGCCGGGAGCGATCGCCGAAAGTTTTTGACCGTCGCGCATCCCGCCGCAGCGCTCCAACAGCTCGCCCAGCGTGGTCCCGAAGGGCACCAACACGACGCCGGGCCGCATCACGTCGCCACTCACGCTGATGAACTTGTGGCCGGCGTGGCCGGGTTTTCCGAGTGCGCTCCACCATTGGGTCCCTTTGTGAAGGATCGCGGTGGCGTGAGCAAACGTTTCGACATTGTTGATCAGTGTCGGCTGACCCCACAATCCTTCCACCCCGGGAAACGGTGGCTTGTTGCGCGGCTCGCCCCGTCGTCCCTCCATGCACTCGAGCAAGGCGGTCTCTTCTCCGAGGATGTAGCCGCCAGGAGATACGAAAACCTCGAGTTCGAAATCGAAGTTACTGCCGAAGATCCCCTGTCCCAGGGCGCCGGAAGCGGTTGCGGCCTCGATTGCCGCCTGGAGTGCGGCGCGCTCCGGCTCGTATTCGTGACGGATGAACACCCAGCCACGCTCCGCGCCGACGCAGCGGGCCGCGAGCGCCATCCCCTCAATCACCAGATGGGGAAGATCGCGGAGGACCTCGCGATCCTTGAAGGTTCCCGGCTCGCTCTCGTCGGCGTTGCAGATGACATATTTCGGCGTCGCAGCTTCGCGCGCCACCAGCGACCACTTCTGCCCGGTGGGGAAACCGGCACCGCCCATGCCGCGTAGGCCCGACTCTTCCAGCGTTCCCGCGAGTTGCGCCGAATCCGCTTTCAGGACGGCCCGCAGCGCCCCGTAGCGCTCGGCTGGCTCGTCGTACACCTCCGCGGCTCCCCAGTTGGGCCGGGCGCGAACGGGCTCGGCAACGGGTCGCTCGATGGCCTCCACGGCCTCCTGCGTCCGATCGATCGACAGCACTCGATGTCCGACCGCCGCGACGGGCGCCGCATCACAGCGTCCCAAGCACGACACCTCTCGAATCTCGACGTCGTCTCGGCCAGCCAGGGCGGAACGCAGACGCGTGCAGGCGGCCCCCCCCTGGGCGAGCGCGCACGAGAGGTCGCGACACACGGCAATCTCGAGCGGCTTGGGCGGCGTGCGACGAAAGTGGGTGTAGAAGCTGGAGACGCTTTCGAGGCGGTGCAGGGGCAGCTTCAGTCGTCTCGCGAGGATCGTCAGCTCGGGCTCGCTCAGCCAACCGTCGCGCTCCTGGAGGAGCGTCAATTCGTGCACCAGCGACGACACGTGGGACCTCCCAGCTGCTGGATCTTATAGCGCCCTCGAGTCCGACCAAAGGCAAATCGCAGCTTTCATTGGCATTTTTCGCGAGAACTCGATCCGCGTCAAAGCGGCGGTGGAGGAGGAGCCTTGGACCTAGGGCCGCAGCGCGGGGACGCTCTGCGCAAGGGTGGACCCGATCTCGGCTGGCGAACGGGAAACCGCGACCCCGGCCTTCTCTAGAGCGGCGATCTTGTCGCTCGCCCTGCCCTTGCCGCCGGCGATGATCGCACCCGCATGCCCCATGCGTTTGCCAGGCGGTGCATTTTGCCCGGCGATGAAGGCCACCACGGGAGTCTTCATTTGCTGCCGGATGAACTCGGCCGCTTCCTCTTCTGCGGAGCCGCCAATCTCTCCGATCATGACGACGGCCTTGGTCTCGGAGTCCGCCTCGAAGAGCGTGAGTGCATCGATGAACGTCGTGCCGATCACGGGATCGCCACCGATCCCGACGCAGGTCGTCTGGCCGATGCCGATGCGCGAGAGCTGATCCACTGCCTCGTAGGTCAGCGTTCCGGAACGCGAGATGACACCGACCGGACCGGGTCGGGTGATTTCAGCCGGCATGATGCCGATTCGGCATTGCCCGGGTGTCACGACGCCCGGGCAGTTGGGCCCGACCAGCCGCATGGGGGAGCCCGCGAGTGCGCGCTTGGCTCGCAACATGTCCAGCGCGGGAATTCCCTCGGTAATGCAGGCAGCCAGCGCGAGACCCGCGTCCGCCGCTTCCAGGATGGCGTCGGCAGCGCCGGGCGGCGGAACGAAGATCACCGAGGCATCGGCGCCGGTGTCGCTCACGGCTTCCCGGACCGTATCGTAAACGGGAATCCCATCGATCTCGGTTCCACCCTTGCCGGGGGCGATGCCGCCCACGACCTGGGTTCCATACTCGATCGAGAGTTTTGCATGGAGACGACCCATGCGGCCGAGCCCCTGGACCAGGAGCTTGGTGTCAGCGTCGCACAGGATCGACACGGCTACTTCCCCCCGCGCGCCGCCGCGACGGCCGCTTCACCGGCCTCTCGCAGCGTCTCGACCGGTGTGATGTCGAGCCCGGAATTCGCGAGGATGGCCCGCCCCTCCTGCGCACTGTTTCCCTGCAGTCGCACCACCAGGGGAACTTCGAGCCCCAGCTCGCTGGCCGCGGCAACCACACCCTCCGCGATCAGATCGCAGCGCACAATCCCACCGAAGATGTTCACCAGGATCGCCTTCACGTTGGGATCCCGGAGGATCAGCTTGAAGGCCTCCTTGACCTTCTCCTTGTCGGCACCTCCGCCGGCATCCAGGAAGTTGGCGGGGCTGCCGCCGCAGACGTTGATCACGTCGAGGGTGGCCATGGCCAGACCTGCCCCATTGACCATGCAGCCGATGTCACCGTCGAGTCCCACGTAGGCGAGGTCGATTTCCTTGGCTTCTCGCTCCCTGGAATCTTCCTCGTCTGGATCGCGCAGCCTTGCCACGTCGGGGTGGCGGTACAGGGCGTTGTCGTCGAAGTTGAGCTTGGCGTCGAGGGCGACGAGCTCCCCGTCGACCGTCAACACGAGAGGGTTGATCTCGGCGAGGGAGGCATCTTTTTCGATGAAGAGCCGAAAGAGTGCCTGGAGGAAGGGATCCAGCTGCTTGATCCGATCCGCGTCGAAGCCGAGCGCGAAACCGATCTGCCGCGTCTGGAACGCGGCGAGACCGACATTGGGATCGACCATCACGGTGTGGATCTTCTCGGGGCTCTTGGCAGCAACCTCCTCGATCTCCATGCCGCCCTCGGTCGACGCGATGATCGCCAGCTTCTCTGCGGAGCGGTCCAGGACGATCGCCAGGTAGTACTCGCGCTCGATCTCGGAGCCGGCCTCGACGTATACCTTGCGGACCACCTTGCCCTCGGGCCCGGTCTGGTGCGACCGCAGGGTCATCCCGAGGATCTCACTGGCGACGTGCTTCGCCTCGCTCGCTGACTTGGCGAGCTTGATGCCCCCCGCCTTGCCGCGTCCGCCCGCGTGTACCTGGGCCTTCACGACGACGACGGGCGCGTGCAGTCCCCGGGCCGCCTGTTCGGCTTCGCCCGGAGTGGACGCCAACGCCCCGGACGGCACCGGAACGCCGTACTCCCGAAGCAGCTCCTTGGCCTGATACTCGTGAACGTTCATAGCGAGATCTGCTCGACCAGTGTCTTCACATGCTCTACCGAGGCATCGAACATCTTCCGCTCCTCGGCGTTGAGCTCCACCTCGATGATCCTCTCGACGCCGCCAGCCCCGAGCACACAGGGGACTCCGACGTAGAGCCCGTCGACTCCATACTCGCCCTCGCACAGACAGGCGCAGGCGAGCACCCGCTTCTTGTCCTTGAGTATCGACTCCGCCATGGAGATCGCCGAGACGGCGGGCGACACGAAGGCCGACCCTGTCTTGAGCAGGCCAACCACCTCCCCGCCGGCGCCCTTCGTGCGCTCCACGATGGCGTCGATCTGTTGGGTCGAAAGCATCGTTGCCACCGGGATGCCGGCCACGGTGCAATAGCGGACCAGAGGAACCATGGTGTCTCCGTGGCCACCGAGCACGAGCGCCGTCACATCTTCGACCGACACCCCGAGCTCCCAGGCCACGAAGCTGCGAAAGCGCGTCGAGTCCAGCACTCCTGCCATTCCCACCACGCGGTTCTTGGGAAAACCGGAGATCTCTTTGAAGGTGTAGACCATCGCGTCCAGGGGATTCGAGACGACGATCACGTAGGCGTTCGGCGCGTTTTCACGCACGCCCTCGGCAACCTGCTTCATGATCTTCAGATTCGTGGCAAGCAGATCGTCGCGCGACATTCCCGGCTTGCGCGCCAAACCGGCGGTGATAATCACGACGTCGGCGCCGGCGATCGCCTCGTAGCTGTTCGCGCCCTCGATCTTCGCGTCGGCGCCGACGACGGGCGCGCCCTCCGCTATGTCGAGGGCTTTGCCCTGAGGCAGCCCCTCGACAACGTCGAAGATCACGACGTCGCCAAGCTCGCGATAGGCGATCTGCTCCGCCAGCACGCCGCCGATGTTTCCGCCACCGATCAGGGCAATCTTGTTTCGCATTGGGGGTCTCCGTGGTGGTTCGATCGTCCGCTGGCAGCTCGGACGCTAGGAACGTTCGATGTTTTCGATCAACACGTCGCCGAATCCGCTGCACGAGACCAGCTGGGCGCCGTCCATCTGTCGCTCGAAGTCGTAGGTGACTCGTTTCTGATCGATCGCGGACTCGATCGCCCGCTCGATCAGCACCCCGGCCTCTTGCCAGCCGAGGTAGTCGAGCAACATCACTCCCGAGAGGATGACCGAGCCGGGATTGACTTTGTCCTGGCCCGCGTACTTGGGTGCGGTTCCGTGGGTGGCCTCGAAGAGCGCGGCGCGGTCGCCGATGTTGGCGCCGGGTGCGATCCCCAGACCGCCAACCTGGGCCGCGCAGGCGTCCGACAGATAGTCACCGTTCAGATTCGGGGTGGCGATTACATCGTACTCGTCCGGCCGCAGGAGCACCTGCTGGAACATGGCGTCTGCGATGCGATCCTTGACGAGAATACGACCGTCCGGGAGCTTGCCGTCGAACTCGTCCCAGAGCTCGTCTTCGGTCACGATTTGATCCCGGAACTCTCGCTTGGCGAGCGCGTAGCCCCAGTCGCGGAAGGCTCCCTCCGTGAACTTCATGATGTTGCCCTTGTGGACCAGGGTGACGCTTTGGCGGCCCCGCTCCAGGGCGTAATGGATGGCGCGTCGTACCAGCCGTTCGGTACCCGATATGCTGATCGGCTTGATGCCGATGCCGGAATCCTGGCGGATCGAATGGCCCAGCTCCGAATCGAGAAAGCCGATCAATTTTTTCGCGTCCGCGGAGCCCTCCTCGAACTCGATGCCCGCATAGACGTCTTCGGTGTTCTCGCGAAAGATCACCACGTCGAGCTTGCCCGGCTCCTTTACGGGTGAAGGCACCCCGGGATACCAGCGCACCGGCCGCACGCAGGCGTAGAGGTCGAGCACCTGCCGCAGGCGAACGTTGATCGAGCGAATCCCGCCGCCGACCGGCGTGGTCAAGGGGCCCTTGATCGCCAGCCCGAAGTCGAGGATCGCGTTGACGGTGTCGTCCGGCAGCCACGTGTTCGGGCCATAGACATCGTTGGCCTTCTCGCCGGCGTAGATCTCGTGCCACACGATCCGGCGGCTGCCCGCGTAGGCCTTGCGAACCGCGGCGTCGAAGACCCGGACCGAGGCAGCCCAGATGTCGGGACCGATCCCGTCGCCCTCGATGAAGGGCACGATCGGATCGTCGGGAACCGCGAGGTTGGCCTGGGAATCCTGGCTGACCTTGGTCCCCTCTGTCGGTGCGCTCAGTCGTTCGTAATCAGTCATGGGAGGAGCGATATAAGAAATCCTTGGCGAGCCCGCCATCCCCTGGCCAGATTGGGCTCGTTAAGCCGCCGGCGAGCCCGTCCCGGCGGCATTCAGCGGCCCCGCTTCGGACTTGGGTTGAGTCGCAGCTCCAGCTCCGCGAGCTGGTCTGGCTCGACAGCTGTAGGTGCGTCCATCAGCAGATCCTGGCCGCGCTGGGTCTTCGGAAAGGCGATCACGTCTCGCAGGTTGTCGACGCCCGCCAGCACCATGATCCAGCGATCGAGCCCGTACGCGAAGCCGCCGTGGGGTGGCGCGCCGGCGTCGAGCGCGTTGAGCAGGAAGCCGAAGCGCGCCTCGGCCTCCTGCTTGGAATAGCCCATGATCTCGAGCACCCGCCGCTGTACATCGGATCGGTGGTTGCGGAGGCTTCCGGAACCGAGCTCCACGCCGTTGACCACGACGTCGTAGTGGGTTCCACGCACCCTTTCCGGAGCGGTTGCGAGCAGCGGAATGTCCTCGTCGATCGGAGCCACAAAAGGTTGGTGGACGTAGCTGAGCCCACCGTCCCCATCGGGCTGAAAGATCGGAAAGTCGACAACGAAGAGCACATCCCAGGGCCGGTCGTCCACCCGGCCAAGCTGACGCCCCAGATCGGTGCGAAGACGCGACAGGATGGCATTGGCCTGGGGCGCCTGATCGGCCTGGAAAAACAGCAAGGAGCCCGGTCGCGCTGCAGTCCGTTCGAGGATGGCCGCGCGTTCGGATTCGGAGAAGAATTTCACGATCGGCGACTGCCACGATCCGTCTTCGCCGACCCGGATCCAAGCCAGACCCTTCGCCCCGAGCTCCTTCTTGACGAATTTCTCCAGGCGATCGACCGCGCCGCGGCCCAGCTCCGACGCGTCGTGAATCGGCAGACACTTGACGATTCCACCGGCGTCTACCGCGGCGCGAAAGGCGCGGAAGTCGCTTTCCGAAAAGACGTCACTCAGATCGACCAGCTCGAGCTGGATTCGGGTATCCGGTCGATCCGAGCCGTAGCGCGCCATCGCGTCGGCGTAGCTAATGCGCCGAAACGGTCGCGCGATGTCAACGTCCAGCACCGCAGAGAAGGCGCCGGTGGTCAGCTCCTCGAGAATCTCGAGCACATCTTCGACACCCACGAAGGCCATCTCGAGATCGACCTGGGTGAATTCCAGCTGGCGATCCGCTCGCTGGTCTTCGTCGCGAAAGCAGCGGACGATCTGGAAGTAGCGATCGAAGCCGGCAACCATCAACAGCTGCTTCATGAGCTGCGGCGACTGAGGCAGCGCGTAGAACTCCCCGGGCTGGAGTCGGCTCGGGACCAGGAAATCGCGAGCCCCTTCGGGTGTGGCCTTCGCAAGAATCGGCGTTTCGATTTCGAGGAAGTCGCGCTCTGAGAGTGTCCGGCGCACGAACTGGTAGAGCTGGTGACGCAGACGCAGGTTGCGCTGCAGCGGGGTGCGGCGCAGATCATGGACCCGGTAACGCAGCCGCGTCGATTCGTCGGCGTCAGACTCGTCCTCGAGGGGAAACGGCGGTGGCGTCGCCCGGTTGAGCAGGCGCAGCTCGGATGCGACGATCTCGACCTCGCCCGTGGGCATCTTGGGGTTGACGGTGTCCTGGGAGCGCCGCTGGACCGTGCCGCGAACCAGAATCACGTACTCCGAACGGATCTCGCCGGCGCGCGCGTGGCTCTCGGGCGACTCCTCGGGCCGAAACACCGCTTGAACCAGACCCTGGGCATCGCGCAGATCCACGAAGATCAACCCGCCGTGATCGCGGCGCCGGTGCACCCAGCCCGCAACGATCACCTCCTGGCCCACCAGGTCGGCTGTCACCACACCGCAGGGATGGCTGCGCCGCAGCCCGCCCAACCCGTCGAGCTCTGACCTCGCTCGCGTCACTTCGCCCCCGGCCTCGATTCTCCGTGGCCGCCACTCGCGGGCCGCCCGCTCCCGAATTCGGCAGGCGCCCGGCCCTGGACCGGAATCATCAACAAAAGGAGAATGAAATCGCGGACTTGCTTAGCAGAGGGAGAAGCGAACTGTCAATCCACCAGCCGCTGCAGGCAGTCGTAGGTTCAGAGATCGCCCGCCGAACAGACGCAGTTGCGACCCAGGGATTTCGCGCGATACATGGCCTTGTCCGCCACATCGAGCAGACCGTTGCGGTCCTGGGCGTGGATCGGAAGTGTTGCGACGCCGATGCTGATGGTCACCCGGAACGGGTTGTCGCGACCCGCGTCGAAGAGCGTTTCTTCGACCTTCGAACGAATCCGCTCCGCGATCAGCATTGCGGTCTCGTGGGTCGTGTCGACCAGCAGGATCGTAAACTCATCGCCACCGTAGCGAGCCAGCGTGTCGACCTGCCGGATGCAGGTCAGCAGAACCTTGGACAACCGTCGCAAAGCTCGAGATCCGACGAGGTGTCCGTGTTGATCGTTTACGAGCTTGAAGCGATCGATATCGAGAAACAGCGCCGACAGGGTCTGGTCGTAGCGCTCGGCGCGATGGATCTCCCGATCCGTCGCGGCCAGCAGATACCGCGCGTTGTAGACCTCCGTCACGTCGTCGATGAACGCGCGCTCCTTGGCCTGGTTGTATCGCTCCGCATTTCGAAGCGCGAGCTCCGCATGACCCGCGATCAGCTTCACGCGATCGATCTCGCCAGAGCCGAAGGGTCGGCCGTCGTCGAAGAGCCAGAGGATTCCAGCCTGCTCTTCGCTGCCTCGGATCGGCACCGTCGCGACGGATGCGCACTCGATTCCAGCACCGCGCAGCGTGGCGTGGATGATTCCCTCGGAAGTGACCTCGATCTGTGTCATCGATTCGAGATCGAGGGGTTTCTCGTCGATCAGGACTTCCCGCAAGACGCGGGCGTCTCGCTCCGAGAAGCCGCGGCAGACGATGCCGTCGGAGATCGGAATCGAGCCCCGGTGAAACAGGGCGAGCCCGCGGTGACGCGGAAGATTCTGGAGCAGCAGGTCGAGGGCAATCGCGTAGACTTCGCCGGGCTCGAGACAGCGCATCAGGTTCTGGCAGGAATCGATGGTCCGCAGGTTGTCTCGGAGCTTGCGGTTCTCCGCCAGGAGGCGACGGCGCGCGAGGATCCGCTCCACGACCAGCCCGAGCTCGTCGCCACGAATCGGCTTGGTCAGGTAGTCGGCCGCCCCCATGCGCAAGGCGTCCACCGCGCTCTCGACCGACGCGTTGCCGGTCAGCATGACGAACTCCGTATCCGGATGGGTCCGCCTGACCTCGTCGAGTAGCTCGATCCCAGACAGTCCCGGCATCGTCAGATCGGAAACCACTAGCGCCGCCGGCTCGCGCCGAAGGGCCTCGATGGCGGATTCCGCCGAGTCACAGCACTCCACCTGCGCCCGGTCGCCAATCGCGTCCCGGACGAGCTCCCGGATGAGCCGATCATCGTCCACGACGACAACGCGGGCTGTGTCCTCGCGCCCGTTCGTCATCTCTCCCCCCACTTCTCAAATCGGCGACTGCCTTTGCGCGCTTGAGAAGTTCGACTGCCGGGGGAAATTAGCCCCGCCGATCGGCCAGCGCTCGAAGTCCCTCGCCGTTTCCTCTCCGAGTCGGAGGGGAAACGCGCTCGGACTCGCGATAAGGTGAGCCGATGGGAGAATTTCGCGAGGCCCTCGAGCGCTACCAGCGGAGCCGGGACAGCTTCCGCTGGGAGATTCCCGACCGCTTCAACTTCGGTCGTGACGTGGTCGACCGGTTCGCAGCGGAGGACTCCCAGCCGGCTGTCCTCTGGAGGAACCAGGAGCGAGCCGAGCGCCGCTTGAGCTTCGCAGACGTCCGATCGGGCTCGAACCGCTTCGCGGACTGGCTCCGCTCGTTGGACATCGGGCCAGGCGACCCGCTGATCGTCATGCTGCCCCGCGTGCCCGAGTGGCAGATCGTCACAGTCGGGGCGCTCAAGAGCGGGGTCCTGCTGATTCCGAGCTCGACGGTGCTGCGCGCCAAAGACATCGTTTTCCGCGCTCAGCACAGCAGTGCCGTGGCTGTGGTGGCCGCCGGCGAGCAGACGTCGACGGTGGACGCCGTGCGATCCGAACTCACTGACGTCAAGCACTTCATCGAGCTGCCAGCCGAGGGGGAGCTCCCAAAGCCGGGTTGGCTCGACCTGCGCGCGGGCCTGGCGAGCGTCGCGGCTACCTGGAGCGGAAACCCTACAGCCGCCGCTGATCCGGCGATCGTCTACTACACATCCGGGACGACGGGTCCGCCGAAGGCTGTCCTCCACAGTCACGCGTATACCTTCGCCCAGCGTTACACCGCCAGCCATTGGCACGGCGCCCGCCAAGGCGACCGCCTGTGGACCACCAGCGATACTGGCTGGGCCAAGGCCGCCTACGGGGTCCTCTTCGGACCCTGGAGCGTAGGGGCCGAGGTCGTGCTGTTCGACGGGCGCTTCGACGCTCGCGTCGAACTCGACCTGTTGTGCGAGATATCGCCGAACATCTTCTGCGGCCCCCCCACCGAATATCGGATGCTCGTCAAAGAAGATCTGAGCGGGCTTCAGGTGCCGAACCTCCGCGAGTGTGTCTCTGCCGGAGAGCCGCTCAATCCCGAGGTGATCCGAGCCTGGCGCGACGCGACCGGGATCACGATTCGGGACGGCTACGGGCAGACCGAAACAATCCTGCTGGTGGGCAATTTTCCGGGAATTCCCGTCCGACCCGGATCGATGGGGCTGCCGATGCCCGGCCACCGGGTGGAGGTCATCGACGACGCCGGCGAGGCGCTGCCCCCCGGAGAGGTTGGTGACATCGCCATCCATGGCAGACCTCCCAGTCTGTTCCTCGAGTATTGGAAGGACGAGCAGGCTTCCGTGCGATGCCGTCGCGGAGAATGGTACGTCACGGGTGACCGTGCCTACGTGGACGAGGACGGCTACTTCTGGTTCGTCGGGCGCTCGGACGACGTCATCATCTCGGCTGGCTATCGAATCGGCCCGTTCGAGGTGGAGAGTGCGCTGGTCGAACACCCAGACGTCGTCGAGGCCGCCGCCGTAGCGGCTCCTCATCCCGACCGGGGCTCGATCGTCAAGGCATTCGTGGTGGTTCGCCAAGGCGTCGAAAGAGACGACGGATTGGTGCGACGGCTCCAGGATCACGTTAAGCAGGTGACGGCGCCGTACAAATACCCGCGCCAGATCGAGTTCGTCGAGTCGCTACCCAAGACCGTGAGCGGAAAGATCCGCAGGGTCGAACTGAGAGAGCGGTCGGAGTCCTGACCCGATCGGGTGATCCGCAGGCCGGTGCAGTTTGTCGGGCGTTGCGGATCAGCTTCGGCCGAGGCGGCGGTCGATCGGTGGCAGCACCTGGGACCAGTGCTGGCCCGCGTCGTCACTGCGCAGGATCATCCCCTCCTGCCCGACGATGTAACCGACCCGACGCGGCGCGTCGAAGCCGAGGTCGCGCATGAAGGTGAAGATGGCCGGGAAGTTTTCCTCGCCGGGCTCGATCCAGGTCTCGCCCCCGTCCGTCGAAAAACGAACCAGCCCCTTTTCCCCGATCGCGACCGAGCGATCCGCGGAGGTTGCGACCGAGAAGAAGGCCTGCTTGCGATCCGTCGCCTGGTAGTACCAGCTCTCGCCACCGTCGGTGCTGCGTAGAATCACGCCACCGAGCCCTGCGATCAGCCCTTGGCTCGGATCTGCAAACCGGACCGTGAACAGATAGGGGTTTTGAATCACCGAAACCTGGATGCCGGGCTCATCGGCCCGCCGACTATCGAAGTAACGCTGGAGGAACATGTCGTCGTGCTCTACGAAATCCTCGTAGTCCCACGGCGGCTTGTTCGGCATGCGCATACGGTCCGCCAGGACTCCCGCATCCTCCAGCACGGACCGCACCTCGTCGATGCGGGCCGAAAGGATGTCGAATAGCTCGGAAGGATCTTCCTCGACTCCGAACTCACGCAGCTCGCGGTCGTTGGCGAACGGATCGATCAGGACGTTCAGGTGCGTCGAGTATTCGATTCCCTTGGCGAACGCCGTGAGCGACGTGACATGATCTTCGCCAATCTCGATCTCGTTGTATCCGAGAGTGATCGGATCGATTCGATCCTCTCCGAGGATTTCCGCATGCGCCCAGGTCTTGCCGAGGTCCTGGGAATGGAAGATGTAGCCGAACTCTCCGACGATCCAGCACCGCTCACTGGGGCGATCTAGACAGAAGACGTCGTTCAACCCGACATCTTCGTAAACCCTCTCACCTTGGCGAACGCGTTCCTGATCTTCGGTGGACAGCCAGACGAACATCGGGTGATCGAGCGTGACGGGAACCGAGTGGTCCGTCCACGTCTGCCCTCCATCCTCGGTGAAGATGCGAGTGCCCCAGACCCCGACCACCCAGGCGGTTTTCTTGTCGATGGCGTGAACGCCAAAGAGATGGGATCCTTCCCCCTGCTTCAGGTTCGCTTGAATCGCCCACGTCTGGCCACCGTCTTCGGTGCGAATGATCGTGCCCAACTGCCCCACGGCCCAACCTGTCTTGGCATCGGCCATCGAGACGGCGTAGAGCAGACGGCTGGTTCCCGTCTCGCCCTTCTGCCAATTCTGTCCGCCATCGTCGGTCCAGTAGGCAGTTCCTTGATAGCCAACCGCCACCACGTGCTGGTCGTCGACCACGGAAACCGCGAACAGGTCATCGAAGATGTCGATCTCGCCCTCCGCGTAGCGGGGCGAG
>CAXMOC010000103.1:0-2737 GCA_964194865.1 uncultured Opitutales bacterium | reverse complement strand
CGAGAAGATGGTCGTGCTGGGCCAGATAGCCAGTGACGTGGACCCCGAGGAATTGAAGACCGGGGACGAAGTGGAGCTGGTATTGGAGACGCTCTACGAAGACGACGACACGGAGTTCGTGGTTTGGAAGTGGAAGCCGATCGCCGCGGAAGGGAGGGTGTGAGGATGGCCAACGATGTTGCGATCTTGGGCGTCGGGATGCACCAGTGGGGCAAGTGGGGCAAGAACTTCGTCGAGTATGGGGTCAAGGCGTGTCTCGATGCCCTGAAGGACGCCGGCGTGAGCTGGCAGGATGTCGAATTCGTTTCCGGAGCCGACACGATCCGCAACGGCTATCCGGGCTACGTGGCTGGCGCCACCTTCGCCCAGGCATTGGGCTGGACGGGCGCTCGCGTTGCCAGCTCTTACGCGGCCTGCGCGTCGGGCGCCACCGGAATGAACGCGGCGCGTGCCCAGATCTTGGCTGGAATGTGCGACGTGGCGCTCGTCGTCGGAGCCGACACCACGCCGAAGGGCTTTCTGGCTCCGAGTTCGGGAGAGCGCCGGGATGACCCGGATTGGCTGCGCTTCCGGCTACTCGGTGCGACGAACCCGACCTATTTCGGCCTCTACGCCCGGCGTCGGATGGAGCTCTACGGAGCGACCGACAAGGACTTCGCGAAGGTGAAGGTCAAGAACGCCAAGCACGGCTTCACGAACCCCTATGCGCGCTACAAGAAGACGTTCACGGAAGAGGAAGTCCTGAATTCTCCGATGGTCGCAGACCCGCTGAGGCTCTTCGAGATCTGCGCAACCAGCGATGGCGCGGCGGCGGTGGTGTTGTCGAGCATGGAGTACGCGCGCAAGCGCACCACCAACCCGGTTCGAGTCGTGGCGATCTCGACCGTGACGCCAACCTATCCCAACACCGTGATCGAGATGCCCAATTTCTCGACGGATTCCGCGTCCAGCGCAGCGCTGCCGGCCGCGCCCTTCCGGGACTCGATCGCCAAGGCCGCGTACGAAGAGGCGGGTCTGGGTCCGGAGGATTTGGATCTGGCCGAGGTCTACGATCTCTCGTCAGCCCTGGAGCTGGATTGGTACGAGAACATAGGGCTCTGCCAGGAAGGCGAGGCAGAGCGGCTGCTCAACGATGGCGCGACCACGATCGGCGGGCGCGTCCCGGTGAATGCGAGCGGCGGCTTGGCCTGTTTCGGAGAGGCGGTTCCCGCTCAGGCGATTGCCCAGGTCTGCGAGCTGACCTGGCAGCTGCGCGGAGCGGCCGGCGAGCGCCAGGTGGAAGGGGCGAAAGTCGGGCTCACCGTCAACCAGGGCCTCTTCGGTCACGGCTCGTCGGTCATCGTCACCCGCTAGAAGCTCTCGGAGAACCAACATGGCAGAGGCGTACATCATCGATGCAATTCGAACCCCCGTCGGCCGGCGCGGGGGAGGGCTCAGCGGCGTTCATCCGGCGGATCTCGGCGCCTGCACGCTCAAGGCGCTCGTCGGGCGCACTGGCATCGACCCGCGAGTCGTCGAGGACGTGATCTTCGGCTGTGTCGACACAATCGGCGGCCAGGCGGGGGACATTGCGCGCACCTGTTGGCTGGCAGCGGGGCTTCCCGAGGAAGTCCCGGGAACGACCGTCGATCGCCAATGCGGCTCTTCCCAGCAGGCCGTCCACTTCGCCGCCCAGGCCGTGATGAGCGGGACCATGGACGTGGTGGTGGCGGGCGGCGTCCAGCAGATGAGTCAGATCCCGATCTCATCCGCCATGTTGGTCGGCCAGGAGATGGGGTTTCCCGATCCGTTCTCCGGCTCGGAAGGCTGGCGCAAGCGTTACGGCGATCAGGAGGTCTCGCAGTTCCGCTCGGCGGAGATGATCGCCGAGAAGTGGAACATCTCGCGCGAAGATATGGAGCGCTTCGCCCTCGAGAGTCACGATCGGGCCATTCGCGCGATCGACGAGGGAAGATTCGAGAGTGAGATCGTTCCCTGTGCGGATCTGAAGGTCGATGAAACGCCGCGTCGGGGAACTTCACTGGGAAAGATGGCGTCGCTCTCGACGCTCGAAGAAGGCGGCCGCCTGACGGCCGCCGTATCCAGTCAGATCAGCGATGCTTCGGCGGCGCTCCTGATTGCGTCGGAGTCGGCGGTCAAGACGCACAATTGGACGCCCCGGGCGCGCGTCCATCACCTCAGCGTGCGCGGCGCCGATCCGGTCTGGATGCTGACGGCCCCGATTCCCGCCACCGCCTACGCGTTGGAGAAGACGGGGATGAAGCTCGAGGACATCGATCTGATCGAGATCAACGAGGCCTTTGCCTCCGTCGTGCTCGCCTGGCAGAAGGAGACGGGGGCCAGTCTCGACCGGGTCAACGTCAATGGAGGCGCCATCGCGCTCGGCCACCCGCTCGGCGCCACAGGCGCGCGGTTGATGACGACGTTGCTGTGCGAGCTCGAGCGAACCCTGGGACGCTACGGGCTGCAGACCATGTGTGAAGGTGGCGGACAGGCCAACGTCACCATCATCGAACGTTTGTAGGGGGCAAGCATGAGCAAGCTCTGCGAAGGACGTGTCGTCATCGTGACCGGCGCCGCTCGCGGGATCGGCCGTGCCCACGCGCTCGAATTCGCCCGCCAGGGCGCGCGCGTCGTCGTCAACGATCTCGGGGCCGAACTCGACGGTAGTGGTGGTTCGAGCGGTCCCGCCGCGGAGGTTGCCGACGAGATTCGCGCCATCGGCGGAGAAGCCGTG
>CAXMOC010000102.1:0-13822 GCA_964194865.1 uncultured Opitutales bacterium | reverse complement strand
TGGGTGGAAGGCTCGGGCGTAGCGTATCGCGCTGGGGACGGAGAGATGCGCTTTGTCGCTGTCACTCGAGACGTCACGGAGTCGCGGCGAGCCGCACAGAAGCGCCAGGAGCTCGAGGAGCGCATGCGGCGAGCCCAAAAGCTCGAGAGCCTGGGCGTGCTGGCCGGCGGCGTCGCCCACGACTTCAACAACTTGCTGACGCCGATTCTGGGGGACGCCAGTCTCGCGCTGCTCGAGGCTTCGAGCAGCTCTCCGATGCGGACTCACCTCCGGCGCATCCAGAAGGCGGCCCAGCGTGCGGCGGCGCTCACGAACCAGATGCTGGCCTACGCGGGTGCAGGCCCTCTGGTCTCCGAACCGGTCGACATCTCGTCCCTCGTTGCGGAAATGTCGCAGTTGCTCGAAACCGCGGTCTCCCGAGAGACCGTTCTCGAGTCTGATCTGGCCCCGGACCTGCCGAGGGTGATGGGCGATGGCGCTCAGCTCAGCCAGGTGGTGATGAACCTGATCACCAACGCCGCGGAGGCCCTGGAGCCCGGGACCGGCCAGATCTCGCTGCGCACCGGACAAGTCGACCTGGACGCGAGAACACGGTACCAGGCAGGATCCGCAGAGGAGGTGCCCGAGGGCACCTACGTCTACTTCGAAGTGACCGATTCGGGTTGTGGGATGAGCCCCGAGACGCGCTCGAAGATCTTCGACCCCTTCTTCACCACGAAGTTCACTGGGCGCGGTCTCGGACTTGCCGCGGTATTGGGAATCGTGCGCGGACATCACGGCACCATCGAAATCGATTCCGAGCTGGGCCGGGGCACCCGGATTCGAGTGCTGCTTCCCAGCTGTGAGAGTTCGGCGAGCGCGGAGGCAGCGCGGGACCTCACGGCCCTGGAGTGGCGCACCGGCGGAACTGCCCTGGTGATCGACGATGACGAGGGCGTTCGGGTGCTCGCGGAAACGACGCTTCGACGCGCGGGCTTGACGGTGCTTGGCACGGCGGACGGACGGGAAGGCATCGAGATCTTTCGCAAGCACTCGGAGGAGATTCGAATCGTCGTGCTGGACCGCACCATGCCCTCGATCAGCGGCGAAGAGGTGTTCGATGGCATCCGCGGGGTTCGATCGGACGCGCGGGTGATCCTGATGAGCGGCTACTCGGAGGAACGAGCGGCTAGCTACTTCGTGGGAAAGGGCCTTTCGGGCTTCCTACAGAAACCGTTCCTGCCCGAGGTTCTGTTGCACAAGGTCCGCCAGACCCTGGAGCCCTGAGGCCGCCCGCCTCGCGTCGCTCGCACTCTCGAGCCCGGCCCGAGATCCCGCATCACCGGCTTCCGCCAGCAGTCCGACTGACGCGTGCTGTCAGCAGGGGCGAGCCGCCGAGGATCTCCACGCGATCGACCTGGGAATCTGCCCTATCATGCTGCGTCCCTCATGGAACTCGCACACGTCCTGATCCGCGGAGCTCGTGAACACAATCTCCGTTCCATCGACGTCAAGATCCCGAAGAAGAAGCTCGTCGTCCTGACGGGTGTTTCGGGTTCCGGCAAATCCTCACTGGCCTTCGACACGCTCTACGCCGATGGACAGCGCCGCTACGTCGAATCGCTGTCCGCCTACGCCCGGCAATTTCTCGGGCAGATGGAGAAGCCCAAGTACGATTCGATCCGCGGCCTCTCCCCCACGATTTCGATCGAGCAAAAGACCACCGGAAGCAACCCGCGGTCCACAGTGGGCACGATTACCGAGATCTCGGATTATCTGCGGGTTCTCTACGCCCGGGTGGGTGTTCAACATTGCCATCAATGCGGGCGCACGGTTCGAAGCCAGACCGCGCAACAAATCGCGCGCGAGCTACTCACGGCACCCGAAAAAACCAGGCTGATCATCCTCGCGCCCCTGCTGGTCAATCGGAAGGGCGAACACCGCGAGCTCCTGGCGGAAACACGGCGAGCGGGATTCGTGCGGGTTCGCGTGGACGGCGAGCTGGTGTCGACCGAAGACGCAACATCCCTCGACAAGCGACGCAAGCACACGATCGAGGTGGTCGTCGACCGAATCGTGGTCAAGAGTGGCTTGACCCCGCGCGTAACAGACTCGGTAGAGACGGCTCTGCGAACCGGCCAGGGCGTCTTGATTGCTTCGACGCCCGGCGCACCGGACCGGGTGTTCTCCGAAAAGATGGCCTGCCCAGATTGCGGAATCTCCTTCCCGGAACTCACCCCCCAGGGCTTTTCGTTCAACAGCCCACAGGGAATGTGCGTCGATTGCAATGGGCTCGGAACTCGCGTGGAGATCGATCCGCAGCTGGTCGTACCCGATGAGAGCCTTTCCATCGATGAGGGTGCGATCAAACCCTGGGGCCCAAACGTCTCCGAGAAGACGGGTTGGTCGAACGGGTTTCGTGCCCAGGTGTGTGCCCAGATCGGCGTGGACATGAAGCGGAGCTGGCGCGACCTACCGAAGAAACAGCGCGAGATTCTCCTCTACGGAACCGGCGACCGGAAGTTCAGCGTCGAATGGTCTGGCCAATCGAGCAAGGGAACGATCGACATGAGCTGGGAGGGAGCGATCCCGCGACTCATGCGGCGCTTCATGCAGACGGGCTCCGAGCGCGCAAAGCGCTGGTACGCCCAGTGGATCGGCAACGCAAAATGTTCGAGCTGCGGCGGCAACCGGATGCGGCCCGAGAGCGCCGCCGTCCGGCTGGGAGCAGGAAAGCAGAGCCGAACGATCGTAGAAGTTTCGGCACTGACCGTCGAAGATGCGCGGCGCTTCTTCACCGAGCTGCGGTTGCGAGGCGCAGCCAAGCAGATTGCCACCGAAGTATTGAAGGAGGTACGCGCGCGACTGGATTTCCTCGCGTCGGTCGGCCTTGGCTACCTGTCACTCGACCGGGCGGGGCCATCGCTTTCGGGGGGAGAGTCCCAGCGAATTCGATTGGCGAGTCAGATCGGCTCGGAGCTGACCGGCGTGATCTACATCCTGGACGAGCCCTCGATCGGCCTCCATCAACGAGACAATCGACGACTGCTTGCGACCCTGACACGGATGCGGGATATCGGAAACACGGTGGTCGTGGTCGAGCACGACGAGGAAACGATCCGGGCAGCCGACCACGTGATCGACTTCGGCCCCGGGGCTGGAGTGGCCGGCGGACGCATCGTCCACGCCGGCACACCCAAGAGTCTCGAAAAGAGTCGGCGATCCTTGACCGGTGCCTATCTTTCGGGCCGCGCCCGGATCGAGTTCTCGTCGCAGCGCAGACTGCCCACAGGCAGTATCAAGATCGTCGGAGCACAGGAGAACAACCTCGCAGATCTCGACGTCGAGCTTCCGCTGGGTGTGCTGACCGCGGTCACCGGTGTTTCGGGTGCTGGCAAGTCCACCCTGATCAACGACATCCTCTATCCGGCGCTCGCCCGCAAGTTCCACGCCTCGGCGCGTCGCGTGGGCCGTCATCGCGCCATTCACGGGCTCGGGCAGCTGGACAAGGTCATCAGCATCGATCAGCGGCCGATCGGACGCACTCCGCGCAGCAATCCAGCCACCTACATCAAGGTTTTCGACGAGATCCGCAGCTTCTTCGCCCAGCTCCCGGAGGCCCGGATCCACGGTTACAAGCCCGGAAGGTTCTCGTTCAACGTCAAGGGAGGGCGTTGCGAAGCCTGCCAAGGTGACGGTGTTCGCAAGATCGAGATGCACTTCCTGGCCGATGTGTACGTCAAGTGCGAGGAGTGCGAAGGTCGGCGTTTCAACGACGCCACCCTGCGCGTGGCCTACAAGGGAAAGTCGATCGCGGACGTGCTCGAGCTCACCGTCAAGGAGGCGGCCGATCTCTTCGCCGCACATCCGAAGATCGCGGGTCCACTGGGTCTGCTCACCGATGTCGGGCTCGACTACCTTCATCTGGGCCAGCCCTCCCCCACGCTCTCGGGAGGCGAAGCCCAACGGATCAAGCTCGCTCGAGAGCTCTCGAAGCGGGCAACGGGGCACACGCTCTACCTGCTCGACGAACCCACCACTGGCTTGCATTTCGACGACGTCCGCAAGTTGCTCGAGGTAATGGACCGACTGGTGGCCGCCGGCAACACCATCATCGTGATCGAACACAACCTCGACGTGATCAAGACCGCAGATTGGATCATCGACCTGGGACCCGAGGGAGGCCCGGCCGGGGGGCAGATCGTCGCCCAGGGGACGCCGGAGACCGTGGCACGGGTAAAGGGCTCCGCTACCGGGCGATACCTGCGCAAGCTGCTTCGCCCAAAGCCGTTGCGGCGCGACGGGCGACGCGCCCCTAGGACAGCGAAGCGGTGACCCAGACGGGCGACAACGGAGCGCGGGCTCTCAGCGCTTCGAGCCCCTTGCTCTGACGTCGGGGTTGGTTCACCACTTACGGCAGCCGACGTCCCTGGTAGCCGATGAGTCGCTCGCGAATCGAAGCGGCGAGCTCCGGCTCACCTCGTTTCTCGGCCAGCTCCAGCGCAATGGACGCCGCCTCGACGGCCTCATCCCAGCGTCCCGCGGCGGCGTACGCGATGGCCAGCGTGTCCTGCACCGAGGCACGCGCTGATTTCGAGCGCTCGGCAGCTTCCTCGGCGAGTGCAACCGCCTCCCGGCGAACGGATTCCGGCGAGTCTGGATCGACCGCCAGCAACCACGCCAGGTTGTTCAGGTGGCTCACGCTGCGCGCCCCCAGGTCCAGGGCGGCGCGGTAGTGCTCGATGGCCAGTCTGGGCCGGTTGGCATCGCGCGCCACCCGAGCCGCGATCGCGTGGAGCTTTGCGTTCTCCGGTTGCATCCGGAGCGCTTCCTCGATCTGAGCCAGCCCCGCCTCGGGCCCATCTCGGATCGACAGCGCCACCCCCAGGTGACCGCGAATCACGGCGAGGTCGGGAGTGATCTCCAAGGACCGCTCGAGATGTTCGATCGAGGCTTCTAGGCGCCCGGTCTCGAGCAGCGCGACACCCAGATTGGCGTGTGCCTCGGCGAGCCCGGGCTTGCGCCTGAGCGCCTCCTCGAAGTGATCGATGGCTTTCGAGTGGTCTCCCGCGTTCAACAACGCGAGCCCCAGGTTGCTGTGGAGCTGAGCGCTCGACCGCTTTTCCAGCGCACCGCGCAGCACCGCGACGGCCTCTTCCGAGCGGCCGAGGTCGATTAGCGCCGCCGCTAGTCCCTCGAGCCAACGAGTGGAATCCGGCTGGCGCTCGAGTGCGGCGCGGAAGTGGCGTAGTGCTCGGGCAGGGCGCTGCTGGCCGCGAAGCGCCTCGCCAAGCGCTCCGCGCGCGAGTGCGGAACGAGGCGCAAAGCGGAGCGCCTCTCGCAAATGGGTTTCGGCCGGGTCCCACTCGCGGGCGTTGAGCGCGACCACGGCAAGGTTGATGTGGGCGACATGATTTCGCTCGGTCACCGCCAGTGCGTGCTCGAACAATGACGTGGAATCTCGCCAGGTCCGAACCTGGGCGCGAGTCAGCGGGACCAGGGCGGCCAGCCAGAGCGCAGCCACCACGCCCACCCCGATCCGCGCGCTTCGGCCGCGCGACGCGACTTCTGCCGCAGGCCAGGCGACACAGATCGTCAGCCCGATCAGCGAAAGATACGTGTAGCGGTCCGCGAGGGCGGCCTGGCCAACCGCAACGATGCCGATCACTGGAATCAAGGTTCCGACGAACCACAACCAGCCCATCGGCAGATAGGGCCGCTTCCGTCGGGAGCGCCACGCGACCCACGTCGCGGCCAGGATCAGCCCGCTCGCTCCGAGGATGCGCCAGGCTTCCAGACTCTCGAGGGGGTGCGGGTAATAGACCGCCAGGTCACCGGGCCAAACGGCCTTGGCGGCGTACGACACGTAGGAAACGACCGCGTTCGACAGCCGCATGCTCAATGGGACGATCTCGAAGGTTCGAATCGCGCCCCCACGCTGCTGAGCGATGAGCGTCACTCCAGCCGCAACCAGTGCAAGGCCAAAAAAAGGCAGCTTCTCGGCCAGCGCTCGTCGCAGACGATTGGTGCTGAATCCGCCTCCACCAGGTTCGGCGAGCCGGCCAAGAGGCCAGGCGTCGAGCAGCAGCAGGGCGAAGGGCAGGACGACCAGGATCGACTTCGCCATCAGACCCAGGGCGAGGCATGCGAACGTGCAGCTGTACGCGACTCGCCGGGAGGCGGGCGATCCGGAGTGATCCCGAACCTGCGCGTACAGGCAATGGGACAACAAACCCATCAGGAAGAAAGCACCGCTCAACACATCCTTGCGAGCAGAAGCCCAGGCGACGGACTCGACGTGAAGTGGGTGCAATGCAAAGACGGCGGCCACGAATGCGCTGGGTCCGATCGCCCGGGTCATTCCAACCAACAGTGCGAGCAATAGCACCACATTGAAGCAGTGGA
Organism: uncultured Opitutales bacterium; assembly: GCA_964194865.1. Taxonomy (GTDB): domain Bacteria; phylum Myxococcota_A; class UBA9160; order UBA9160; family SMWR01; genus CAXMOC01. The sequence continues at coordinate 7,438 of CAXMOC010000102.1, read as the reverse complement.
TGGCCAGGCTCGAAGCGTGGAAGCCGCGCGGCTCCAGGCCAAAGAGGTCGACGTCGAGCATCCACGACAGTCGGGTGAGAGGAAACCAATTCGCACCTTGAAAGCTCGAGAACGCCCAGGCCACCCCGTCGACGCTCAGCCCTTCTTTGATCTGCTTGCTCTTCGTGATGTAGAGATCGTCGTCGTAGTTCACGAACCCGTTGTCGAGGACCGGCTGGTACGCGAACAGGGTGGCCGCCACCAGAGCCAAGGCGACGCCGATCACCCGGCCATTCCGGATCAGCCCCCGGAAGCTCGTCGACGTGTCTCTTGCCTCGGTGTTCAAACTCAATCCCACCCACGTTGCTCAAGTGGCGTTTCTGCAACAGATGATGCGCCATTGCAACACGAAGAGGTCTCTTGCGCCCGCCCCGGGGTGTCGTGGCTTCGCCGGGGTGTCGTCGCTTCGGCATGGGCTTTGCTTCTCTGCGTGGTACGGTGGACGAAGCCGTCCTCGCATCGAGAGGGAGCCAAACGATGAAGTCTCGCCTGGCCATGCTGGGATTCGCCGTCGGCGCGATCGGTGGAGCTCTCGATACGCTGCTCTTCCTCCTGCTGGGCGTCGACTTCACGATCAGCGGTCGAGACATGACGATTCCAGTCGCAATCTACCTGGGATCGAGCTTCGCCGTGCTCGGCTACGCGATTGGATACTTTGCCGACGCGCGCAGACGCGAACGGCGTGATGCTCGAATCATCAAGGACCAGATGGCGGCGCTGGAGGAGAGCCGCCGCGTGGCAGCGCAGAACGAAAAGCTCGCAGCGATCGGCCGGCTGGCTGCTGGAATCGCTCATGAAGTCCGGAACCCGCTTGGCGTCATTCGCGCTTCGGCTTCGATGGTTCAGGAAAGCTTCGACACCGATGAAGAACCGCATCGCGCCTGCCAATTCATCTGTGAAGAAATCGATCGGCTCAACGGCCTGATCACCTCATTGTTGGCCTTCGCGCGCCCGTCGGAGCCACGCTTCGAGTCCGTCTCGATCGATCACGTGATCGAGCGGGCCGTCCAGCTGGCTGCGAGCCAGCTCCAACAACGCGGCATCGAGCTCGACCGCGCTTCGGTCGAGACCGTTCCCGAGATCGCCGGTGATCCAGATCTGCTCGCCCAGGTTCTCCTCGGGTTGCTCACAAACGCCGCGGAGGCCCAGGAGCGGGGCGGTCGCATCTTGGTGCGTGTCGAGAGCGCACCGGACGAAGTGAGGGTCGAGGTAGCCGATGCGGGGCCCGGTATTCCCGATGCCGACCTCGAGCGCGTTTTCGAGCCCTTCTTCACCACCAAGGCCTCTGGAACCGGACTGGGGCTCCCGATGACGGCACGCATCGTCGAAAGCCATGGCGGTCAGATCGAAGCGCGTCGCAACGCCGGTGCCGGCGAGCACGGCAGGGGTGCGTGCTTCCGCATCGCGCTCCCGCTGAATTGTCGAGCCAGCGCTCCCCGAGCCGGAGCCGCCGCATGAAGGCTCGACTTGCAATCCTCGACGACGAACGCCGTATGGTCGACATCATTGGGATGGTGTTGCGGCGAGAGGGCTACGAAGTGGAAACCTTCCTCGAGCCGGAACCTGCCCTGGCCGCCCTCGAGAAGCAGTCATTCGATCTGCTGCTGACGGATCTGAAGATGCCGGAGATGGACGGCGTCGAGGTCCTGCGCCGAGCCCGCACGATCGACCCGCGACTTCCAGTGATTCTCATCACCGCCCACGCCACGGTAGCCACTGCCATCGAGGCAATGCGCTCGGGGGCCTTCGACTATGTCGAAAAGCCGTTCGACAACACGGAGCTCAAATCGATCGTGGGTCGAGCCCTGGAGCTGACGCGCCTGTCGCGAGAGAACCGCTACCTGCGAGCGGAGGTCGCCAGCCGCTACTCGCTCGACGCGATCGTGGCGGAGAGTGCCGCGCTTCGCGACGTATTCGAACTCGCGCGACGCGCGGCACACAGCCCGAGCACCGTGTTGATCACGGGAGAGAGCGGGACCGGCAAGGAACTCGTGGCTCGGGCGGTGCACTTCCACAGCGAGCGGGTGGGAAAGCCCTTCATCGCTGTGAACTGCAAGGCCCTCGCGGGCGGTGTGTTGGAGAGCGAGCTCTTCGGCCACGAGAAGGGCGCCTTCACCGGCGCGGATCGCGCGAAGGCGGGACTGCTGGAGCGAGCTGAGGGCGGCACCCTCTTCCTAGACGAGATCGGCGAGGTCGACGACGACTTCCAGGGCAAGCTGCTGCGGGTCCTACAGGAACGGGTCTATCAGCGCGTCGGAGGCGTGGAAGATCGTCGGTTCGAAGCACGCGTCGTCGCCGCCAGCAACCGCGACCTTCGGGCCGAGATCGCGAGCGGGGGATTTCGGGAGGACCTTTACTTTCGTCTAGCCGTGATTCCGATTCAGATTCCACCCCTGCGGGAGCGCTCCGAGGATGTACTGCCGCTGGCGCGCCACTTCCTCGCGCGGTCGAGCGAGACGTTGAACCGCCGGATCTCGGCTTGGAGCGACGAGGTGGAAGCTCGTCTGCTCAGCCATTCCTGGCCCGGCAATGTCCGTGAGCTGGAGAACGCCTTGGAGCGCGGGGTGGTGCTGGCACGCGGCGACCAGATCGAGCTGGACGATCTGTTGATCGAACCAGCGGAGGCGGAGCCCGCCAACCCACAACCCATTGTCGGGGGGCTGCAGGCCTTCGTGGACCACGCCGTGAAAGAGCGAATCCGAGCCGTGCTCGAGGAGGTGGGCGGAGTCCGAGTCGAAGCGGCGCGACGCCTCGCCATCGACCGAACCACCCTCTATCGACTGATCCGCAAGCTCGAAATCGACGACGAATCGCAGGCCTGAATCGCAGGCCGCGATCAGATCAAGCGAAGAGCTTGGCGCTGTCGATGCTGCGCCAAAACGGCGAGGCCTCCGAGCAGCAACACGGCCGTGCTTGGCTCCGGCACCGGTGCGACCTGCCCTTGTCCGGTTCCCTGGGGATCGTCGAAGCGCAGCCCGTCCCCAAATGGGCGCGGGTCGTCGAGCGACAGCAGATTGGGATCCGGCGTCAACGGATCGGTGGTCGCCCCGAGCATGATCGGATCCTTGAAGACCACGTCTTGAATCTTTCGGTCGACGTCGTCCAACACGATCACATCACCGTGATTGCGCGGAAAGCCGAGCATGCGGGCGAACTGTCGCGACATCAGGTCCTGTGAACGACTGGCCGTAAACAGGTGCTGGAGATCGAGCAACTCGGCGATGAAGCCGGGCAGCTCCTGGTCGGGCAGAAGCAGGGGAGGCTTGCTCAGATATTTCCCGGAAAAGTCGAGCGCGGGGGCCTCGGGCTCGCCAGAATTCTGGAGCTCCTCGGCCATCATGCTCACTACCTGGGGTGCCAGGACACCACCCGCCACCAACAGCGGGAAGAGCACCACGGCGAGAGCGACGAGTCGTCTGCGCCGGTCGGGCCGGCGAATCGGCTCCTCCCTGGGTGCTTCCATGGCGGACCTCTGGAGAGCCAGCGCATTCGGCTGGGACAGCGCTAGGGACCACGAGCGCCGGAGTCCGGCCCCGGTATACGAATCGCCTGTGATCCCGAACACTGGTATCGGGCTGAATACAGTTGGGCTTTACCCGCAGGGGAGGGGCGGATCGGGGCACCGGACCGCTAATCCAAGCCCAGATTCCCCGCGGGGAAAGACGTGAGATCAGCCGATTCCGAGCAGGCTCTGGACCTGTCCGGCAGCACGCTCTGCCTCGCGCAGGGGTCTGAATTCTGGATCGAGAGCCCGGTCCCCCAGCCTTCGCGCGCAACCGCGTGCCACCAGGGCGTCGTGAAGTGCGCGCCGGTTCTTCGGCGGTCGAACCGTCCCGTTTGCGATCAACCGGGAGCAGAAACGCTCGAGACCCTTCTGCGGTCGCGCGGTGCCCCGGTTGTTGGTTGGAGACGAGTCGGCGAGCCGCACAACCGCGCCGCGTAGCCTCTCTAGCAAGCCAAGCCGCTCGGACAGCGGGAAGATGTCTACGGGCTTCCCGGTGGAGCAAACGTCCGCCAGGATCCACTCCGCGTCTCCCGTTACGATGAACGCGTCGGCGAGCTCCAGGTGAGCGAGATACGGATCGTCCCCTCGTTCGAGCACAGCGAGGTGGGACCGACCGAGTGCAGCGCCAAGCGCCGAGGTCACCGAGTTCGACAGCTTCGGGCTCAACAGTCCGAAGATCGAACCGCCCTGCAACCTGACCGCTTCCGCCGCCGCCCGTCCGAGCCGTTCCGCCAACGCAGTCGTCAGGCCACTGGGCGGACCATCGACCAGCAAGGCGATGCGCGGCGCATCTGCCTCGACAAAGAGCTTGCGCCAGGGTTCGCTGGCGCGACATCGCTCCTCGGTCCGGGTCGCAACGAGAGGCACAGCAATTTCGAAGCGTCGCGGATCGGGGAACAGGCCCGCGGACACGGGAGTGATGACCAGATCCAGCTCGGCAGCCGGCTCGGCGCCCTCCGCCAGCAGCACGACGCGAGTGCGGCCGCGAGAGCGCAAGCGGATCCGGCGAGCGCGAGAGGCGACCCCCGATCCCGCACAAAGGAGCAGATCGGGCCAGGGCGCTGCGTCCTGCTCTTCCTCGCCCAGGTGTTCCCAGGGCCAACCCAGTGTCTCGGCCAGCGACTCGGCCGATTCGGAAAAGCTACTGCTGGGCTCCACCAGTAATCGTACCCGGGGAGGATTCGGGTCGTGACGCGATCCGCCGCGGTAGTATTGGCAGACGTCCTGGCCATTGGGCTCCTGGTGCCGCACCACCAGCTGCCAGCGGATTCCCGGATGTCGTGCGCCGGCCGCCGTGAAGTGATCGGGCCAGCGTCCGGGCGCGGTCGTGGTCTCGGTCGTGGTGGCGGTCTGCGCGATCTGTCTACCGCAGTCGACAGAGGCCACGACGAACCGATCGCCGGCGGCGAAGAGTTCGTCGAGCAACCACGGAACGTCGTCCTCCGGCACCTGCTCGAGCCCCTGGCAACAGACGACGGCGTCTCCCGTGCTCGCCGGAGCGGCGCGTTCCAGATCGACGCATGCCGGCTCCCAGCGCACCACCGATCGAACCTCCAGTTCGTTCAGCAGCTCTTGCGTCTCAGAACATCCGGCCGAGTCGCCCAGCCCCTCGGGCCGCGCTTGCTTAAATCTGGAGCTCGGGCGGCTGCGGCTAAACAGCTGGAAGCGACTTCGATCCGCCGAGCGCTCCAGCTGGTGCCAGAGATCTCCAAGGGGGTTTTCGCGATAGACGAAACGGTCGGGAAACGGCCTCCAAGGCTGTGTGTGAAGGGTGGTGTAATGCAACAGCTGCGAGCTTCCGGCCTCGTACTCGTCCTCCCTCGCATTCCACCCGGGGGCGAGGCTCCCGAAGAGGCGCTTCTCGACCGCTCGCTTGAGCAGCGTCTTCTTGGCTTCGAACTTCGCCGCTTCGATCGGCCAGACCTCCGCCATGCGAGCACAGTCGACCAACATCACGGACGATTCGGTTTCCGAGATGGCGAGGAATCCTCGATCGCCCATCTCGAGGTCGAAGAGTTCTCCGGGGTCGGTCAGATAGATCTGATCCTCGTCGTTGTAGATCGCCCGGCCCACCCCACCTGCGAAGTGCGGGATTGCGAAGCGGTAGTTCGTGAAGCCCGTCGTCCAGCGGCGCCGGTCGAATCCGGCGAGTTCCTTCATCAAGAAGATCTGATATTCGCGGCCGGGGTCGCGCACCTGCTCGATCGACCAGACGAATACGCGCTCGGGACGAAACTGGCTGGCCTCGGTGCCCAGAAAGATGCGCACCGGAGGCTTCGCGCTGGGTGTGGCATCGGGTCGCACGCCCAACACCACGCACTCGGGCACCGTCCGCTCGTGCAGTCCGCTTCGGCCCTCGATCATGCAGCTCCCCTGATCGCGCCCGAGGGTAACCCGGAACCCTTCGGACTCCAGCGATCGGCTCTGCATCGCACCCGCGAATCGTCCTGGCTCCCTGGCCCCCGAGTCCGCCCTGCGAAGATTTTTTCGCAGGGGTAGCTCCTTACCCAGGTGTCCTGCCCAAGTGGGTCGCCAATCGCCCCGACCGGCAGCTCTCTAGCAGAGTTCCGCGCAACCCTACCCCCATCGAAAGAGAGGCGAGGCATGGTGCTTGCACCGCTCGCTCCTCCGTGAGCAAAGAAATCAAGAATCGGATCCGCCAACGTGCCGACGCCTCGGACTTCTCGAATCGTCTGCTCGAGATCGCCGGCCACATCGAGCGGGACTTCGATGGACGCGAGCGCGAACAGCTCCTGGAGCTGGTTCGCGAGACGCTCAACCGACACGTCGAAATTCGGGCGAGCACGCGACGAGCCCGGGCGGCGCTGGACAAGCTGCAGTCCGACCAGCAGACCCTGCTCCAGCTGTTCGATTTCATCACGGCCCGCCCGGAGAGCGAAACCCTCCACTGAGCGCTACGCCGAGCCGCGAATCACGAGCTCCGTGATCTCCGAGGGTGCGAACAGCCGCATCGGCGGACCCCAGAAGCCGGTGCCACGGCTCACGTAGAGTTGCGACCCGTTGCGTCGGTAGTGGCCGGCCACGAAGGGAATCACCAAACGCACCACGTAGCCGAAGGGCCAGATCTGGCCCCCGTGGGTGTGACCCGATATCTGCAAATCGATCCCCGACTTCGAGGCCTTGAGAAAGGTCGATGGATCATGGGCCAGCAAGACGGCCGGGCGTGCTAGCTCCCTCCCCTCGATCGCTCTGTCCAAATCCTCTCGCCCGTCCGCTCCAATCACGTTCCCGCGGTGGTCGTCGACACCGATCAGATCGAAGACGGCGTCGCCCTCTCGGATCTCGACCCGTTCGTTGCGCAGCGCGCGCATCCCCAACTCTTCGACCTTCGTGACCCAGGACGCGGCGCCCGAGTAGTGGTCGTGGTTCCCGGTCACGAAGAACACCCCGTGCTTCGCGCGCAGTTGTGCGAAGGGGGCCACCTCGTCCGCGAGCTGGCGGACACCGCCGTCTACCAGGTCTCCGGTGACCGCGACGAGATCTGGAGCCAGCTCGTTCACCCGGACCGCGACGTGCTCGGCAAACCGCCGGTCGAGGAGAGGGCCGATGTGAATGTCGCTGATCTGAACGATCCGAAATCCATCCAGCGCGCGCGGCCAGGAATCGAGTTTGATTTCCACCCGCTGATGGCTGGGCGGGCGCAGACCCGAGTACAGGGCGACAGCGCCTGCCACCAGGGTCAGAGAGGCCACCAGCGACGCCCGAATCGCGGGCGCCCACGAGGCTCCACCGTGGGTCTCCGGCGCCGCGACCCCAAACAGCCCCCACAGCACTTCCGAGAACAGCAGCAGCACCAGCAGCCAGAACCACAGACCCATCCAGATGGACGACGGCCAGACCATCCATCGAGACCACGAGGGTGCAAGGGTGCGC
>CAXMOC010000101.1:0-14399 GCA_964194865.1 uncultured Opitutales bacterium | reverse complement strand
TCATGCAGGCGGGTTTCCTGTGCCTGGAGGCCGGATCGACCCGCTCCAAGAACAGCATCAACGTCGCCATCAAGAACCTCAGCGATTTCGCGATCGCTGCGCTGCTCTTCGCGATGTTCGGCTTCTCCGTCATGTTCGGGGCGACCTGGGCGGGGTGGACGGGCCCGATCGAGTTCTTCGGATCCGGGGAGCCGCTCGACGGCCGGGAAGTCGCCTTCTTCGTCTTCGAGATGATGTTCTGCGGCACCGCTACGACGATCGTCTCTGGTGCGGTCGCGGAGCGGATGCGTTTTGGCGGCTATCTGATCGTGGCGGCGGTGTTGTCGGGGGGAATCTACACCATTTATGGTCACTGGGCCTGGAATGGACTGAACGGTATGGGCGGAAGCTCCGCTCAGGGTTGGCTCCGCGCACTGGGCTTCGTTGATTTCGCGGGTTCGACCGTCGTCCACAGCGTTGCCGGTTGGTCCGCACTCGCCCTGGTCATGATCCTTGGCCCGCGGGAAGGACGCTTCGCAGACGACGGCCAATCGCGACGCATACCGGGGCATGATCTTCCATTCGCGATGCTGGGCGCGATCCTGCTCTGGATTGGCTGGCTGGGCTTCAACGGTGGCAGCACTCTGGCCGTGAACGATCGAGTGCCCTCGATTCTCGCGAACACCGTACTCGCAGGGTCGGCCGGTCTCTTGGCCGGGCTCGCTTCCGGCTGGCTTCGAACCGGGCGCCCCGACGTCGTGGCCGTGTTGAACGGATCGCTCGCGGGCCTCGTCGCGATCACGGCGGGCTGTCACGCGGTTACACCGGCGGGTGCGATTGCGATTGGGGCGGTCGGTGGGCTCGTCATGGATGCGGGCAGTGTGGCCCTCGAGCGCGCGCGCATCGACGACGTGGTCGGAGCCATCCCGGTTCACGCTGCTGCCGGAGTCTGGGGAACGCTTGCAGTCGCGATCTTTGGCGACCTCGATGTGCTCGGAACCGGCCTCGATCGCGTCGGGCAGCTTGCCGTTCAGCTTCTCGGCGTGGGGGTCTGCTTTCTCTGGACGTTCGGCGTGGTCTACATCCTGTTCCGGGGCATCGATCGCGTCTTTCCGCTCCGTGTGAGCTCGCAGGCGGAACAGCTCGGCCTGAATGTGAGCGAGCACGGTGCGACGACGGAGCTTCTCGATCTCCTGGTGGCGATGGATCGGCAGGCGAAGGCCGCCGACCTCACTCTACGGGTTCCGGTGGAGCCCTTCACTGAGGTGGGTCAGATCGCCAGCCGCTACAACCAGGTGATGAACTCGCTCCAGGAGGCAGTGACCCGCGCCTCCGCGATCGTACGCGACATCCGGGACGGCATCGTGACCTTCACACGAGACGGTAGGCTCTTGAGCTTCAACCCCGGCGCCGAGCGCATCTTCGGCTACGCGGTTTCCGAGGCAGTCGATCGGCCGCTGTCGCTGCTGTTCTCGGCCGACGATTCCGCTGCGCCGCTGGCGACTCGATTCCAGAAAACAGCTGAGCGGGGCACACCGATCGAGTTAGATGGTCGCCGCCGAGATGGCTCGCGTGTTCCCGTCGAGCTCACGTTGAGTGCTGGCACCACTGGGGGTGAAACGCTGTACACGGGCCTAATCCGGGACATCAGCGAGCGGGATGAGATGGACCGAATGAAGAACGAGTTCATCTCGACCGTCAGTCACGAGCTGCGCACACCCCTGACCTCCATCAACGCCTCACTCGGGCTGATGGCGGATGGGGTTGTCGGCCAGCTGCCGGACGAATCCAGGGAGCTCGTCAGGATCGCCAGGGACAACAGCGACCGCTTGATTCGCCTGATCGCGGATATCCTCGACATCGAGAAGGTTGAATCCGGTGAGTTGGAATACGAGATGAGTGTGCTCGAGGTCTCTCCGCTGCTCGAGCACGCCGTCGATGAAAATCGCGCCTTTGCGAACAGCTTTTCGGTCGAGCTCTCGCTGGAGGATCACTGCCGAGGAGCACAGGTTCGGGCCGACCGCGACCGCCTCATTCAGGTGATCACAAACCTGCTCTCCAATGCCGTCAAATTCTCACCTGAAGGAGGGTCCGTCGAAGTCACCAGCGTCCGTCGCAACGGAACGATCCGGGTTTCCGTCCGTGATCACGGGCCAGGCATCCCCGAAGACTTTCGCGATCGCGTCTTCGAGAAGTTTGCTCAGGCGGATGCCTCGGATCATCGCGAGAAGGGTGGAACTGGCTTGGGTCTGAGTATCTGTCGCGCGATCATCGAAGGTCTGGGAGGCGAGATCGACTTCGAGACTTCCGGAAGTGGTACCACGCTGTTCTTCGAGCTGAGGGAATGGCGCGAAGGCGGCGGCGCGTCGCAACGGGGAGCCGCGCAGTGAGCTCCGACAAGCCCAGCCGGATACTCGTCGTAGACGACGAGCCCGACATCCTGTGGGTCGTTCGGATCACGCTGAGAGCGAGGGGCAGCTTCGAAGTAGAGATGTGCACGTCCGGCCGCGAAGCGCTGGATCTGGCGCGGAGCTTCATTCCCGATCTGATCCTGCTCGATGTGATGATGCCCGAAATGGACGGACCCACGACATTGCAGGCTCTGCAACGCGACCCACAAACTGCGAATATCCCCGTCGTTTTCATGACGGCGAAGGTCATGCCACAAGAGACGGCCCGCTATCTCGCTCTGGGCGCGGCCGCCGTGATCGCGAAGCCGTTCGACCAGAGAATGCTGGCTGGCGAGATCGAGGAGATCCTTCATGGGCGTCGTTCGACCACCCATGCGGCGCCGGAGGCCGAGACGGCCGCTCTATTCGAGGCCTACACCGCTGCGCTGCCCGGAAAGATCGGCGACATCCAACAGCGATGGCAACGCGTCGAGGCGGAGCCGGGTGATGCTGAAGCCGTGCAGGCGCTCGAACACCTGATCCACCGGCTGGCGGGAACAGCGGAGACCTACGGGTACGCATCCGTGAGCCAGATCGCCGGTCAGATCGAGCAGGCGATCGCGAGCGCAGTGGCTGGAGGCGAGTTGACACAGACGGCTCGCGAGCAGATCCGCTCGCTCATCGTCGCGCTCGAAGCAGCGGTGCGCGCCCCAGAATCCCGCTGAGGGGCGGAATCCCGATCGGGTCGGCTCAATGCTTCGGTGAGGCTACGGCCACTCGCCCAGCGGGCGTCGAAAGGTCTGCCGTAGCGGGTCCATGACCAACGGCTCGACGGCCTCACCCATCTTGTCAAGTGGATTCAAGACGGGAGACACCGCCAGAAGCACCACCGCGCCGCAGACCGTGGCGGCCAGGCTCATCGGCCGAAATGCGGCCAAATCGACGACGCTGAGCAACACCCGCTGCGTATCCCAATCGGCCTGGGCGGGCGTCGGAGCGAACGCGAACGTCGCTGCCATCAGTAGGCCGCACGCGGCCCGTCGAACCGATCTACCCCTCGTATGCGTCATTCCCTTCCCCCGGAGACTTGGCGACGGCCTGGAGCGTAGATCACGGCGCTGGGCTCGTCATCAGATGGCGGCGGGGTCAGCCCGCTAAGCTTGCGCTGAGCCATGCTGTGACGATTCACGTTTCTCGTCCCGGTGGTGGCCGGAGGAGTCTCTTCTTGAAGCTTGCCCTGTTCACGACGCTGGGGGTCCTCGCGGTGCTCGCTGCTCTCACCTGGTGGGTGCTCGAGTCCAGTGAGGTGGCGGTGGTGGTCACGCATCAGAGCAGCGGCGAAAGCCGCTCGACCCACGTGTGGCACGTGCTCGATGGTGGCGAGCTCTGGCTCGAAGCGGGGTCTGCCGGCAACGGTTGGTATCGAGACGTGCTGAGCCATCCCGAGCTGACACTCTCGCTGGGAAGTTCGCCGAGGAGTTTTCGCGCCGAGCCGGTATTCGAGGTATCGGCTCAGAAGCGAGTTCGGTCCCTCGTCCGCCGGAAGTACGGCTTTCGCGACATCTGGATCGGCTTCTTCGTCGACCACTCCGAGGCCATCGCGGTCCGGTTGATTCCCTCGGGCAATTCGGAGGATCCGATTTCCAAGGGGTAGAGATCTACTCCAAGCCCATCAGACGCGTGATGCCCACCCGGTGACCGGCTGTGAAGCCCCCGTCGACGGCGATTGCCTGTCCGGTGACGAAGGACGCATCGTCGGAGGCCAGAAAGAAGGCCGCGCCAGCAATCTCCTCGGGCCGGCCGAAGCGGCCGAGCTTGTGCTGTTCGCGAATTCGCTCCTTGTAGGTTGCGAAGTGTTCGTCATCCATCACGGATGAGAACATCGGAGTCTCGATGAAGCCTGGGCAGATGCTGTTGGCGCGGATGCCCAGACGTCCGTAATCGAGCGCCAGGTTCTTGGTGAGAATCACGACGCCCCCCTTGGAGGCGTTGTAGGTACTCGCGCCTTCACCGCCTTCCAGCCCCTCGATGCTGGCGATCGTGATGATGCTGCCCGAGCGTTGCTCCATCATGGCGGGCAGCACGGCCTTGGCTGCCAGGAAGGTTCCCTTGAGGTTCACGTCCTGGACACGCTGCCACTCTTCCACGGACAAGAGGTGTACCGGGCCTCCCCCCGCCACTCCGGCCGCTGTGACCAGCACGTCGATCCTGCCGAACTCCTCACGCGCCCTGGCGGCGACGAGTGCAACCGCCGCCTCGTCTCGAACGTCGGCGAGATGGAACTGCGAGCCCTTGGCGGCCGCCGCGACTTGATCCCAGCTCTCGCACTCCGCGAGGTCGCAGCCCACCACCGCGCAGCCTTCCTCGGCATAACGCTTGGAACATGCGTAGCCGATGCCCGAGCCAGCGCCGGTGACGATTGCAACCTTGCCTTCGAGACGGCCCATGTCGATGCTCCCTCTTGTTGCCGAGCTCCAGCTTATCGAAGAACGGTCGATTCCCGCGGCTGGCGTCCCTAGGTCGGGCGCTGCGGCGCGGCCCGAATCGGCCCAAGCTCCTGCTCGATTGCGGCCGTGTCCGGCCTCGGACCGGGCACATGACCCTCCAGGGCGCCGGCGATTGCGCGAAGGTGGGCGGGCGTAGTGCCGCAGCAGCCGCCGATGATGCGGGCGCCCGCGTCGCGGGCCAAGCGGGCGTAGCGAGCCATGGTCTCCGCGTCTCCGCTGTAGACAATTTCGCCGTTGACCATTTCGGGAACGCCGCAGTTGCCCTTGGCGATGAGGATATCGTCGCTCTCGCCGCTGCTCGCCAGGCCACAGACGGTGTCGATCAGCATCGAAGGGCCTGCACCGCAGTTCGCTCCGAACGCGATCAGCTGGGGTGAAAGACCGTGGATGAACTCCATCGCCTGGGCGGGCGTATCGCCCATCATGGTTCGACCCACGGTGTCGAATGTCATCGTCGAAGCAATCGGCAGGCCCGTTCTTCCGGCGCCAGCGACCGCGGCGGCGAGCTCGTCGAAAGCGAAGATGGTCTCGATCCAGAGGATGTCGACGCCTCCGGTGGCGAGGGCTTCCGCCTGCTCGGCAAACACTTCTTCCGCGGCGGCCTTCGTGAAGGTGCCGTAGGGCTCCAGCATCTCCCCGGTCGGCCCCATCGATCCGGCGACCGCCACCGGTCGACCGGCCCCATCTGCCGCGGCCCGCGCGAGCCGAGCTCCCGCCTCGTTGAGTTCGCGGGTGCGGTCAGCGGCGCGATCCAGCTCGAGCCGGCAGCGGTTGGCGCCGAACGTGTTCGTGAGGAGGATGTCGGACCCGGCGTCGAGGAAGCGCTGGTGAAGCGTGGTCACTTTCTCCGGCGCATCCACGGTCCACAGATCCGGAGGTTGCCCGGGCGGAAGTCCCATCGCCATCATATTGGTGCCCGTCGCTCCGTCGGCGAGCAGGTAGTCGCGCTCCGCGAGCATCTCCCCAAGAAGATTGTTCATCTCGATGGCCGCTCCCGCGGAGATCCGCCGATCGATTGACATGGCGCCCCTATCGCCGGGCCGGCCGACGGTAGCAGAGGAGTTTCACTGAGTGACGCCAAGGGGTGCATTGGTTCGAGCGCGGGAATATCATCGCGCCGTCGTCATGCGAGACCCCGTCTGCCTCTCGACCGAGCGTCTGCTGCTCCGGCCTGATCGGGCCGGCCAACACAGCGTCTATTCGGGTCGCCGAGAAGATCGGTGAAGTGTATGAAGGCCCCGTAGAATTCAAGGGATTACAGGTATCGGTGTATGGTATTCAGCGGGATTAGGTGAGGCTCCCCCCCCGCGTCGGGTTGTTGATCGCCTGCGGTCTCTTCGCCTGCGAAGCTCCGCGACCCAGCCACATCCTGATTCTCTCGATCGACAGCCTGAGAGCCGATCATCTGGGTTGTTACGGCTATGAACGGGAGACGAGCCCGCACATCGACCGTCTCGCAAGCGAGGGTGTGCTCTTCGAACGCGCCTTGAGTTCGACCAGCTGGACGCTTCCCGCCCACGCAGCCCTGTTCACGGGATTGGCTGATTCACTTCACGGCGTGACTCACGGCGGCCGGGCGCTGGCCGCTGGTATTCCCACCCTGGCGGAGCGTCTCTCGGAGGAGGGTTGGGCAACTGCCGCAGTCGTGAGCGGCCCCCACCTTCATCCGCGTTACGGGTTGTCTCGTGGATTCGACGAATACCTGGGTTGCATGAGCTACCTGGACGCAGGATTTCGTCCGAAGCTCAGCGGCAACCTTCACGCCGCCAGTCGCCAGGACGTCACTGGACCGTGCGTCGTGGAGCAGGCGGGCGCTTGGCTCGATGAGCATCGAGACGGGCCGGCGCTGTTGTTCCTGCACTTCTGGGACGTTCACTACGATTACCTGGCGCCGCAACCGTGGGCCGGGCGCTTTGATCCCGAATATCTCGGGTCGATCGACTCCAGCGACTTCGCCCACAACCCGGCGATCTCCCCGGACATGGAGTCGCGCGATCTCGAGCACGTGGTCGCCCTCTACGATGAAGAGATCGCATTCACGGATTCACAGGTCGGCGAGATCCTGGCTCGTCTGGATGCGCTCGGTCTGCGCGAGACGACGCTGGTGGTGTTGCTGGCCGATCACGGCGAAGCCTTCTTCGAGCACAGTCGCAAGGGACACCAGAAGGATCTCCACGCCGAGGCAATTCGGATTCCGCTCGTGTTGCGGGGGCCGGGTGTCCCAACGGGCGTGAGGCGGCCCGGCCCCGCGTCGATTACCGACGTCATGCCCACGGTGCTGGAGATGCTGGGCCTGATTCCCGACCGACCCACGGGCGCTGGATCCGGGCGCAGCCTGGTTGGAGCGCTAGGAGATGCCAACGCATTGGCGGATCGAATGATCTTCACCGAGCTCTACGCCAAGGCCGGCGCACTGGTGAGTCTGGAAGGGCTCGAGCAGAAACTGGTTCGTGACCTGCGCACTCGGGACGTCACACGCTATGACCTGAGCTCTGACCCCTTGGAGCAGGAGCCTCGTCGCGCCTCCGAGGCCGACTCCAAGGCATTGACGGCCTACCGCACCGCTGTGAGGCTGCGCGCGCAGGAGTTTCCGGAGCCGGACGCCGTCGTCGGGATCGACCCGCAATCTCGCCAACGGCTGAAAGAGCTGGGTTACGGGGATTGAGCCGCGTACCTTCCATAGCCGGGTCGTCGCGGGTTCGGAGCGCAGCGCGGTAGGATTGAGCGATGAATCGTTTCGCGGTGGTGCGCCACGCTCTTCTCGCCTTCTGGGTCGGCGTGGTGGGGTCGGCCGCCTGGGCACAGCCGGATCACTCCCCCTCGGCTGTCGAACCCGAGCCCGCCGCGGTTTCCACCCCACACGTCTATGCACAGCTGATGCTCTTGCACAGCGATCTCGATCAGATCCGCTTCGAGATGGGCAAACCCAAGCCCACCCCAAGAGCGATTGACATTGCGAACGTCGCCCCACGCGAAGTGTTCTTTCAGGTGCTGACACTATTCGAGAAGGCGAATCGTTTGAGCTTCGAACACACCCGCGAGATCGCAGAAGAGCCCCCACTGGCGGAGGACCCGATTACCCCTTCGGACGTCATTCGCGTGGTCGAAGCTGCGCTCGAGCGAATCAATCACGTCAAGCAGCAGATCGGGATCAGCCAGCTGAGTAGCCCGCCGCCACTCGACACTTCCAAGACGCCCACCGATGTGTTGATTGCCACGGTGGCGGCGAGCCGTCAACTCAACCTGCTTCTCGCTCAGCCATTCTCCCCGGCGGAAGTCTACGAACAGCTGACGCTGGCGGTTGGATACACGGCCCGCCTGCGTGCGCGCTTTCCGGGCGACCGTCTGCCGGAAAACCCGCCCTACGTTCGCGGCAAGCAGCCGACAGACGTGGGGCGAAAGCTGTTCGATTGTCTTCGATTGATCGAGCGGATTGCGGCGCGATCGGATCTGCAGATGTTGACGCTGCGACCCAACGAAGAAAACCTCGTGCGGGTCACGCCGAGCGACGTCTACGACATGGCGACACTGCTGGTGTCCGAGCTGGCTTATCTGTGGGCGCAGCTCGACGATGTCGCAATTCCACGCCCGGCCTACTATCCGGGCCGTCGGTTTCCATCACACGTCTATCAGCGCGCTGAGCTGCTGGAACGCCAGCTATCCGAGCTGGCAGCATTGGTCGACACCGCTCCGAGTTGGCTGAAGAGTCCCTGAGTGTCGTCCCCGGCTGGAGACGAGGCACTCGAGTTCTCGGCTGGAAGCAGCCGACCGGCGCGAGGCCTGCGCGCCAAACTGATGCAGCTGTCGATGATCTTGACGGCGCTCGGGGTGGCGTTGCTCGTGGTGAGCTCGATCACGGTCCTGTGGCTGCGCTCGAATGCCAACCAGTTGGCCCTGCGGCGGACGCCGGCAGCCGTGGCGACCCAGCGCGCACAGATCGGGCTGCAGCGATCTCTGGCTGGGCTGAGGGGATGGGTCGCCCTCGGAGACGAAGGTTTCCGAAGCGAGCGCGCAACTGCGTGGAAGGAACAGATCGAGCCGGCGATTGCCGCCATTCGATCCTACGAAGGTACCTGGAACGATCCGGCCGATCGCGCTCGGCTGACGCAGCTTGCGGACCTCCTCGTCGAGCTGAAGGAGTCCCAGTGGTGGGTCGAGGACGTGGCCCGGACCGACGGCAACCAGCCCGCGTTGCAAATTCGGCGCGGGCGCGTAGAGCCGATCGCTGTGGAACTGCGTCGGGTGATCGACGGATTGATCGCCGAGACGGGCGCAACTCCCTCGCGCCGCGCACGGGCGGCACTGCAGGCAATGATGGGCTTTCGAGACGCGCTTGGCCGAGCACAACACGCTCTGGCGAGGTTCGTAGTGGAAGGTGAAGAGCGCTGGAGCCGCGATTTTTCCCAGGCCCTCAGCGAAGCAGAGGCCTCGGTCCAGTGGATCGCTGCAGAACCTGGGCGCCACGCCTTGTCCAAGAGCGATCGTGTCGGATATCTGGCTCGCGAGCTTCCCTGGTATGCACAGTTCGCCCGCGAGGCCCTCGATGCTCGTTCGAGCGCGAGCTGGAACGTGGCGCTCTATCGCATGAGCACCGAGACGATTCCATTGACCCGGCGAACCACGGAGCTGCTCGATGTGCTGGCCGCAAGCCAGGGCGCGCTGATGGGGCGCGATACGCGCCTGATCACCTTCGCGGGCAACACCGCCATGGTGTCATCGGTGGTGCTGATCGTCCTGATGGCGGCGATTGCCTACGCGTTGGCCAGCTATCGCGCGGGTCAGATCACCCGGCCGATTTCCGCCCTCTCCAGAGCCACCGTAGAGCTCGCAGACGGCCGGCTAAAGCGCAACCTGCCCGTCACGACGGAAGACGAACTGGGCACACTGACCGATGCCTTCAATCGCATGCGGGTCAGGCTGCAAGAGAGCGAGGCAGCTCTCGTGAAGTCCAACGAGCAACTTCATGACGCCAACCAGGACCTCGAGCGTCACAATCGATTCGTTCGCGATACCTTCGGCCGCTATCTCTCGGACGACATCGTCGCGAACCTGCTCGATACCCCGGAAGGGCTCGCACTGGGCGGCGAGAATCGGGAAGTGACGATCCTGATGTCGGACCTGCGCGGTTTCACTTCGCTGGCGGCGAGGCTAGAGCCGGAGCAGGTGGTGAGCCTGCTCAATTGCTACTTCGGTGTCATGGTCGACGTGATTACGCGCCACGACGGAACCATCGACGAGTTCATTGGCGATGCCGTCTTGGTGATCTTCGGGGCACCGATCGCCCGCGAAGATCACGCAAGGGCAGCGGTGGCCTGCGCGGTGGAGATGCAGCTGGCGATGGGTCTGGTCAACGAGCAGAATCGAGGCGTGGGATTACCCGAGGTGGAGATGGGCATCGGCATAAACACGGGTCAGGTGGTAGTGGGCAATATCGGCTCGGATACGCGGGCCAAGTACGGCGTGGTCGGCAGCCCTGTGAATCTGACGTCGCGCATCGAATCCTACACCGTAGGTGGTCAGATCCTGATCTCCGAGGCCACCCAGCGCGCCGCCGGACCGATTCTGACGCTGGGCGACACGCTGGAGATCGAAGCGAAGGGTGTCGATGCTCCAATGACCATCTGCGAAGTGCTGGGCATCGGCGGAGCGTACGATCTGCAGCTGATCGAAGATGCCGAGAATCTGGTCACGCTGACCGCGCCGATTCCCCTGGAGTACGTCATCGTCGAAGGTAAACACCTCGACGCGACACTCCATCATGGGACGCTGGTCAAGCTTTCCAGCGCAGGGGGCGAAGTGCTGTCGGAGCACGTCGTTGCGGCGCGGAGCAACATCCGGGTGCAGCTGCGGCCCGTTGGTGGGCCGCCGGTAGCTGGGGAGCTCTACGCCAAGGTCATGGCGCCGCTTCCGGATGGTCCTGCCGGCTTCTCGATTCGCTTCACTTCGATTCCGCCGGAGGTGACAGCGATGTTCGCGCGCTGGATCGCCTAGTGGATTGTCGCAGACCCGCCTGAGAAGGGTGGCCGAGTTGTGCGTCCAAGCCGCGGCAATCCCGCGAGGCAAAGACGAGTTCGCGACCGCGCAGCTCTCATTCTTCCGCCTCTGTAGAAGTGGCTGCGCGTTCGATCTGCGCGAGCAGCTCGAGCGACTGCGGTGAGCCCTCGGTCAGCTCCACCAGCCGCCGAGCGCTGTCGCGCGCCTGCTCCCACTGAGCACCCTGTGCGTAGAGGGCGGCAAGCGCGTACACGATCTCCGCATCGCGCGGGGCGCGCTCTGCGGCCCGTCGATGGGCGGCCTCCGCCTCGGCTTGGCGGCCGCTGCGCTGAAGGGCGAGGCCGTGGTTGTAGTGGACGCGCGCGCGGTCTGGCATCAATTCGGCGGCCCGGCCGATGTGCCCGGCGGCGGATTCGAAGCGGCCGCCCTCGGCCAGTACCAGGCCGAGCGAATAGTGGAATTCTCCCTGGTCTGGGTCTCGCGCGATTCCCTCGCGCAGCAACCGCTCCGCGGCGGCGCTGTCGCCGAGCTCGCTGTAGAGAATCGCCAGGTTGGCTCGCCCTGGAAAGAAGTCAGGGTCCAACTCCAGGGCCGCGAGGTAGGCTGCCACGGCGCGCTCGGCCTGACCCCGCTGCGCCTCGAGCACCGCCAGATTCAGCTGGGCCGAAGGCGTGTCGGCCTCGGCGCGCTGGGTCGCGACGTATTCGGCCAGGGCGGCCTCCCGCGCCGCCCGTGCTGAAGCGGTGAGGAGATCCGGCGAAAGCGACGCCAACACGCGCCCCGCCTCGACGCGCACGGCTCGAATCGGATCACGCAACAAGGGCACTCCTGCGGCAGCCCGCCGCTCGGGCTCCAAAAACGCCAGGCCTCGCGTGGCGACCGCGCGGACCAGCGGATCGTCGTCTCGTGTAGCGGCTACGTGAGTGGGGGCAGTCGAGGGTCCGAATGCACCGAGCAGCTCGAGGGCGCTGGCCCGAACGATGGCGGGCGCGGTTGGGTCCGCTGCGATCGAGGCGAGGGCGGGAACGGCTTCGACCGCGCCGCCGCTGCCGGCTCGGAACGCCTCGGCGAAGTGAGCGCTGCCCATGCGACCGCTGGGTCCGGTCCACTCAGTGACGGTGTCCGCCGCCCAGTTGGCATCCCGGTCTGCGTGGCAGTCGTTGCAGGCATTGGGCGTACCGAGCTTTACCGACAGATCTGGACGCGGTACCCGAAAGCTGTGATCGCGTCTCGAGTCGATCTGCATGTAGGTTCGCTCCGGCATGTGGCAGCTCACGCACTGAGCCCCCGGGGAGCCCGACTCGTGAAAGTGATGTTCACGCTGGTCGTAGTCCTTGGAGGCGAGACTGGGGAAACGCGGATTTCCGCCGACCCGATGGCACTGCCCGCACAGCTGGTTGCCGTCGGCTCGCAGCGAGAGGCTGTGCGGGTCGTGACAGTCAACGCAGCCGACACCCTGTGCATACATGGGGCTTTGCAAGAACGAGCCGTAGACGTAGACCTCGTCGAGGATCTGACCGTCTGGGTGGTAGAGCCCGGGCCGCAAGCTCGCTGGCATGAAGTCGTCGAGCAGCGGTCGGCCGCGCTCGTCGTCGGGGCTCACCCGGTGGCGCCGGGAATGACAGCGCGCGCAGGCGTCGACCTGCTGGCGTGAGTCGGCGTTCGCGAAGTCCACCACCAGACCACTGGGCGGGCCCTCCGGCGCGGCGGCCCATGCAACGTGGCGAGACCCCGGGCCATGGCAGGCCTCGCAGCCGACGTCGATCTCTGCCCAGGTTGTCGCGTAGCTGTCGGTCTCGGCATCGAAGCGCTTCTTCAGATCGGTCGAGTGACACTCCGCGCACATGTGGTTCCAGGTCTGATAATTCCCGGTCCAATGAAAGGGGTCGCCGGGTGCGTTGCGCTCCTCGGGAAAGAGGTGAAACCAGCGTTGCCCGCCTTGAGCGACAGGCCTGGTGTCCCACGCGACCGAAAGCGCCTGGAAGCGACCGCGCGGGAGCCGGATCAGGTATTGCTGGAGCGGCTCGACACCAAACGTGTAGGCCACCTCGAAATCCGCCGGCTCCGCATCGGGGCCTAGCGCGTGAACGAAGAAGCCGCCCTCGCGGCGAAAGAACCGGAACTGTTCGCCCGCGTGATCGAAGCCGCGATCCTCGAAATCGCCGAGCACCGTCTCATCCGTGGCCGGCTGCATGGCCAGATCGTGGTGGGAGTTGGACCAGCTCGCGGCCTGATCGGGATGGCAGCGCGCGCACTCGCCGGTACCCGCGTAGCTGGCGTCAGTGGCGCGGGCGCTCCGCGCAGGCCGCTCAGGCGTCGGACGCTCCTCGGGCCCGCACCCCATCCCGCCGGCCGCCGCTGCCGCGATCGCGAGGCCGAGTCGCGCTAGGGCCCGTCGCAACGGTAGTCGCTCGGATCGGTGCAGATGGGATTGTCTCCGGCACAGCCCGGCTCGTTGGCTGCCCCCGAGCAGACGGCCTCGTCGACGGGCGGATCTTCGCCGAGGTCGCCTGGGCCGTAGTTGGCGGTGCAGCCCGCGAGGGCAAGGCCGGCGAGCACCGCCCCCAGTTGCTTCAACGGCTCGTGAAACCGTTTCACTGAACTCTCCGAATTCGCCACAGACGAGCGAGCGAGACTACCACGCGTCCGCCCCGCGCGAGTCCTTCGGTATCAGGCCTCCGGCACCTTCGGCGGGGGCTTGCGAACTGCAGTCTCGTGTGCGGAGCCAACACGGCCCACGCGGAGGTCGGAATCGTCGGCCGGGGCGCCATGGGGCCCAGCGGCCCACCGCGGTGGTAGGGCCCCAGCGTCGTGCTTTGGCCGTTCGTTTCGCCAGATTGAATAGCGTAAGCTTCGGCCCTCTCCGGTCCGGAGGGGTTCCACAAGGGCGGTTCGCGGTCGCGAGCCGGACATCTGAGGAGATCACAGGGTGCAAGTTCGAGCTACTCGCATGATCCAACAGCTAGATGCACGGATCCGCGCGCGATTTGCCGCAGCGTCCGTGCTCGCTCTTGTAGTCGTCGTCGGTCTGGGTTGCGCCAGCGCGGGCGTCACGACAACCGATAAGGTGGCGGACTCGTCGGTGGTGCAGCCCGGCGTGGTGTTGGTATACGACTTCGCAGTGATGCCCGGCGACGTGGTGGTCGACACCTTTGGCTCAGAATTCGAGAGTGAGGGGAAAGAGCTCTCGAAGGACGAGAAGGAGGCGTACGAGACGGCGAACGTTCTCTCCGAGAAGCTCGTCGGGTATCTTCAGGAACGCGGGATCCCCGGGGAGCGGGCGAACTCCGCGACCCGACCGCCCTTGAACGCGATCCTGATCAAGGGTCAGTTCGTCACGATCGACGCGGGCAGCCGGATCAAGCGGATGGTGATCGGCTTCGGCGCCGGCAGCAGTGAGCTCCGCGCCATGGTCCAGGTCTATCAGGCGAGCGAACACGGCCTGCGCCGTCTCGCTTCCGCCGAAGCCGAAGCGAGCGGCTCCAAGATGCCGGGTATGGCGGTTCCCGTGGTGGGCGGCGCGGCGGCG
>CAXMOC010000100.1:0-9214 GCA_964194865.1 uncultured Opitutales bacterium | reverse complement strand
CGATCGCCGCAGCCAGCTCCTCGCCGAGACGTTCGTGGGGCACCCCGAATACGGCGGCCTCGTAGCCGCCCGGGTACGCGCAGATCGCACCCTCGCCCTCTGCGCAATAGATGTTCTCGCCCGCGCGGATCACCATGTCCTTGGCTCGGTCTTCGACGAAGATGAAGCCTTCCTCGTCCATTCGGCCGATGTCACCGCTGCGCAGCCAGCCATCGATGAATGTCTCGGCGGTGGCATCGGGCCTGTTCCAATAGCCTCGGATGAGATTGGGGCCCTTGAACATGATTTCGCCGACCTCGCCGCGCGCGACCTCGCGCCCACTCGCGTCCGCCACCTTCAATTCCACGATCGGTACCGTGCGACCCGCGCTCCGCGGCTTCCGAATCAGGTCGTCGCCAGAATTCTGGGGACCGTAGGCGTTGGTCTCGGTCATCCCGTAGCCCATGCCGGGGCGCCCCTTCGCGAATCCACGGTCGATGCGGGCCACCAGCTCGGGCGGCGCTGGGGCTCCTCCGCCGCCGATGCTGAGGAGACTGCTCGTATCTCGCCGCTCGAATCCAGGAGACTCGAGCAGGTCCCAGGACATGGTCGGCACGCCCACGAACGCGGTAATGCGCTCCTTCTCGATGTGCTCGAGCGCGCGTTCGGGATCCCACTTGTACATGATCACCAACTTGAATCCGCCCAGAAAGCAGCTGAGCATCACCGGCACGAGCCCGGTCACGTGAAACAGCGGCACGCTCAGGATGAAGCTCGTGGGGTACGGATGCTCCTCCTTTGGCGGATGGATCATCAGATTGGCGGTGGCCCGGCAGCTGTAGGCCGTGAGCGCGCTCATGATGGCGTGGTGGGTGGATACCGCACCCTTGGGTACGCCCGTGGTTCCGGAGGTGTAGAGGATCGTCGCATCGTCCTGTGGCTCGACCTTGACTTCGGGAAGCGGCGCTCCGGTGACGAGCGCGTCCTGGTACCGCTCGACTCCCGCCGGCATCTCGCCCGTCATTCGGACACCGATCGCACGAATGCCTAGCTTCTCGATCGCGGCCGCCGCCCGCTGCACCCGCTCGCCATCCGCCACGAGCAGCTTCGAACCCGAGTCTTCGAGCCCGTAGAGCATCTCTTCTGGAGTCCACCAGGCGTTGAGACAGACCGCGATCCCGCCCACCGACGTGATCGCCGCAAAGGCGATGATCCACTCCGGGTAGTTCCGCATCGCGATCGCAACCCGGTCGCCATGTCTGATGCCGAACTTCTCGACGAGCCCCGCCGCCAGCTCGTCGATCTCCGCCATCACCCGGCCGAAGGTCAAACGCTCGCCCTGGTAGACCAGGAAGATGTCATCCGGGCGCGAACGCGCGACCTGGAAAGCCGACCCGAGCGAAGGCGGCGTGTTCTTGAAGATCTTGACGGGCACGCCTCGAATCACGGAGTCGACGATTTCGAAGCGCTCGCCCGCGCTCGTAATGGCTGCTACCGCCGCGTCCCAGCTCAGTTTCGGCTCGCTCATCAACCCGCCTCCGGTCGTCGAACACCCATCAGTGCAGTCGGAAACTGGTTTGATGACGATCGAGCCGTCCGGTGTATCCGGTGTATCGGTGCCGCGCGCATCATACGATGGCGACCGCTTTCTGAAACGCCGGTCGCGCTTCCAAACGCGCCAGGTAGCGGTTGGTTTTCGGATAGCGTTCGTCGAGGACGCCCAGCACTCGGGCGGCCATCAGCGTGAAACCCATCATGACGTCCGCGCCGGTGAAAGCGTCACCAACCAGGTAGGCGCCCTCGCCGAGCTCACGCTCCAGAAACTCCAGCCCCTTGTCGGCGCGGGTCCGCGCATCCTCGATCATCGCTGCGTGCTGCTCCGCGTCGTCACGGTATACGCTGAGCCAGGCGACGATGCCTAGCGGCGGAAACGCGGTGCTCTCGGAGAAGTGAAGCCATTGCAGAAACTTTGCACGCTCCGCAGTTCCAACCGACGGTGCAAGGCGGCCCTCCCCATAGCGCTCCAGAATGTATTCGACGATAGCGCCCGACTCGGACATGACGATTTCGCCGTCTTCGATGGTGGGCAGCTTCCCGGTCGGAGTCTGCTGTGAGAAGAACTTCCTCGCCGTGGGCTGGAAGTCGACTCGCTCCAGCGCGTAGGGAAGTTCCAGCTCCTCGAGCAACCACAGGATCCGCACCGATCTCGTCCGCGGCGCGAAGTAGAGTTTGATCATGGCTCCCTTCTAGGTCGCTGGGGACTTGGCTCGGACGGATGCTCTCTAGAGCCGATACACACGAACTGCCGTGTCGTGAAAAAGTGCGGCGCGCTCGCTCTCGCCGAACCCTTCGGTCAGGCGCTTGAAGCAGTTCCAGAGCACCGTGTACGAGCAGGACGCCTTGTCGACTGGAAAGTTACTCTCGAACATGCAGCGATCCGGACCGAACTCTTCGATGCAGTGGAGATAGTACGGACCCAACGTCTCAGCGAGCTCCTCCGAGGATGGTGGCCGCGGGCGCTTGTGCCACCCGAAGCCACAGATGGGCATCTTCAGTCCACCCAGCTTCACATAGACGTTGGGACAGCGCGCGATCTCCGAGATCGAACGCTTCCAGACCGAAAACACTTCGTCGCGCTGGCCCACGAATGGCCCGATTCCCAGGGGGCCACCGACGTGATCGAGAATGATCGCGGTCTCCTCGAACGCTCTGGCGAGATCCGTCAGCTCGTCGATCTGGGTGTGGAAGAGCCACGCGTCGAAGGAGAGGCTGTGCGCTGCGAGGCGCGCGAACCCCTCCCGAAACTTCGGCTCCATCAGCATGTGCGCGGGCGGGGCCGAGTGCGAGGGGCGGATCTGGTCGCTCGGATGCCACGCCGCCGAGTGCCGGATGCCGCGGAAGCGATTGGGACTCGCGGCGAGGTGAGCCTCCAAAACCTCGTCGACCCCCGCACCGAGCAGCAGGTTGGCGTGGCCGACGATGCCGGCGTTCGCCCGCATGGCGCCGTAGCCACCGCTCGCGCTCTGGGCGGCGATTCCCTGTACGAATTCGGTCTCACCGACGGGCTGGAGGGCTTCCGCTCCCTCGGCGCGGAACATCGAGCCGCACTCCACGAAGACGGTCTTCTCGATGCGGTGGGCGTGGGTGTCCGCGAGCAGCTCGTCTAGCAGGTACCGGCTCCCGGGGTGGTCCCAGAGGTGGTGGTGTGGATCGCAGATTCGGAGATCCGGTTCGAGAGCCTCCTCCTCTCCGGAAGCCAGCCATGCTTGCTGAGCCGCGGGCTCTCGAGCTGCACTCATCCGTCGCTCCTGGTGCGGGCTCGCGCTGGGCTCGTCGCGACTCGCAAAGGATCTTTCTAGACTAACGAAGACTCCACCAATCGCCTGGGGTCAGGAGAACTCGATGGCAGAAGAAGAAGTGGATGACCTCCGGCTGCGGCTCGAAGCGTACATCGGCAAGCCAATGGGCCCGCCGGCGGTGGCGCCCGATGCGGTCAACGTTCCCATGATTCGGCACTGGGTAGACGCCCTCGACGACCGCAACCCGGTGTATCTCGACGAAGCGTTTGCCGCGACCACCCGTTTCGGCGGGATCGTGGCGCCTCCGGCCATGCTGCAGACGTGGACGATGCCGCGTCCCCGAATCGAGGGCATTGCGGAGCGAGGCGGCGCACCCGACAGAATCGATTTCGATAACCCAATTCCCGTCCTCGACGAGGCGGGCTACGTCGGCACCCTGGCCACGAACTCCGAGCTCGAATTCGCGCGCTACCTACGACCCGGGGATCAGCTGCATCTGACGATCGAGTTGGAATCCATCTCGGATCGCAAGACCACCGCATTGGGGCAGGGATACTTCGTGACCTGGGTGACCACCTACATGGACGGCGATGACGAGATCGTGGGCCGACAGCTCTTCCGCATCCTCAAGTTCGACCCGAGCACCATCGACCCCAGCAAGCTGGGAGCCACCCAGTGACGCGCGCCAACTCGAGCTCCCCGCGCAGCTCCGAGATCGCAGTCGGCGACGAGCTGCCGCCTTTCGCTCTACCGGTGACTTCGACGGTCATCGTCGCCGGTGCCATTGCCTCTCGAGACTTCATGCCCGCCCACCACGACCGCGAGTTCGCGATGGCACAGGGCGCGCCGGACCTGTTCATGAACATCCTCACCACCAACGGCTATGTGTCGCGCTTCGTCTCGGATTGGGCCGGACCGGAGGCGATGATTCGCAGCATCAAGATCCGTCTCGGCGCCCCAGCGGTGCCCGGGCAACCCCTGCGTTTTTCCGGCCAGGTCGTCGCGACGAGCCGGGAAGGGGACGAATCCGTGATCGAAGTGGCCGTTCGCGCGGCAAACGAGCTCGGAGATCACGCAACTGGCTCCGTCGTGGTGACCCTGCCGCTCGCTTGAGACCGCGCGGTCACAGACCCTCGGGGCGAGTTCCAACAATCCCCTGGGCTTCGAGACCGCGAAGATCGTCGCGTGATAGCCCGAGAATTCCGCATAGAACGGGCTCGTTGTGTTGGCCGATCGTCGGTGCCGGCGTCCGCAGCCAACGATGCACGCTCGCATAACGAAACGGAAGCGACGGCAGCGGCATGGCTCCAACCACCGGATGCTCGGGCGTTTCGAAGTAGCAGCGCGCTTTCAGCTGGGGGTTCGTCTCCAGGAGCCTGCATGGATCCGCAACCTCAGACGCGGGAATACCCAGCGCGCGCAACTCGTTTACGATTTCGGCTCTCGGGCGCTTGCGCGTCCATTCGCGCAGGTGCTGATCGATCGCGTCGTGAGCTTGCCGACGGCCCGCCCGGGTCTCGAGGGCTGAATCCATCGCCCAGTGTGAGTTGGCGTCAGAATTGGAGCTGCTGAGAGTGGAACGCAGTGCACGCCACTGAGTGTCGGTCGCCACTGACAACGCTAGCCACTTCTCCATTCCCGGCTGTCCGTCCGCGCAGGGATAGAGCCCTTGCGGCGCAGCGAGCGGCGAGCGGTTGCCCTCACGCCGCATCAGATTGCCGTACGCACTCGACTCGACGATCTGCTCTGCGGCGATGTTGAGAGCGCTTTCCACCATCGTACTCTCCACGTGATGTCCGTGGCCCGAGGTGCCGCGTTCAACCAACGCGACGAGAAACGCGAAGGTGGCGTGCATGCCGGCCACAGGATCGCAGGGCCCGCGCGGAATTCGCGGTTGATCATCGAGGTGACCCGTCAGCCAGGCCAATCCGGAGAGCTGCTCCATGGTCTGGGCGAAGCCAGTGTGATCGCGCCACGGGCCGGAAAGCCCGAAGGCCGGCATGCGCACCATCAGCGCCTTTGGATTCAACCCCTTCACCCGCTCCCAGCTCAACCCGAAATTGTCGAGCACCCGCGGCGTGAAGTTGTCGACGATCGCATCGCAGTGTGGAATCAGCTCCTCGAGCAACTCGAGACCTCGAGGCTTCGATAGATCGAGCGTAATCCCGAGCTTGTTGCTGTTTGCGTGCAAGAAGTGGGTGCTTGCCTCCCACCATTGCTCGTAGTGGCCGGCCATCATGCCGCCGACCATGCGCATGCCATCGGGGCGCCCCGCCGATTCGACGTGGATGACCTCGGCACCCAGGGTTGCCAGCAAGTGCGATGCGGCTGGGCCCGCCCACCAGGCGGTCAGGTCGAGGATGCGCAGACCGGCGAGCGGCAATTCGCTCGGCTCAGCTCCGAGAGGCGAGTGCTTCGCGCTTGGGGCTCGCCCACTGGGGGCATCACCCCCTTCATCGGCTCGGGTGGAAAAGGCAGCCGACCGGGTATGCGCCCCAAGACGGGGAGCGCGGCCCGGAGCGGACGGATCGGCATCATCGATTCGATAGGGCCGCCTGGGCTGCACGAACCGGCCTTCGGCGGCGGGGCCGAACACGCCCCGCGCCATCAGCTGTTCATGGGTCCGCACCGTCTCGCCGTTGCAGATCGGCGCGACGGGAATCCGAAGCGTCGACGCGAGCTCGATCACCTCCGCCGTGGTCTTCTTCGTCAGCCAGGCGCTCATGATCTCGTTCCACTCGTCGAATCGCATGAGACGACCGGCGAACTGAGCGAGCTGCTCGTCGTTCTGCAGATCTGTGCGTTCGATCATGAGCAGGAAGTCCGAAAACTGCTGCCGCGAATTGGTGCAGAACCCGACGTAGCCATCGGCCGTCGGCTCGATGGACGGGGTCTCCACCGACTGGGCCAGAAAGGCGTTCTCCGGATCCTCGGGGCTGCCGTTCATCAACCGGTTCATCGATTCGGAGAAGTTCGGGAACACCATGTTCGCGGTTTCGAGTATCGAGAGATCGATCTGTTCTCCCCGGCCCGTCGCGCGCGCCCCAAGCACGGCCGGCAAGGCCGCGACGGCGCCGTAGGTTCCAGCCGCCCATTCGCCGATGCGGCCGCCTGCTTGATAGGGCTCCTGGCCCATCAGGCCCCGCATGGCGATCGACCCCGATTCTGCCTGGAGCGTGAACTCGGTCGCCTGACGATCGGCCCATGGTCCCGTCAGCCCGTACGGCGTGATCGAGAGAACGACGAGGGAAGGATGCGCGGTACACAGCCCGGCCACGTCTAGGCGTTCCCCGGTATCGGACTGAAGGCCGTGGGCTTCGATGACGAGGTCGGCTTCGGCCAGAAGCGCCTCGACGCGGGTATCCGAGGCAGCTCCAACGATCGACTGCTTCCCCGCGTTCAAGAAGGTGAAGAGTGCCGAGTCCTCGTCGCGCAAGTCAGCACCCGTCGCCGACCAGCGACGCATCGAATCACCCTCGGGCGGCTCGATCTTGATGACCTCAGCGCCCGCGTCGAGCAGCAGCTTCGAGCAATAGGGGCCCGCGATCTGATCCGAGAAATCGAGCACCCGAATTCCGCTCAGACCCTGCTCCATCTCGACTCCTTTGTCCCCCTGCGGTGGGGGCCGGCGGGCGCGTACCCGAATCCTTGCCAGGACCGAAAACTGGTTCAATATCTAGCGATGCCCCGGAACCTGACGGCCTCGAAGCCAGATCCGAGCCAGACGCAAGCGGAAGCCTCTGGCCCTGATTTCGATCCCGACGTACTTCGGAAAAGATACGCGAAGAGCGGGATAAACGGATAGAGGTTTCACATCGAATCGGAGGAGGGCTCTCGATGGCCCAGAGCTATTTCGACCCCGACCGGTACAAGTGGAGGGAAGTAACGGGTGGCCCCGAGCTTTCCTACAAAGTTCGCCACGACTACACGATTCTCGGATACGACCTGGCGGCCGGCACCCTCGACATGTTGGTGCGCTGGGCAGATGACGGCGGTCACTGTCCAATTCATCGACACACCGCCACTACGACCGTCCTCGTGCTCGAGGGCGAGCAGCATCTGTGCGACCTCCATCCCGACGGCACCCGCGGAGAACCCAAGGTGCGGCGCGCCGGCGACTACGCGTTGACGGTGGGTGATGCGCTGCCGCATCTCGAACATGGCGGAGCCGGCGGAGGGATCACATTTTTCGGAAACCACTCCAGCAACGGGCTCCTCTACGAGCTTCTCGACGAAGATTTGAAGCCTCTGGCGGAAGTCACGATGGAAGTGCTGATCGCGGATTGGAAGGAGAACACCTGAGCGCCGAGAGCACACGATGAGCCCGCGCGCGCACCTCGTAGGGGTTGGCGAGTCGGCCTACACCCGATGGGGCAAGATCGGGGAAGTGACCGAGCACGCACTCGCCTGCCAGGCGATTCAGCGCGCTGTCGCGGATGCCGGCCTCTCGATGGACGACGTCGACGGCTTGGCATCCTTCGCCGAGGATCGCAACGAGGCCGTCTTCCTCGCGGCGGAGTTGGGGCTCCCCGCGCTGCGCTTTGGCAATATGGTCTGGATGCCCGGGGGAGGCGGCGGGTGCGCGGCCGTCTCCAATGCCGCGATGGCCGTAGAGACCGGCCAGGCCGAAGTCGTGGTGGTCTACCGCTCGCTGTGCCAGGGACAGTTCTTTCGATTTGGTACCGGCGGTGTCGATGCCACTGCTCCCGCAGAACCGCAGGCCCCGACGCTGCAGCAGGCCAACTCGTTGATGCTGGCCTCGATCGGCTTTTCGATGCCCTACGGCCTCTTGATGGCGGCCGCCGCCTACGCGCTACCGACACGACGTCACATGCACCTGTACGGAACCACGAGCCAGCAGCTTGGCCTACTTGCAGTGACGTTCAGGGAGCACGCGAGCCGCAACCCGCGCGCCGTCATGGGTGGGCGCCCGATGACACTCGAAGATCACCAGGCATCGCCCATGATCGCCGACCCCCATCGGCTGTTCGATTGTTGTCTCGAAAGCGATGGAGCCTGCGCGGTCGTCGTCACCACGGAGGAGCGCGCGCGCGACCTCGCGAAGCGACCCGTCGAGATCCTCGCGAGTGAGCAGGGAGCACCCAAGGGCTACGCGTTCGGGCCGTTTTCCAACGCCAACATCCCCGATGAGCTCTACGCGACCGGCGGCACCGAAGAGATGGCGGGCCGGCTCTGGGGCAAGGCTGGGCTCGGGCCCGCCGACGTGGACGTCGCCCAGATCTACGATCACTTCACGGGCTGCGTCCTGATGCAGCTGGAAGACTACGGCTTCTGCAAGCGAGGCGAGGGAGGCCCCTTCATCGAGAGCGGTGCGTTGGCTTGGCAAGGCGGAAGCCTGCCTACCAACACCCACGGTGGAAGCCTCTCCGAAGCCTACATCCACGGGCTCAATCACGTCGTGGAGGGCGTACGCTCCCTGCGCGGCGAGTCCACCAGCCCCGTCGAGAATGCCGAGGTCTGCCTGGTCACGAGCGCAGCCTGTGTCCCCTCGAGCGCGATCCTGCTGGGGCGAAAATGAGCGAGCGATTCTTTCCCGACGGCATGCCCCCGCCCATGGTGGACGCCACCTCATTGCCCTGGTTTCAAGCTGCCGCCGAGCACAGACTCGTCGTCCAACGCTGTACGTCTTGCGAACAGACGCGGCTTCCGCCGGCGCCGGTATGCCCCGAGTGCCGCTCGCCAGACTCCGATTGGAAGGAGGTCGCCGGCCGAGGTGAAGTCTATACCTACACGCTGGTGCATCGCCCCATCGCTGCGGGCCAGAAGCTTCCCTTCGTCATCGCGGTCATCGCACTGGAAGGTTCCGGCGGAGTGCGCATCATCTCGAACCTCGTCGACGTCAACTCGGATGAGCTCGAGATCGGATTGCCCGTCGAACTCGTGTGGGAAGACATGAGCGCGGATCTGTCGATTCC
>CAXMOC010000099.1:0-26507 GCA_964194865.1 uncultured Opitutales bacterium | reverse complement strand
ACCGCTGCCGTTTCCCTGAAACAGCAGGCCTCCGGCAGTCGACACGACACCACCGGGAACCTGCGAGCGGTGTTCCACCCGCCAGGCCTGTCGCCGGGTCACCGGATCCCAGGCAGTGATGTGCGTGGGCGCGCAAAATCGCAGCGCGCCCTCGAACCCCTCGAAGGTCTCCGATATGGCGGCCCAGTCCTCGCCGGTATTGAACGTATGCGGGAGCAGCGCAAAGTTCGGATCCGGTGTGTAGGGAAAAGCGAACTCGGCCCTCAGGCCACTACCCCCGCGCCACGCGGGGCGCCGATCCGGTCGGAAAGGCCAGCCTCGGCAAGAATCTCGTCGCCGTGCTCGCCTGCTGTCGGTGCGAGCCGACCGGGAATGGCCTGCGAATCGCCAAAGCGCTGACCTCGCGCGACGCTCGTCGCCACCGGCTCAGCCAACCCGCCGCAGAGCGTCGTCGACTTCGAGCAGAGCTGGAGAATTCAGCGACCCAAAGGGGTCGGAACGGCCCTCGACCAGTGCGGCGTGGAAGAAACTCGTCACGACGGTGTGCAGAGCGCGATGGATGCGGTCCTCTGGCAGCTGCTCGCCGTAAGGCTTGGTCGGCCTCGGTTGGGTTGGACGCGGGTTGGCGTAGTGCATTCCGTGCAGAAACTCGACACCGTCGCAGAAGTGGAAGTGATCAGACTGCTCCACGGTCACCAGGGCCCGTGGCTCTGCCATGCGGGCAAAGAGCGGCTCGACGGAGGTTTTCAGATCCACGAGTACATCGTCCAGACCGGCCACCAGCAAGACGGGCGTCTCGCTTCGAAAGGGAAGCTCGTCGGGCTCGAACGCCTTTCGGCCCACGAAGGGCTCGGAAGCCGGCGCCAACCCGCACACGGCCCGCACGCGAGGCTCCCGCCGCGGCATCTTGATCGCCGTCCAACCGCCGAAGGAGTGCCCCATGGCGCCCATACGATCCGCGTCCACGGCGGGCCAGCGTCCACCGGATACCAGCGCGTCGAGGGTGAGCCCGAGCTCGACGGGTCGGTTCTTGCGCGACTCGAAGTGAACGCGCTTGCGTTCATCTTCGCTGCGAATAGCGACCATCTCGAAGAAGGTGTTTCCCGGGTGGTCGGGTGCCGCAACTACGATTCCCCAGCTGGCCAGATGGGTGGTGAGAAAAGTAGATTGGCGACGTAACCCCGAGTTGCCGTGCGAGAAGGCGAGGCAGGGAAATCGACCCGCCGCAGGCGGCAGCGCCTCGGCGGCCGCGTGGGGTCGGTTGAAGGGATGCGACGCACTCGTTCCCGTAGAGCCTGCCTCGGCGGGGTACCACACGTCGATGTCGAAGCGATGATCTGCTGAATCTGGGTGCGAAAGCTCGACGCTGACGACGCCGACCGGGTGCGGACCGCGCTCACTGAAATCGATCGGCAATCGGGCCATGGGCATGCTGTAGTTCGCAGCCAGGATTTCGGCAACCCCGGCTCTTGCCGCTCGCGAGGGATTCCGCCGCGGAGCGGTTCACCCGCGGATCGCAGGGCGAACGGGTCGAGTCGATTGACGACCTCCCACTGCGCCGATAGGCTGCGCGGCCATGCCCCCTCCCTATCAAGCCGTCTTCTTCGACCTCGGGGGAACTCTGTTCAGCTACCGAGAGGTCGGCCGCTGGACACTCGATGCGCTGGTCTCCGCAGCGGCCCGCCTGGGTGTCGACGCTTCCACGCGCGAGATCGGAATGGCCTATCGCGCCGCTAGCCGAGAGGTCAACCTCGGCTACGCGGACCGGGCGTTCTATCTGCACAGCGATCTGTTTCGAGACACCTTCAGAGCATTCGCAGAAGGTCTGGGCGGCGAAGCCTCCGAAGAATTCCTCGACGGGTCGGTGGCCGACCTTCGCGATGCGCTGGTTTCGAACATGGTGTTGCGGGAAGACTGTCTCGAAACACTGCGGCAGCTTCGCGATCAGGGCCTGTATCTGTCGATCGTCTCGAACATCGACGACGATCACCTGCTCCCGATGGTCGAAAACAGCGGCCTGAAGCAGGTGCTTCACCATTGGACCAGCTCCGAAGAGGCGCGTTCCTGCAAACCGGATCCTGCGTTCTTTCGCTTGGCCCTCAAGAAGGCGGGCTGCAGCCCAGAAGCAGTGCTCTTCGTCGGCGATTCACCCGAGCACGACATCCAGGGTGCCCAGAACCTGGGGATGACGACCGCATTGATCAAAGAGGAGGGGACGACCGCCCCTCTGCAGACCGGACGTGTCACCGCCGAGCCGGACCACGAGATCAGCTCCCTGTCCGAGCTGATCTCGCTCGTGTCCCGATGAGCGCATCACGCCGAGCGGCCTCGATCGGACACGAAATCGTGGAGTGACCCATGGGGCAAGACGGCGAATATCACGACGCGATGATCAAGATGCTCGAGCTGATCTGGGGCGAGGGCTTCATGGCTCCGGGTGGAGAAGGCAACGTGGCCAATCTGGTCAAAGGCCTCGAGCTCCGCGACAAAAGGGTGCTCGACATCGGCTGCGGGCTGGGCGGGCCCGCCTTCGTGCTGGCGCAAAAGCACTCGGCGCGAGTGGTAGGAATCGATCTCGAGCCGCAGCTGGTGGAAATCGCGCGGCGCCGAGCGAGCGAGCTCGGACTCGCTGAGCGCGCCGACTTCCAGGTAGTGACGCCCGGACCGTTGGACTTTCCCGACGAGTCTTTCGACGTCGTGCTGAGCTCTGGTGCATTCACCCAGATCGAGGACAAACCCCCCCTACTTGTGGAGTGCCTTCGGGTACTCCGACCCGGTGGAGTCTTCACCTGTTACGACTGGATGAAAAGCGAGGGGGAGTACAGCTCCGACATGCTCTACTTCTTCGAAATGGAAGGCCTCACCTACGCGATGGAGACGCCCGAGCACTACCGGGAGATTCTGCAGGAGGTCGGATTCGCAGAGATCGTCTTGGACGACCGCTCGGATTGGTATCGCCGCCGGGTGAGGGAAGAGTACGAAGCGACCCGGTCCGAGCTGTATCCGCGCATGGTTGAGATTCTGGGGAAGTCTGACGCCGACTACTTCGTGGAGGACTGGCGCGCCATGATGGTGGTATGCGAGAAGGGCGAGATGCTCCAGGTGTACAGCCGAGCGCGAAAGCCCGCATGAAAGTCATCCGCTCCGGAGTTCATCGAGCCCGGTAGGAGGCGCAGAGTCGGCCCGAGATTCAAAATCCTCGACGGAGATGAAGTACACGCCGGCACTGTCGAGATCCCCTTGTTCTTCAGTTCCCATCGGATAGAAAGCAGCGGCTTTGCGTATCGCCAATGCGGTACAGGGGCGGAGGCTCCTCGGGGCAGCGTTCGAAGGCGACCGAGCAACGGGTGTGGAATCGACATCCCGATGGCGGATTCACCGGCGACGGGATGTCGCCCGTGACACCGGCCACGATCGTTCGGCGCTCGGGGTCCGCCGAGGGCACGGCCGCGAGCAGACCCTTCGTGTAGGGATGCTGGGGAGCTTCGAAGATGCGCTCGTTCGGCCCCTCCTCGACGATCTGACCGAGGTACATCACGGCAATCCGATCCGCGATGTAGCGGACGACTCGCAAGTCGTGGGTGATAAAGAGATATGCGAGACCGAATTCCTCCTGCAGATCGCGCAACAGATTGAGGATCTGGGCCTGGATCGAGACGTCGAGCGCGGAGGTCGCCTCATCGCAGATCAACAGCCGGGGCTCGACGGCCAACGCTCGCGCGATACAGATGCGTTGGCGCTGCCCTCCGGAGAACTCGTGCGGATACCGGGACATATGATTCGGATCGAGCTGCACGCGGGTGAACAGCTCGGCAACGCGTTCCGTTCGCTCCGCGTGGTCAGCCCCGATGCCGAAGCTCTCCATCCCCTCCGCAACCGCGTCGCGCACTCGCATGCGCGGGTCGAGAGACGCCATCGGATCCTGGAAGACGATCTGAATCGCTTGCCGGTAGGGCCGCACCTCGCTTTGAGAGAGCTGCATCAGATCGACGCCATCAAACCAGACCTGGCCCCCGTTCGGCTCCACCAGACGCAACAGGGAACGCCCGACCGTGGTCTTGCCGCAACCCGATTCTCCAACCAACGCCAGAGTACGGCCCGCCTCGATCTCGAGGTCGACACCGTCGACAGCGCGCACCTGGCCGACCACCCGCTGCAGCACGCCGGCTCGAACCGGGAACCAGGTGCGCAGCCCCTCCGCACGCAGGAGCGGCGTGCCGTTCGAGCCCGTCACGCGCTCTCCTCCCGCTCCACGACGTGACAGCGCGTCGAGTGGGTGTTCGACAGGCGAGTCGGGCCGGGCACTTCGGCTCGACAGCGCTCGAACACCACGTCGCAGCGCGTCGAGAATCGACACCCTGCCGGCCATTCGCTGGGAGACGGCACGACTCCGGAAATCTCGGCAAGGGGCTCCCCCCGTCGGGCCAGCGACGGAATCGAGCGCATCAGACCGCGCGTGTAGGGGTGCCGAGCGCCGCTCAGCACCTCCTTGCGCGCGCCTTCCTCGACGATTCGGCCGGCATACATCACGGCAATTCGATCGGCAAGCTCGTTCACGACTCCCAGGTCGTGCGTGATCAGCAGAATCGCAGTGCCGAGGTCGCGCTGGAGGTCGCGCATCAGCTCGAGGATCTGGGCTTGGATCGTGACATCGAGTGCGGTGCTCGGCTCGTCGGCAATCAGCAGCTTTGGCCGTAGCGCCAGCGCCATGGCGATCATCACCCGCTGCTTGAGGCCCCCCGAGAGCTGGTGGGGATAGGCTTCGAAGCGATCAGTCGCGTCCGGGATGCGCACCTGCTCGAAGAGCTCGACCGTCCGTCGCCGGGCAAGCGACTGCGAAACCGAATCGTGCAACCGAATCGCCTCCACCACCTGGGATCCAACCGTCTGGACGGGGTTGAGGCTGGTCATCGGCTCCTGGAAGATCATGGCCGCATCTCCGCCTCGCAGCCTTCGCATGGCCGAGACCGAGAGCGCCAGCACGTCCTGACCGTCGATCTCGATCTCTCCGGCGTCGATCCGACCGGGCTTGGGGACAAGGCGAAGGATCGACAACGCAGTCACCGACTTTCCGCACCCCGACTCACCGACCAGAGCGAGGATCTCGCCTTCGGCGAGCTCCAGACTCACTCCGTCGACTACGCAAACCCGGCCCCCCGGCCCCGAAAACGAAGTCGACAGCTCGCGCACGCGCAGTACGACGCTCACAGGTTTTCCCGCAACGTACGCGGGTCGAGGATGTCGCGGATCGCGTCACCAACGAGGTTCACCGCGAGGATCAGGCCGAACAGAGCGGAGGATGCGGCCATCAGATTCCACCAGACGACGGGATCGCGCGCGAGCTCGTCGCGAGCCTGGTCGACCATCTGCCCCCAGCTGCCATCGATCCCGATGCCCAGCCATGCCAGGATCGCCTCGGATAGAACCAGCCCCGAGAAGAGCAATACGAACGTGATGACGACCAGGTGCATCAGGTTCGGCAAGATGTGGGAGAGGATGATGCGGAACTCAGGGACTCCCAGTGCGCGGGCGGCCTGGACATAGTCGAGCTCGCGTAGCTTGAAGGCCTCGCCTCGCACGATCCGGCAGAAGCCCACCCAGCTGGTCACCCCCATCGCCACACAGACCTGAACCGGCCCGCGGCCGAGCGCCATGATAAGCGCAATCAGCAGTAGCAGGGATGGAATCGAAGCGAGCGTCGACATCACGAAGAACACCACGTCGTCCGTTCGCCCCCCGAAATAACCTGCAGAGATGCCGAGGAACAGCGCCAGGGGAATCACGATCAGGCTCGTGAGTCCACCGATCAACAGGGCGATGCGCACCCCCTTCAGGGATAGGTGCAGAACATCACGGCCCAGGATGTCGGTACCCAGCAGGTGTCGAGCTGGAAACTTCAGGGGCTTCCCGCCGTAGAACTCGGCTTGCGCCAGAGGGGCGGAGTAGCTCGCCTCCTTGAACCCGATCGGAAAGAGTCGATCGACCAGCGAACGCGGCTTGCTCTGGGCCAGCGTGTTCTCGGCCCCTTCTCCGCCACCGATCCAAGCGACGGCATCGAGCAGCCCGACTGCGACGAAGATCGCGATCACCGCGAGTGCAACCGGACGGCGCTGGCGGAGCTCGCGCGCGGCGTTGCGCCAGAGATCGCTGCGCGCGGCACGGGTCCACGCCCAGCCCCCGGCCGCAATCAGGCTCGCGACGACGATGTTCGAAATCGTATGGGGCTCCACGCTGCCCCTATCCCAGCCGCACGCGGGGGTCCACCAGCGTGTAGCTCACGTCCGTCAGAATCTGTCCGCCGATGAAGAGCAGCGAGCCGATGAATACCATGGCGCGTAGTGTGGAGAAATCGTTTCCGTTGATCGCGTCTACGGTCATGGAACCCAGGCCCGGTATCCCGAAGAATGCCTCGAGCAGCAACGAGCCGGTGAAGAGAAAGGGGATCGCCACCACCACCCGGGTCAGAATCGGAATCATCGCGTTGGGCAGCACGTGACGGGCCATGATTCGGCCGTCGCCGCAGCCTTTGGCTCGGGCGGTCCGCACGTAGTCTCGGTTGCTTTCCTCGACGAAGACGGTGCGGTAGAACCGCACATCGCTGCCAAAGGTTGACAGGATTCCGATGATGACGGGCAGCGCCATGAAGCGGGCAATCAATGCCGGTGTCGGATCGAAGCCCGAAATCGGAAACCAACGCAGCATCTTTCCGATCACGAACTGGCCACCGATGATATAGATCAGGATCGAAACGCTCATTCCGAAGACACAGAGCGCGACACCCGCTCGATCGATGTAGGTTTCGCGAAAGTAGGCGACGAAGAGCGAGAGCCCGATCGAGACGAACAGCCCCATGAAGAAAAGAGGCAGGGTCAGGGTCAGGCTGGGTACGACTCCCCGACGGATCCGCTCCTTGATCGAGGAATCATCCAGGTCACTGCGGCCGAAGTCGAAGGTGAGCATTCGGCGGTAATGATCCTTCAGCTGCTCGAGCACCGGTCGGTCGTACCCGTGGTTTTCGATCCACTTCTCGAGCACCTCCGGCGGCGCCTTCTCACCCACTGCGCGACGCGCGATGTCAATCGGTTTGGCGTAGAGAAAGAAGAGAACGAAGAGCAGTGCGAGGACACCGAGGACCGTGATCAGCCCATACGCTGTTCGACGGATCAGGAACGCGAACATTACTGCCGTTCTCTCAGGAACGTCACGATCCCCGGAACGATCGCGATGAAGCCGATGCCTGCCAGCGCATAGGCGGGCCACCGAATCGGGCGATTCCAGCGGGCCCGATCCTGGGCACGCTGTTCGACATCGAGATCTCGGTACTTCTCCTGCGAAGACGTGAGACCGGCCATCTTCAAGTTTCGCATCCAACCGTGGTAGAGGACGTAATTTTCCCGGTGGTAGAGCTCGATCCAGGGCCGCTCGCGCTCGACGATGGCGCTCATCTCTCGAATGATCGCCAGGCGCTCATCGCCGTTCTCCATGTCCTTCATCTCCAAGAAGAGTGCGTCAAATCGCGGATCTCGGAAGTTCGCTCGGTTTTCCCCGCCACTGGTCGAGCCCGCATTCTCACCCCAGAGCAGGAAGAGAAAATTCTCAGGGTCCGGGTAGTCGGCGATCCATCCGGCGAGGAATACCTGGTAGGAGCCGTTCCTCAGCTTCTCGGAAAACCGGTTGTAGTTGGTGGCGTGGATCTCCACGTCCAGCCCGATGCGGCTCCAGGCATCCACGAAGAATTGGTAGCGGAGGCGACCGCGGGTGGACGTATCGCCGGTGTCAAAATTGAGCCGAAGCGGCCGACCCGTCTTCGGATCGATCCCGCCGGGATAGCCGGCTTCGACCAGAAGTTCTCGAGCGCGGGGAATGTCGACTTTTCGGTAGGGATTTCGGTGGTCGGCGTCATAACCAAAGATGCCAGGAGGGATCACGGATTGGGCCTGGATGCCTCGCCCATTCGTGAACAGGCGCAGAAACTCACCGACGTCGACTGCCAGGCTCATCGCTTGCCGCAATGGCCGACCCGACTCATGAGCCGACGTTCCCACCACGGGATCATCGAGATTGAAGGCGATGTAGTAGACGTCCGGATCCACGGCCTTGTCGAGATCCATCCCGCGGCCCTTCATGTCCTCGGAAAGCTCACCCTCGTGTACGATCTGCTCGAAGCTCTCGTTGATGATCGACGATCCATCGTAGTAACCCTGGAAGAACTTGTTGAAACGGGGGATGTTCTCCTTCTCGATGCGGAACTCGATCTGATCGATAAATGGCAGCTGTCGACCCACGTACTCGGGATCTAGGCGGCCGCGCTCCGCGTCTTCGGGCTCGCCCTCGGAGGGATAGACGGCCCCGGGCGCCTTCCATTCGGGATGCAGCGCGCCGTACCAATTCTCGTTTCGCGCAAGCACGATGCGGCTGTGCTTGTCGTTCTGAACGAACTTGTAGGGGCCCACACTCACCGGGTGATCCCGGAAATTGGGGCGCCCATCTTCACCGTCGTAATACGTGACGGCTTCCCAGGCTACGGGCGTCGTGAACGGCATGGCGAACCAATAGAGGATCTGGGGATAGGGGCTGCTGAGGACCACGAGGAGTTCGTATTCGCCGCGAGCTTGTACACCGGGGATCCCACCGACTTCCGCGTACTGGCGGTCGATGCGCAGCGCGGCGAACTCCGGCTCGTTCTCCCGCCGCTGCGTCAAGCGATCCGCGAACTCGCGAAATCCGTCCAGCTTGGACATGGGCGCCACGATCGGGCTGTTGACCTTCGGGTCGGCGAGCCTCATCAACTGGAACGCCACGTCGGCCGCCAGGATCTCGCGCGTCGTGCGCCCTTCCGCTCCCAGCGCAAAGGCGGGGTCCGCTTGAAAGAGCATTCCCGGACGCAGCGAGAATCTGTAGGCCACGCGCCCATCGGGCAGCGGCTCGGCCTTCGGGACGTCAGTGGCGAGCCCCGGAATCAACGCGTAGGGTCGTTTCAAATAGTGATATTCGAGCAGCGTCTCGTAGACGTTCGTCATCACGAGGTTGGCAAGGGCCGTGTAGCTTACTGCGGGATCGAAGGTCTTCGGCGCGCTGGTGAGGAAGCGGTAGCGGACCTTTTTCTCGTCGTCCCCGGGCGGATACGGGTTGTTGCCACAGCCAGCGCACATCAGGGTGGCGGAAAAAAATGCGAGCCCCCAGCGGAGTCTCACTCCCCCTCCCCTTTCGAAGCCGAGGCACCAGCCGGCTCTGGCGGGCGCAGTTCGAAGAGTTCCGATGGTAGATCAGGATTCAGCTCGATGTCCCGAAACGAGATCTCTGCGTGCGTCAACCCCGCGGCGACATCGAGCTGGATCGCGTGAGCGAACGGCGAGCCCTCGACATCGCGATATTCTCGAAACTGGGCGCTCCAGAGCGCATCCTCAGCGCCGTCGAATAGCTCGATGCCGTACAGCCGGCCCACTGCGTCGAAAGTGACGCGCTGACGCGCGACTCCGCCGGCGTCGACCAGCTCGATGCGCGTACGACCGTGATGGTCCCGGTCGGCCCTCGCGGGTACGAGTGAGGTTTCGCCGACGGGTGCGCCCAGCAGAACGGCAACCGCTTCTTCGGGGCTGAGAGCGATCCCCGCTTCGTTCCACAGCCAGTTCGCGCCGACCTCTCCCGATTCGTAAGCTTGATTTTCGGCTCGATAGACTTCGTATTGCTCGCCATCGGTCACCAGGACGGCGAGGGATTGGTTCAGGAACCCGAGCACCTCGACCCGCATCTTCGCGGGCCGCTCGAGCAGGATCAGCTGCTTGCCGCGCAGGTGGACGTCGCCCTCTTGGCGATCGACGGCGAGCCGCGCCAGACCGCGTAGCCCGGTTCGTTGGCTGGCGCGGCCAAACCACTCCTGGAGCAGCAAGACCGGCTGGGGATCATCTGGCGGGAGTGGCTGCGGCGGCACCGGGCTCGCACAAGCCGCCGCGCAGAGCAGCAGCACCGGTCCGATGCCAACCCGGATCACGCCTAATCGAATTCGCGTTGGAGGGATTCGAGCTTCTCGAGGAGATTGGGCTGCTCCCCCTCTCGAGGCGTGAGCTCCATGGCTTCTAGGTACTTTTCGAGCGCGCGCCGTTTCTGATCGAGCAACAGGTAGGCGTCGCCCAGGTGCTCCGAGACTACCGGGTCTCCGCCAGTCAGCTCCTGGGCCCGCAAGAGTTCTTCGAGGGCGCGCTCGACGTACCGCTGCGCCTCGGCCTCTCGCCCGGTGTCGAAGAGCGGGCGCGCACGCATGTAATAAACCCACCCCAGGCTATCCGTGATGAATCCATCGTCGGGCCGTAGATCGAGGGCCCGAACAATGTACGCCTCCGCCTGGTCGAGATTGCTTCCCTGCTCCGCCCAGGTGTAGCCAACGTAGTTGAGCGCACTGGCATTGTTCGGATTTCGTTCGATCGCCAGCTCCATGTACTCGATCGCCTCCTCCGTGTGCTTGGCTTCTCCGTAGACGACGCCGAGGTTGTAGAGCAATTCGTCGTCTTCGGGATGCCGGAGGAGCAGTCCCTCGAGATAGCTGACGGCACCCGCGAAATCTCCCGACTTCGCGCGCAGGGTTGCCGAATACAGTTCCCGGGGCCGTGTTG
This sequence comes from uncultured Opitutales bacterium, assembly GCA_964194865.1. Lineage (GTDB taxonomy): Bacteria > Myxococcota_A > UBA9160 > UBA9160 > SMWR01 > CAXMOC01. The sequence goes on along the minus strand of CAXMOC010000099.1, from coordinate 15,897 downwards.
GGTTCGCGACAATCGCAAGGTTGACCTCTTCCAGCGCCCGGGCGAACTCGCCCAACCGCTCGTAGAGCACCGCGAGCTGGGTGCGGGCTTCGGCGTAGTGTTCGCTGTCGGAAGGGATCGAAAGGAACGCTTCGATGGCGGCCTCGTCTTCCCCCTGGCGACGCCGCACGATCCCCAGGAAGAATGCGACCTCGCTGTCGGCGGACTCGGCCTCCAAGTACGCCTCGAATCGCCGCGCAGACTCTGCGAAGTTCTCGGCCTCGTAGTGGAGAAACCCCAGCCGGACCACCGAGCGCTGGTCTTCCGGATAATGCTTTTCGATCTCGGTGAGTGTCTTGAGCGCACCGTCCAGATCGTCCTGGCCGAGCTGGACATCGGCCAAGGCCAGCAGCGTAGAGTGGTGGTGCGGATGCAGCTCGAGGACCTCAGCGTAGACAGCCCGCTCGGCATCCGGTTCTCCGCGTTCGCGCGCCGAGCGTGCGAGCTGCGAGTAGATCTGCAAATTGCCGGGATCGCGATCCAGGCCCTTTCGCAGGGCGGCTTCCGCCTCTTCGAAACGCTCCATCCGCTCGAGGGCCTTCGCCAGCGCCGCGTAGCCCATGAGGGCGTCGTCGTCGCGATCGATCAACCACTGAGCGATCTCCACGGCTCGCTCCGGCTCATCCGTCTCCAGGTATACCTGGTAGAGGAGCATCCCGGCTTCGTCGCTGATCGGCTCGCCAGATTCGCCCTGCAGCGCCTCTTCGACAGCGGGCGTGTCGTTGCGAAGTCGGTACAGCTGGCCGAGCAGGATGCGAGAGCGCGCATCGCCCGGCTCGATCTCGAATGCGCGTTGGGCGTGTTCGAGCGCGTCACCCGGGCGGCCGGTTCGAAACAGGTCGTTGGCCATCTTCCGGTGCAGGTAGGCGGAGTTTGGATCCTTCGCGAGCGCGCGTCTGTAGGCCGCCAGCGCCGGCGCGATGTCGCCTCGTGCCTCGTGTTGCTGAGCCACGAGAACGTCGTACTCCGAGGGAGCATCCGGGCGGACTTCGACACCCGGCCCGGGATCGGCCGCGCCCGTCTGCGTCGCCGACGTCTGCAGCAGCGCGCAACCCTGCAGCAGCAGGGTCGCGGCGAGAATCGGCATCAGCCGCAGCGTTCGTTCGGTCAGCCTACTCACGTCGAAGTCTCGACTAGCCTCCGCGCACTCATTGTGCGGGGTCCAGGTGCCCTTTCGCATCGAGGTACGCGACCAGCTCTCCCACGCTCTCTTCGACCGTCTGGCGGTTCGTGTCAAGGGTCAGTTCGGGCCTCTCGGGAGCCTCATAGGGTGCCGAGATTCCCGTAAACTCCGGAATCTCCCCAGCGCGCGCCTTGCGGTAGAGCCCCTTCACATCTCGCTTCTCGCAGGTCTCGAGGCTCGCATCCACGTACACCTCCACGAAGTCGCCGGGCTCCATCAGCGCCCGGACCGCGTCGCGGTCGGCTCGGTACGGGGAAATGAACGAGCTGAAGACGATTACACCGGCGTCGGTAAAGAGCTTGGACACCTCGCCGATCCGGCGGATGTTCTCGGTTCTGTCTTCGGGTGAAAAGCCCAGATTCTTGTTGAGTCCGTGCCGAATGTTGTCGCCGTCGAGTACGTAAGCCAGGTGCTTGCTCCGCACCAGCTGTCTCTCGGCGGCCACCGCGATGGTGGACTTGCCAGAACCGGAGAGTCCAGTCAGCCAGATGGTGACGCCGCGCTGGCCCACCAGGGCCTCGCGCTCCTTGCGCTCCAGCTGGCTCTCGTGCCAGGTGATGTTGTCGCTCTTCTGCTCCGCCAACAGCTGCTCCTGTACGGTGATCACGTATCGGCAGCACGCTGCTGCACTCAATCGCGACCCGATTCGTGAGGTTAGCGCGGCCGGGAGCTCAAAGACGAGGCTCACGGCGGGGTTCGACAGCGCCCTGCCTGCGGATGGCTCCCACGGCCTCGATCACGCGGTCGGCCACCCAGGCAATCTCCTCCTCGGTGTTGATTCGGCCAATGCCGAAGCGGAGCGCCGTGCGAGCCACCTCCTCCGTCAGACCGAGCGCCCGCAGCACCGGGCTCGGCTTGCCGCTTGCTGAAGCACAAGCCGAGCCACTCGAAAGGGCGACTTCGGGGAGTGCCACGAGGAGCTGATCCGCCTCGACCCCGGCGAAGGATACGTTGAGGTTCCCGGGTAGTCGGCGCTCGGGGTGCCCGTTTCGCTCGACGCCGTCCAGGGAGTGGGCCAAGCGGCTCCAGAGCTGCTCCCGGAGCGTCCGGATGCGTTCGGCTTCGCTGTCGAGGTCTGCGACGCACAGCTCCACCGCGCGGGCGAACCCCACGATCAGGGGTACCGGCAGGGTCCCGGGCCGGAGACCGCCCTCGTGGCCGCCGCCGTGCAGAAGCGGCTGCAGGCGGATCCTCGGCCTCCGTCCACGCACGTAGAGCGCTCCCACACCCTTGGGACCGTAGAGCTTGTGGCCGCACATCGACAGTAGATCGACTCCCCACGCGTCGACATCGACGGGAATCTTGCCGACCGCCTGGGCTGCATCGGTATGCAACAAGATGCCTCTGGCCGCGCAGATCCGACCGATTTCTGCCAAGGGTTGGAGCGTCCCGATCTCGCCGTTCGCAGCCATGACCGAAACCACGAGCGTGCGATCGGTGATCGCAGCCTCGATTGCAGCGGGATCGACGCTTCCCAGCCGGTCGACCGTCACAACCGTCAGCGCGCAACCCTCGTCGGCGGCCGCCTTGCAGCTGTCCAACACAGCGGGGTGTTCGATGGCGCTGGTGATCAGGTGATCGCGCTTCCGCCGGTTCGCTCGGGCGAGCCCGATCAGGGCCAGGTTGTCGCTCTCGGTGGTTCCGCTGGTGAAGACGATCTCCGAGGGATCCCGCGCCCCGATGGCCGCCGCGAGCTTCTCTCGGGCAATCGCCACGGCGGCCTCTGCGCGCCAACCGAAGACGTGGGTCGCGCTCGAAGCGTTGCCGAAATCCTCGTTGAGATAGGGGGCCATCGCATCGACCACGCGCGGGTCGACCGGGGTAGTGGCATGGTGATCCAGGTAGACGGGAAGCTTCAAGGCCACGGGATGCGGCCCCTCGTCAGGCGGCGAAGGATTCTCCGCAGCCGCAGGTCGTCGAGGCGTTGGGGTTGCCCATCTTGAACCCCGTCTCGTTGAGGGTGTCGACGAAATCGAGGGTGGTCCCCATCAAATAGAGCGCGCTCTTCTCGTCGATGACGACCTTGACCCCATGGGCCAGGACTTCGGTGTCGGTCTCGCTCTGGCGGTCGTCGAACGCCAGCTCGTAGCGCAGGCCCGAACAGCCGCCGCCCACCACCTTCATGCGCAGGCCGTGCGTGCTGAGCTTGTCTTCCTTCTCCAGCAGCTCGCGGATCCGCTCTGCGGCGGATTCGGTCACCTCGACGACAGCCATGCCAAGTGCTCCTTCAAGCGGGACGCGCGACTCAGTCAAAGGATAAGGGCGCGGGGGTTGAAGTCAACGAATGGGGTGCTTCCCCTTCATCAATCGTCCAAACGCCCCGAAAACCAAACGAAGATCTCTCTATTCCCCTTGGGGCCCGCCAGCCGGCTCTCGCGTTCTCCGGCGGCCCTCCAACCGAGCTCTTCCGCACAGCGGGTCACCTCGGCCGCGGCGGCCGCCCGCTGGGCGGGATCCCGAACCACCCCACCTTTCCCAACCTGGCCACGCCCGACCTCGAACTGGGGCTTCACCAGCACCAGCAGCTCACAGGTCGGCAGCTCTCGAGCCAGCGTCGGCAGCACTCGGCGCACCGAAATGAACGACAGGTCCATCGTCACCAGATCCGGGAGTGGCTCTAGATCGGCCGCCCGCAGCTCGCGAGCGTTGGTCCGGTCCATCACGGTCACGCGCGGATCATTCCGCAGCCGAAGGTCGAGCTGTCCGTAGCCCACGTCCACAGCGGTGACGTGAGCGGCCCCGGCTTGTAGCAGGCAATCCGTGAAGCCGCCGGTAGAAGCGCCCAGATCGAGGCAGACGCGCCCACGCGGGTCCACTCCGAAATCTTCCAGCGCGCCGGCCAGCTTCTCTCCGCCCCGGGACGCGAAGCGCCGCGTCCCGGCACGAAGCCGGACCTGGGCGACGTTTGAGATGAGCGTCCCCGGCTTGTCGACGGGCCCGTCATCCACCAACACCCGGCCCGCCCGGATCAGCGATTGGGCTTGGCTTCGGCTCGGCGCCAGGCCGTCCTCGACGAGGCGCTCGTCGAGACGCCCGCGGGTCTTGGAACTCATCGGATCGAAGCGGGACGCCCCTTGCCGCTGGCGAGCAGGCTGCTCACCGCACTCGCGATGCCGGCGCGGTCGAGGCCGATCTGCCGGCGGATCTGCTTTGGATCGCCGTGCTCGATGATGCCGTCGGGAATCGCGAGGCAGTGCGTGGGCAGCGATACGCCCGCCTCAGCGAGTGCGCCGAGCACCGCGCTGCCAAAGCCACCCGTCTTGCTGTGTTCCTCGACCGTGACGAGCACCGAGCAGCGTCGGGCGAGTCCGATGATGCGCTCTCGATCGAGTGGCTTGGCAAAGCGCGCGTTCAGGACTGCGACGGAGATACCCTCGGACCCCAGCTCCACCGCGGCTTCGAGCGCCTCGTGGGCGAGCGTGCCCAGCACCACGATCGCCGCGTCGTCACCGTCGCGCAGCAGCTCGGCTTCTCCCAGCGGCACCGCCTTGATGTCGGGGTCCAGCGGAATCCCGAGGCCGCCACCACGCGGGAATCGGATCGCGGCAGGCCCCGGGTATTCGACGGCCGTTCGCAGCAGGTGTCGGAGCTCGTTTTCGTCCTTGGGCGCCATGATCACGATGTTGGGCAGCGCGCCCAGGTACGCCAGGTCGTAGAAGCCCTGGTGGGTCGCGCCATCGGCACCAACGATGCCGGCTCGATCGAGTGCCAGCGTGACATCGAGATTCTGCAGACAGACGTCGTGCACCACCTGATCGAAGGCGCGCTGTAGGAACGTGGAGTAGATGGCAGCCACGGGCTTCATGCCCTCGGTGGCCAGCCCGGCCGCGAACGTCACGGCGTGCTGTTCGGCAATTCCGACGTCGTAGAAACGATCCGGGAAGACCTTGCTAAAGCGATCGAGGCCCGTGCCATCCGCCATGGCGGCCGTGATCGCGATGATTCGCGGGTCATCCTCGGCCAGCCGGATCAGCGCATCGGCAAATACGTTCTGGTATTTGGGCGGGCCGGGTTGGCTGGGGTGGAAGCGGCCGGACTCGATCTCGAAAGCTCCGACACCGTGATACTTGAACGGATCCTGTTGAGCGGGCTCGTACCCGTACCCCTTGGCGGTAATGGCGTGGACCAATACGGGGCCCTCGCCGTTGGCCAGCATCTGTTTGACGTTCTCGAACGTCTCGAGCAATACGTCCAGTCGATGACCCTGGATCGGGCCGACGTATTTGAAGCTGAGGGCTTCGAACAACAAGCCCGGGGAGAAGAAGACCTTGAGAGATTCCTCCGCCTTCTGTGCCCAGTGGAGCATGTCGCCGGGCAGGGTACTGAGAAATTCCTTGGCAAATCCCTTCATCCTTCGCACCAGCGGATTGGAGAGCTTCCGCGACAGATACGACGATAGAGCTCCGACGTTGGGAGAGATCGACATGTCGTTGTCGTTGAGCACGACCACCAGATTCTTCTGCTGCAGATGCCCGGAATGGTTCAGCGCCTCGAACGCCATCCCAGCCGTCATGCCGCCGTCGCCGATGACCGCGATCGCACAGCCGTCGCGTCCCTGGTGCTGCATTGCGCGAGCCATTCCCAGCGCCGCAGAGATCGAGGTACCGGCGTGGCCCGCCCCGAAAGCATCGAACTCGGATTCTGAACGACGCAGGAACTTGGCGATCCCATCGGCTTTGCCAATCCGATCGAATTCCTCGCGGCGACCCGTCAACATCTTGTGGGGATAGCCCTGGTGACCGACATCGAGAACGAGGCGGTCGCGCGGCGTATCGAAGACGTAGTGGATCGCGGTCAGCAGCTCGACGGCCCCCAGGCTCGAGGCGAGGTGACCACCGGTGCGAGAGACGCGCTGAATGATCTCCGAGCGAAGCTCGGCGGCAACTTGATCGACCTGGTGCCGCTCGAGCTTGCGAAGGTCGCTGGGACTCTGGATCCCGTCCAGCAGGTTCGACTCGCTCACGCGCTTCTCCGGACCGCGAAGCACAGCAGCTCCCGAAGCGGCTCGGCTCGCTCTCCGAATTCTTCGAGCTCGTCCAAGGCCGCGCGAAGTAGCGCTTCGGAGCGCTCGCGAGCTGCACGCGCACCCACGGCTCGAACCAGCGAGCAGGGGTCCTCCTCGCCTTCATCGAGTAGATCATCGGAGATCTGGAAAGCCACGCCGACGGCTTCTCCACAGCGTCGTAGGCGTTCCAAGACCTCGTCGTCGGCACCTCCCAGGCGCGCTCCGCCGACAATCGACGTGGCAATCAGCGCCGCCGACTTTCGCGCGTGTACCGACTCGATCCGGGCCGAGTCCCGCAAGGAGGGATCGAACACGAGATCGTCCGCCTGGCCCCCGACCAAGGCGAGCGAACCGGCGGTCCGAGCGAGGTCCCCACACGCAGCCAGCCGCTGCTGCGCATTGGCGCCGTCTCCGCGCTCTGCCAACACCGCAAAGGCGGCTGCCAACAGCGCATCGCCCGCCAGCACTGCCAGCGCCTCGCCGAAGGCCACGTGAACCGCCGCGATGCCGCGCCGCTGATCGTCATCGTCCATACACGGAAGATCGTCGTGGATCAGCGAGTAGGTGTGGACGAGCTCGACGGCCGCTGCGACGGGCAGCGCTCGCTCGGGCTCGGCCCCCACGGCCTCTGCGGCCGCAATCGCCAGCATCGGGCGCAGTCGCTTTCCGCCGGCGAACAAGATGTGGCGCATCGCACCGTGAAGCGGCTCGGGCGGCTCGTCGGCAGCCGGAACAGCTGCGTCCAGCAGCTGGTCGACCAGTGGAATCCGGCTCTCTAGATACGCCTGCAGATCCATTACTCCGTTTCCTCAGGAGCCTCGAAGGGGCGCGCAATCCACTTCTCGCCCTCTCGAACCAACACCTCGACTCTGCGCTCCGCCTCCTCGAGCTGGCCCGCACAGCGCCGCGTGAGCTTCACCCCCTCCTCGAAGGCCGCCAGGGCTGCTTCGAGCTCGAGGTCTCCATCCTCCAAACGGTCGACAATCGACTCCAGCTGCTGGAGTGCGTCTTCGAAGCTGGGGCCCTCTTCTTTGGGTCCACTAAGGCCGTCATCGGGCGGAGTGTCGGTGGCGCCGCGCGCGCGACGACGTTCTGCCATGCCGACGCGATGCTATCGGCGAGGCCTCCCGGCGTCAACGGGCTCGCGCTCCGAACCGCCTGATTTCAAAGGACCTTTTCGGCCTGGGGCAGCCCCGTGACAGATTCGACGAGAGCCTCGAGCTCGGCCGCCGCCACGCGAATGGCGAGCCGTTCTCCGGGCTGAAGCTGCTCGGGGCTTCGAACGATCGCGCCGTCGCGACTCCGACGCACGAGTGCGTAACCACGGCCGAGAACTCCCAACGGAGAGAGCGAGTCGAGACGCCCCCCGAGCTCGGCCAGCCGCCCCCGAGACCGCTGCACACAACCCGCGGCAGCCCGCACCAATGCGCGTACCTGAGCGTTCAGACGGACGCGTTGGGCCGCCAAGCGAGCGGTCGGGGCGAGCACTCGCAGTGCATCGCGCTCGCGCTCGAGGCTCAGACTGCTGTTTCGCAGCGTTGTCCGCAGCGCTTGACGCAACCTCTGCCAGTCGCGCTGCAGATGGCGGCGGAGGTCGACCGCATCGGGAACCGCTAGCTCGGCGGCCGCGGATGGGGTCGCGGCGCGGGCGTCTGCCGCCAGATCGGCGATCGTCACGTCCACCTCGTGACCGACACCGGATATCACGGGAACGGGCGACCGCACGATCGCACGGGCGACGGTTTCGCTGTTGAATGCCTGCAGATCTTCGAGCGTTCCGCCACCGCGAACCAGCAGGATCAGGTCCACCCCGCCCCGCGCAGCCATGACATCGATCGCGGCGGCAATCTCGTTCTCCGCCTCGAGACCCTGAACGCGGGTGGTTGCGATCGTGATCGATGCGGCTGGGAAGCGCCGACCCGTCACCTCGAGCACATCGCGAATCGCCGCACCGGTGGGCGACGTCACCACTCCGATCCGCGACGGAAGCCCCGGCAACTCGCGCTTACGCTCCGGAGCGAAGAGGCCTTCCGCCTCCAGCCGCCGCCGCAACTGTTCAAAGGCGAGCTGGAGCGCGCCGAGCCCCCTGGGCTCCAGCTGCCGAACGACCAGTTGGAGGTCTCCACGCGCCTCGTAGACGGTCACTTCGGCGTAGACCAGAACCTCGAGCCCATCTTCCGGCTCGAAGCTGAGCCTGCGAGCCGCACTGCGAAACATCGCCGCTCTCAGCTGGCCGGTTTCATCCTTCAAGCTGAAATAGACGTGACCCGAGCGAGCGCGGTGGAGGTTGCTCACCTCCCCCACCACCCAGAGCCGGCCCACGCGATCCTCGAGCAGGTTGCGCAGGCCCTTCAACACCTCGCCCACCGAGTAGATGTGGGGCTCGGTCTGCTGCGGCTCGCTCATCCGGAGTGGGGCATCGCCGTGTCAGGACGCGTCGGGCGCCTTGGCCTGGAGTGAGTTGGCGGGGCGGGCGTCGCGCAGACGATCGAAGTAGGTCCAGCTCTTCAGCACCTCCAGCGCGCGTGTGAGCTGGGGGTCGGCGGCTTCCTCGGCCTCTTCGTCGGGCTTCGCCGGAGGCTCCTGCTCCGCGACCTGCTCTTTGGGGTCGGCGTCACTCTGCTTGAAGTGACCCTCGAGGTCACTCTCCCGGACGCGGCGGCGCGGGTCCGCGCTCGCCATTTCGGTGACGGGCTCGACGACGATATCCGGAGTGATCCCCACCTCCTGAATCGATCGACCCTCGGGCGTGTAGTACAAGGCCGTCGTCAATCGCAGACCGTGCTTGCCCTCGAGCGGGAAGACGGTCTGCACCGATCCCTTGCCGAAGGTCTCCTGGCCCACCACCAACGCCCGCCGCTGATCCTGGAGGGCTCCGGCGACGATCTCGGAGGCACTGGCTGACCCGCCGTTCACCAGCACGGTGAGGGGATAACCCGGCTCGGTCTCCGACGCGTGTGCGCGAAATTCCTGGCGCTGGTTCTCCTGCCGGCCGCGGGTGTAGACCACGAGGCCCTCGGAGAGCCAAGCATCCGAAACCTTGACGGCCTGATCCAGCAGGCCTCCGGGATTGTCGCGCAAGTCGATCACCATCCCCTCGAAGGGCGCGGTAGATTCGGCGTGGAGCTCAGCCAGCACGCGTTCGAGCTCCTCGATCGTGCGCTCCTGAAACGCTCGAATCCGAACATACGCGTAGCCCGGCTCCAGCATCCGACCGCTCACCGAAACGACTTTGACGACATCGCGCACCACCGTGAACGGCTGGGGCTCGTCGAAGCTCTCTCGGAAGATGTCGACCGTGATCTCGGTGCCCTTCCTGCCCCGCATCAGCGAAACGGCTTCGAAGAGGGTCATGTTCTTGGTCGACCGACATTCTTCTTCCCAATCCTCGGGAACCTCCGTCGGACAGATCTTGACGATCCGGTCGCGCGCCTGGATTCCGGCGCGATCCGCCGGCGTCCCCTCGATTGGCGAGATCACCTCGATGTAGCCATCCCTGTGCTTGGTGATCTCGATTCCCAGCCCGTGGAATTCTCCTTTGGTGTCGACCTGCATTTCCTCGAAGGCATCTACGTCCAGGAACGACGAGTGCGGGTCCAGCTCGTCGAGCAAGCCATGGACCGCCCCCCGGATCAGCTCGTGGTCATCGATGGGTTCGACGTAGTTGTTGCGTACGAGGGTCAACACGCTCGTGAAGAGGCTGAGATCGTCGTACCGAGATGCGGCAGAGCTGGTGACGCTGACGGCGACGGCTGAAACTGCACCGGCAGCGGCCACACCCGATAAGAAGGTCAACAAGAAGCGAATCCTGAGCTGTCGCGTCATCTTGGTTCCGTCTCGCCTTTCGATTGGCGTTCCGATTGCGGTTGATCGGTGGAACGCGCGGTGCGGTGGAGTTCAACCGTCGTCTTCAGAGCCATACTACCCCTTCTCTCGGGAGCGGAGCCAGTCGCGTGGATCTTGGGGCGCGCGGCCGTGCCGAATCTCGAAGTAGAGCCGCGGCCCCTGCAGGGAACCCGTGTCGCCGGAAGTTCCAATCACGTCACGTGAGCCAACGTCGTCGCCCACTTCGACATGCATTTCCGCCAGGTGGCCCAACACGGTGAAGTACTCGTCGCCGTGATCGAGGATCAAGAGCTTGCCGTAGCCGCGAAACCAGCCCGCGTACCGCACCCGTCCCGCCGCGACCGCGTGTACGGCCGCGCCGAGCGGGGCGTCGAAGGCCACGCCCTTGCGAAAGGTCTCGGTGCGAAATTCGGAGTCGACGACGAGTCCGAAGGACTCGACGATGGGAGCGTCCACCGGCGATATCAGCTGGCTGCGAAGGCTCTCGAACCCTGTGCCCGCAGCTGAAGCGGGTCCAGTCCGCGCCTCTCCCAGAGCGGCCACGGTCTCTTCCAATGCGCTGGCGGCGGTCTCGAGTTCGATCAATGCTGATCGCTCCCTGGCCCGGTCTAGGTGGAGGCGGGCCACTACCGCCCGCTTGACTTCCCGCTCGCTGGCCAGCTGCTGCGATCGCTCGCCCAGACGCGCCAGGGCGTCGTCGCGACCCAGCAGAGCCTCGCGAGCGCGGGATTCGGCTTCGACGAGTGCGACCGACTCCAGGCGATGGCGCTCGAGCAGGTCTGCGTCGTGTTCGAGCAGCAGCTTCAAAGTGTGGAACCGCGAGAGGAGATCCTTGACGCTGCTCGCTGCGAAGAGCACCTGCGCTGGCCCCATCGACCCGGCCTGGTAGAGGGCCACCGCCCGGCGCGACATCGCCTGTTCGAGCACCCGACGGCGTTCGCGAATTTCGTCGGCTTCCACTTCCACGCGCTCCAGGGTTTCTCGGGCGCGCTCGGCCGTTCGGCCCACATTCACCACCTCATCGCGCAGCGTCGAGATGGTGCGATCCAGGGCTTCGACGGCTTCGAGCAGACCTCGCTGCTCGCGCTCGTAAAAGGCTACGCGCTCCCGACCCTCTTCGATGGCGCGCCGCAGCAACTCGAGATCCTCGGCACCGTTGGCCCGAGCCGGAGCAGGACCGACCGCCAGCCACGAGGCCAGCATCATCAAGCCGGCGCGGGCCGCCCAGCTCACGACCGCCAGCCTCCACCGAGGGCGGCCGCCGAACCCAGCAGCCCGAGCCCGGCGCCAACGGCCACCACCAGCATGGATTCGAAACCGGAAAAGAAACGCGGCGCTCCTCCCATCAATAGCTCGAGGCCGAAATCGAACCCCGGCAACACCAGCCTGAACAACGCGAAGAGCAGCCCCAAGGCGATCGCACCCCCCGCGGCACCCTGGAGTACCCCCTCCAACAGGAATGGCGACTGGACGAAGGCTCGACTCGCCCCAACCAGTGACAGGATTTCCAGCTCGTCACGGCGCGCGAAGATTCCCAGGCGGATGGTGTTGGTCACGATCAGCAGAGTCGCGAACGCGAGAATGGCGCCAAGCCCGGTGCCGATACCGCGCACCAGCGCGACGGCCCGCAGATAGCCCTCGACCCACTCTCTGCCAGAGCTGAGGTTCGCCACCCCTGGCAGCGCTTCGATGGCGCTGACGATGCCCTCGAGCCCCTCCGGCGAGCGAAGCTCTGGAGTGAGTGAAACCTCGAGCGAGGCGGGAAGGGGATTGCCTTCCAACCCCTCGAGCAATGCGGTTGCGGTCCCGACAGACTTTCGGAAGCGCGCCATGGCCTCGTCGGGAGAGATCGCCTCCACCCCATTCACACCGGGCAGCTGGCTGGCTCGAGCGACGAGAGCGTCGCGGGCTTCACTGGACACTCCCGGCTCCAGGTAAGCCGTAACTCGAAGCTCGTCTCCGAAATCGTTGAGTATCGTCTCCATGTTTCCGAGTACCAGCGCGAACGCGCCCACGAGAATCAGCGTCACCCCGATCGTGACGACCGCCACGCCGCTGGTGACCGGGCTCGACAGCATTCCCCGGACCGCGGTCTTCACGAAGTGGATCAGCTGAAAGTACGAGCGATTCACCGACGCCACTCCGGCAAGCCCGTATCCTCCGCGATCCGACCTCCCTCGAGCCGTACGGTGCGCTTGCCAAAGCGCCGTACGATTTCCAGTTCGTGGGTCGCGACCACCACCGTGGTGCCTCGCAGGGCGGTGCTCGCGATCAGCTCCATGATGTCGATGGTGAGATCGGGATCGAGATTCCCCGTGGGCTCATCGGCCAGCAGGATCTCCGGCTCGTTGACCAGCGCCCGCGCAATCGCGACGCGCTGCTGCTCGCCGCCGGAGAGCGAAAGGGGGTGGTGGAAGCGCCGGTGCTGGAGGCCAAGCTGCTTCAAGATGGCGAAGACACGCGCGCGAACCTCTCGGGGTGGCGCCCCGGTGACGTGGAGCGCCAAGGCGACGTTCTCCTCGACGGTACGGCGCGGAAGCAGCTTGAAATCCTGGAACACCACTCCGATCCGCCGACGCAGCGGGGGAATCGCCGACGCACCCAGACGCGCGATGTTTCGGCCGAGCACCACGATCTGGCCCTCGCTGGGGCGCTCGGCCCCGAACAAGAGCTTGAGCAAGGTGGTCTTTCCCGCTCCGCTGGGACCCGTCAGAAAGGCGAGCTCACCCTTGCCCAGTTCGATGCTGACGTCTCGCAGCGCGAAGGTTCCGGCGAGATACGACTTGGAGACGTGGAACATCCGAATCGCGCCGTCGGCCCGCGGACCGACCGCCGAGGCTGCGGGGCGTCTCAACCGGAAGTTTCGCCAGCTCACTCTTTGGAGCGCGTGGTCCGCGAAGCTCGGCTCCCCGGTTCGCTGGAGCGGTCGCGCGCTTTGTCGACGAGATACTCCAGAATGACCTCGTCGAGAGGCTTCTGTGAATCGACGCCGTCCCCGAACGCAGGTGCAGCCTTCTTCTTGGATTCCTTCGCTTGGAGCGCCGGATGCTCATCTGCGACCGACGGCGCCGGGTGACCAGCATCCGTCGTCGAGCCGTCCGCCGTGGCACCAGCGGTCGTGGCCCCACCGGTGGTCGCGCTGTCGGACTCGACGGGCGAGGGTTCGAGCGAATCCGCATCGGCTGTGGCCGCTGGCTGCGCATCTGTCAGACGCTCGTCGATCACGGCGTCCAGCTCTCCCGCGCGAAGCCGGCTCAACATCGCCTGGTGTTGCTCCTCGATCAAACCGCGCACCTGGAGATCGAGGTCGGCCGAGTCGATGCGGTCGCTGTAGTCACTCTTCTCGGACGCGATGATCGAGCCGCCGTGATACACGTGGCTGATGATGTGGGGGTGTGCCCGTCCGCTGTCCTCCGTCTGAACGTGGAACAGCTTCCCGCGGTGGCTGACGTTGGTGTTGCAGCCGGTGATCATCGCCGGTCTCACCCCCCTCAACCCTTCCGGCGGCGCGGAGTCTGGTACGCCCCATCGCGCTTGTCGAGCGGCGCACCGCAGCTCGAGTGCAATCCGAGTCCTACGGCTGGCAAATCGGCGGATTGGCCCGTGACCTGAAGGCGTCACTGGGGCCTATTCACCTCACCAAGCCGCTCACGCCGTTAACACGCATCGCCAGGGCTGAATCCCGGCCGGGGCAGCCCCTTGTCATCCGGCCCGGGGCCTCCGTTGCCGGGCTGAGGGGGGAACGATCCTCCGCCGGGGCAACCACGGGAACCGGCACTGTGCTGAGGACCCAGCGGTCGAAGATATCGGGACCTTCGCCGCCGACCCCGAACCACGATCGCCGTCTCGGGCGACCCGCGCGGGGGCGCGCAAGTTCGCTGCACGTCGATGAGCCAACCCCAGGTGCTCGCGCGCTAGAATCCGTGGTGCCGTCGGTGGAGTCGCTCTCACCAATACGCAGTAACCGAACGCGCAGATCCCGCGACCGCCCGTCGGCTCGACCCGGGACTCTCGAGGCGCTCCTCGTTCAGCTCCGCTGTCCGAAATTCCGAAGAGTCTGCGACGGCTCGGATCGGGAGGACCATGAACCGGATCGTGCAATCGACGCTGGCGGCCCCCGTCGCAGCCCTGCTGGGCGCCGCGCTGATCGCCACCGCGCCCACCCGCGCAGCGGCAGAATCCACCTCCGGAGCGGACTACGCCGAGGAGCTGGTGCGCTCGGTGTACTACGAGGGTCTGCCGCACGCCGAGGCGGCAGCAATCGACGCCGAGGGCGCCGAGCGCCTCGTCGAGATGCTCGCTGAGACCGACCAAGCTCCCTACCACGCCAATATCCTGCTGGCCCTCGGCATCTGCGCCCAACCCGCCGCCTACGAAGCCATCGCCAGCTACGCCGGGCGTCCCCTCGCCGGCCCGGTGGATCGGACGACATTTCGCAACCAGCTCGCCGCACCTCAGGCGATGGGCTATCTGGCCGAGCGCGAACCGCGCGCCGTGGGTTGGCTGGCAGCCGCGGCAAACCGCTCGAACGATCCCGGCTGGGCATTCGGCCGCGTGAACTCCTCGCGAGTGGGCCACATGCTGCGGCGGCGGGCCATCACCGGGCTCGCGCTCTCGGGCCGCCCCGAAGCTGCCCAGTTGCTGCGCCAGCTCGATGCCGGCCTGGGCTCGGGACCGAAGACGGACCCCGAGCTGCGTGGACATCTGCGCGACGCCCTCGCCCTTCACGCCCGCGTCGCCGCCAAGGGGCCGAGCTTCGCAGCCGGGGTGGCGCCGTGATCCGGCGCGTCGTCGCACTCGCGCTGCTGGTCTGCTGCGCGGGTGCTAGCCGCGCCGCCGACAGCGTGGACCTACACGAGCTGACTTGGTACGTCCACGTCGACATGATCACCGCCGGGCAGCCGCTCTCCTTCTACGAGTCATTGATCGGCGACTGGGTGGTCGACGGCAGTGAGCGCTTGAAAGGCGACCAGGGGCCGTTCGATACACCCTGCTGCGCCGAACTCACCAACCTATCGGTTACCACCTTCGGCAGCCCCGGCGATGGACTCGACATGCCGGACAGCCAGGAGGACATCGACGCCTTCTACAACATCGGATCGGGATCGCGCGGATTCGTCGTCGACAACCTCGGGTACTGCGCGGGCCCGGGGAGTCCGATCGGGTGCGGCGTGATTCCCAGTTGCATCGGCAACCCGAACAACGTCTGGTTCATCGTTTCGATGGACGCCCACGAGGTATTCGACGTAGCGGCCAACACCACGATCCACGAGCGGGGCCACAACACGTGTCTCGACCATGTGTCCGCCAACCGGTGTCAGATCATGCGTTCGTCCTCGGGCGGCGGCTGTCTCACCAGCAGCGAATGTAACGACTACCGCGATGGCAGTACGGGCACCGGGGGAAGCTGCGACTGCCACGCCACGGCCGGCAGCGCCGAGCCCGACGGGACCGCCTGCACCGAAGGCGCCACCACTGGGATCTGCTCCGGTGGCCTGTGCGGGGGCTCGGGGAGCGACGCCGACGTCCAGCTGTTCGCGGCGGGTGGCCTCGAATCGATCAATAGCGCCACACCCGACGACCCTCTGCTCACCAGCGGCCTGCCGGGCGGTTGGGCCGACCTCGGATCCTTCGGCGCCGGTATCGAAGTGCTCGGCCTCGCCTACGCGACGGATCGCGCCGTGCTCTACGGGGTGACGCCCACGGCGGGCGACGACGAGCTCATCACGATCGATCCCGTGACGGGCTCGAAGATCGCAACCGTGGGCACACTCTCTGGGATCACCGGCGTGCTGGGGTTGGCGTTCGACCCGGGACCCACGGC
>CAXMOC010000098.1:0-34392 GCA_964194865.1 uncultured Opitutales bacterium | reverse complement strand
CGAATTGCCGGCGCGCTGGCGCACAAGATCCCGCAGCGTGTAATAGGCGAACACGCTGAACAGCAACAGCAGCGCGATGCCGTCTCCGCGCCCGATCTGGTTGACTCCATCTCCCCAAACGCCGTCTAGCGCCAATACGCTGGCCAGCAGCGTTGCCAAGAGCATCATCGGGACTTCGCGGGAGACGACGATGCTCTGGAACTGGAGAGGGCCGATCAGCGCCGTCAACGCCACGATCAACCCGATGTTCGCCATGTTCGAGCCAAAGATGTTGCCGAAGGAAATTTCCGTCTGGCCGCTCAGGGCGGCGGTCACGTTCACGGCGAGCTCGGGTGTACTGGTACCGAAGGCGACCACGGTGAGCCCGATGGCAAGGGCGGAAACGCCCAGCCGCGCGGCCAGGGCGGAAGCTCCGCGCACCACGAACTCCCCTCCCACCAAGAGCACCAGCAAGCCGACGAGCGTCGTGAGTAGGTCCTGGGTCAACGCTGCTCATTCCACATTGCGACGGCAGCGTATCACTCCTGGCGGCAGGCGCGACGAAGCGCGCGTAACGGGCCGTCGATCTCCGGACGCTGCCTTCGGTCAGACCCCCGGTTGCGGCTGAATTGGGGGGCGAAGCGCTTTCGGTCCAGCGTTCTACAATTCCGCCAGACCCGGCTCGAGAGGAAATCCAGACATGCCCGACCCCGCAACGCTCGATCCGATCCTCCAGGTCTCTGCTGAGGATCCACATCCGTTGTATCGCGAGCTGCGCGAGAAGCACCCGCTCCACTATCTTGAATCGCGGGATCTCTGGGTGCTCTCCAGGCACGCCGACATTCTGGCCGCAATCAAGGACCCCGGGACGTTCACTTCCACCAAGGGTGTGGTGCCGAGCGGCTATCGCCCGGCGAACCCCACCTTGATCGTGCTCGACCCACCGCAGCACACCTTGATGCGCCACTCGGTCAATCGCGCCTTCACGCCCCGCCGTATCGACGCGCTCTCCGGGCGAATTCGCGAGATGGCGCGCGAGCTTCTCGACGCCCTGCCCAGCGCAGGGGAAGTCGACATCTTCGAGCGCTACACGGACCCGCTTCCCCTCAATGTGATCGCGGAGTTGTTGGGCGTAGACCGCGAAGAGCGCGCGATGTTCAAGCGCTGCGGAGACGCCATCGTGTATGCCGCAGACAACGACGCTGACACGATCCGACGCGCCGAGATCGAGCTCACCGAGTATCTCGCGGAAATCTTCGCAGAACGGCGTCGGGCGCCGAGAGACGATCTGATCAGCGTCCTGCTCACGTCGTCTACAGAAGGCTCGGCCCTTTCCGAGCCGGAGCTGATCGGGCTGTGTTTCCTCTTGCTCGTAGCGGGAACCGAGACGACGACCAGTGCACTGGGCAACGCCGTACTGCTGCTCGACCGTTATCCTGACGCGCGGGCGCGCCTGCTCGAGGACCCCTCGCTGATCGAGAGCGCCGCGGAAGAAGTGTTGCGGTTCGACTCTCCCGTACAGGGGCTCTCCCGCGTGATTCGGCGCGATGTCGAGTTGTACGACCGCAAGATCCCCGAGGGCGCTCGCGTGCATCTGCTGTTTGCCGCCGCGAACCGCGACCCCCGCGTCTTCGAGGATCCTGAGAGCTTCAAACCGGCGAGGACGCCGAACCACCACCTTGCCTTCGGGTTCGGCGTGCACTTCTGTCTGGGCTCGAGCCTGGCACGCCTGGAGTTGCGCATCGGAATCGAAGAGCTGCTGAAGCGCGCGCCGGGTTACGGCGTGATGAGGCCGGGCGTCGAGCGCCTCGAGTCGGACACGAACCGCGGCTTCGCGCGCCTACCCATCACGCTCTAGGTCTCGAGCGATCCAGCCACAGACGCGGACTGCGTCCTCGTACCGCTGGAAGAAGTTCATCTCTCTCCCCGGCCCAGACCCGTTCCCTTGAACGCGGAAGAACCTCGACGACAGACAAGCCTTTCAAAGCCGCTTGTGCGCTTTCCGTCATCGTCGGATCGTCGGCGCTCGGAGTCGCGCCCCCGTCCGCACCGCGGCTCATCGATCTCGAAAGATCGGCGGGCGTTTCTCCACGAAGGCCTCTACCGCCTCGCGATAGTCCTCGCTGAAGGCGCCGCGAACCTGTCGGTCGGCCTCGTAGTCGAGACAGGTGCGCAGGTCGGCATCCAGGGCGCGATTGAGATTCTCCTTCATGTAGCGGTGGGCGATCGGTGGTCCCGCGGCGATGCGCCGGGCCAGCACGAAGGCTTCACTCTCGAGATCCTCGTCGGGAACCACGCGGTTGAACAGACCGAGGCGCTCGCACTCTCTGGCGCTCACCCGCTCCGAGGTGAAGTAGAGCTCCCGGGCTTTGCCGGGACCCACCAACCGGGTGAGGAACCAGCTTCCGCCGTAGTCACCGCTCAGGCCGACGCGCGCGAAGGAAGTGACGAGAAAGGCGCTCTCGGCGGCGATTCGGATGTCGCAGGCCAGCGCCAGCGAAAAACCGGCACCGGCGGCAGGCCCGGGCAGGGCGGCAACGGTCGGGATCGAAAGTTCGTGCAGCGCCGCCGGCACCTCGTGCTCGCGGCGGACGCGCTGGATCCGATCTTCCATGCCGGGAATCGCATCTCCCTGGGCCATCGCCTTCGTGTCGCCCCCGGCACAGAATGACGGGCCCGCTCCGGTCAGGAGCAGGCAGCGAATTTCCGGGTCATCGGCGAGTGCGGGAATCAACGGGCGCAGGGCCTCCTTCAGCTCCGCCGACAGGGCGTTGCGCGCTTCGGGGCGGTTGAGTGTCACCACCGCCACGCGCTCCTCGACGCGGCAGAGCAGGTGGTCCGTCCCGGTGTCGATCGTGCGCACGTCGGCCACCGCTTCTCCCGTCAGCGATTCCGAAACTTCGGCTCGCGATTGGCCGCCCGGGCGGCTTTGAGCTCGGCATAGTCGTCGGAGGCGAAGACCATCGACTGGTTGACGGCCTCTTCCTTGATCGACTGCTGCACCGGCCCATTGGCCAGTCGCCCCATTTCGCGCCGGAACATCTTGACCGCGAAGGCCGAGCTCTTGGCGATCGCTCGCGCGATCTCGAGGGCGGTCTCGTCGAGCTCGTCGTCGGCAACGACGCGCGACACCACGCCGTGACGGAGAGCTTCCTCGGCGGTCATGGCCCGTCCGGTCAGCGCCAGATCCGTCACCAGACCGTGACCCGCCATCTGAAACAGGCGCGCCGTCCCACCGGAATCGGGCGCCACGCCGTGGCGGATCTCTGGAAGCATCATCTTCGCGCTCTCACCGGCAATGCGCATATCGCATAGCAGCGCGCGCTCGAAGGACCCGCCAATCACCCATCCCTTGAGTGCGGCGATGATGGGACAGGGCATCGTAAAGAAGTGCTGAGCGCCGGCGTGCCCGCGCTCGATGAAGTCGAAGTCACTGATGTCTTCGGTTCGAACCCCAAGCTCGGTGGTGTCACGACCCGATGAGAAGGACTTGCCGTTACCCCGCCAGATGATCGCCCGCAAACCCGCCCGGCCCTGGAGCTCCGCCAGACATTCCCAGAGCCTCGCGTCCATCGCGTCGTTGGCCGCGTTGTGTTTCTCGGGCCGATTGTTGCTCATGATGGCGATCGAACCGTCGAACTCGAGCTGGATCAAATCATCGCTCATGGGGCTCTCCGTGTGCGGCGGCCTTCTCGGGGAACAGACTATCACGCCCACCGGCGCGAGCCCCGAGGCTCTTCGGCGGCCCAGGACCCCACACCTACTCTAGACTGGAGCGCCTCAACCGCGAACGAGAGGAGCCCGTCATGGGACTACCCGATCCCCCTGAGCTCGGCGCTTCGGCGCTTCCCTCGGGAAGCTTCGACGGAGAGACGGTGCTGGTAACCGGAGGTGGTACCGGTCTGGGCAAGGCGATTGCAGTCGAGTTCGCTCGCCTGGGCGCCGCGGTGGCGATCGCCAGCCGTGACGAGGAGCACCGCGCGGCCGGGGTCGCCGCTGTGGAGGAGGCGGGTGGACGCGGCCTCAGCGTGGCTTGCGACATCCGCCAACCCGATACGATCGCAGACGCCTTCGACGCCACCGAGAAGGCGTTCGGGCTGCCGGGAACGCTGGTCAACAACGCTGCCGGAAATTTTCCGGTACCGGCCGAGGACATGAGCCCCAACGCGTTCCGGACCGTGGTCGACATCGTATTGAACGGAACGTTCAACTGCTCCAGGGAGTTCGCGCGTCGCCACCTGACGCTGGGGACCCCGGGCTCGATCATCAACGTGGGCGCCTCCTACGCCTGGACGGGCGGCCCCGGATTCGCCCACTCCGCTGCGGCGAAGGCCGGCGTCAAGAACCTCGTCGAAACGCTCGCGGTCGAGTGGGCACCCTACGGCATCCGGGTGAATGGACTGGTTCCCGGTCTCTTCCCCCACCCCGACGAGGTCGACGCCATCCGCGGCGTGCCCGGCCGGGGGAAACGCGAGAAGGTGAGCTCCCCCGCCGGGCGCGTCGGCTACCCGCACGAGCTCGGCTGGGCGGCCACG
Organism: uncultured Opitutales bacterium; assembly: GCA_964194865.1. GTDB lineage: Bacteria > Myxococcota_A > UBA9160 > UBA9160 > SMWR01 > CAXMOC01. The sequence goes on along the minus strand of CAXMOC010000098.1, from coordinate 29,878 downwards.
TTTCTGGCCTCAGCGTACGCGGCCTACGTCACCGGGCACACCATGGTGGTCGACGGCGCGAACTGGCAGCGGCGTGCGATGCTGATGCCGGAGTTCGTTCCCATCCGGGAACAGCTCGGCAAGGGCCCCTTCGAGTCGAAGTAGCTCAAGCTACCGCGGCTTACGCCGATTCGGATGCCAAGACTGATGTCGAGCTGCGCCGCTGTGGGATCCAAGCCGACGCAAGGCTTCTCAGGCGGTCTGCGGCCCGCGTCGAATCAGCAGGTAGGCGGCCAGGAGTAGCAGGAGCGCGAGGGCAGCGGTTCCCCAGGATGGCAGGGCGGGAATGGGGAAAGTCTCATTGGGGGTATTGGGGTCGGTACCGAAGTTCACCTCGACACCGTCGATGATTTCGTCGTCGTCCGTGTCGGGGTCGTTGGGATCCGATCCCGTATCGCTCGCGTCGACGAAGATGCCAGTACCGGTTTCGACCGCGTCCGTCAGGCCGTCACCGTCCGTGTCGGGGTCGTTGGGATCCGATCCCGTATCGCTCGTGTCGACGAAGATGCCAGTACCGGTTTCGACCGCGTCCGCCAGACCGTCACCGTCCGTGTCGGGGTCGTTGGGATCCGATCCAGTATCGCCGGCGTCCACGAAGGTACCCGTGCCGGTCTCGACCGAGTCCAATAGACCGTCACCGTCGCTGTCGAACGCCAGTGGATCCGTGCCCGTGTCGTTGGCATCGACGAAAACGCCGGTAGCGGTCTCGACTTCGTTCGGCAACCCGTCACAGTCGCCGTCCGCGTCACTCGGATCGACAGCATCGACGATGTCGAGGTGGTAGAGGCTCGGTGTGGTGGCGTTGGGAATGGGGTTCCCCGCGTTGATCGGGGTAACCACAGTCCCATCAGGCGTGACGCTGAAGAGGGTCCCATCGAAGCGTTCCGATACGATCATGTTCCCGGCGCTGTCGACTCCGATTCCTCGGGGACTGCTGAGGCCCGATCCGTTCGTCAAAGGCACCTCGGTATTCTCGGTGAGATCCAGCCTGATGATCTCGTCGACGCCGCTGTCGGCTACCACCAGGTGATCGGCGTCGGAGAAGGCGATGCCACGAGGGCTCTGGAACGAGGGGCCGAGACAGCACGGCGTGAGGTCGCCGCTGACGGGGTCGACAAGAACGATCCCGTCGTCTCCGCCGGTGCCGTTGATCTCGGAAACCAGCAGAGCCCAGTCGAAGTCGATCTCCACGTCGTTGGGTTCGCTGAGAAACGGATCGTTGGTCACGGCGACCGTAGCACCGGTAAAGGGATCGACGACCACCAGCCGATCGCTGCCGCCACCCGTCATGTAGGCGCCACAACCCGGCGCGATGGCGATTCCGCGGGGGTTGGTCAATCCGCCCGCGCCACCCAGGAGTTCGGGTCGCCCGGTCTCGCGGTCGATCAAGAAGGCAAGACCGAGATCGAAGTCGGCCACCGCGATCTTCAGGCCCTGCAGATCGATGCCATAGGGAGTTGCGACGCCCAGGCCGCGGGTCAGCAGCTCAGACCCCCCCGTCGAAGGATCGACGCGGTACACCGCAGAATCCAGCGGGCTGACCGCCAGGATGTCGTCGAGCTCGAGCTTCAGCTCGAGCGGATCGCTCGCGTCCGCGCAGCCGTCGTCGGCCGGATGATCGACGTCGCCGTCGCCGTCGTTGTCGATTCCGTCGCTGCATTGCGGCAGACCGGCCCCTGGATTCGCCCCGACTTCCTCGTAGGCACCGGAGTCACACAGTTCGGCGGGTGGGGCCCCTTCGCGCGCCGGGGGCCGGGTCAGGCCACGTTGGTCGACAAGCGGACAGCCCAACACGCTGGCGGCTCCTAGAGCGGGGCTACCGGGGGCCGGCGCCATGGTTTGGGTCGGTCCGCCGTTGTCCGCCAGCGCGCCCAGCATCGGATCAACGCCCGTCAGGTCGTCGTTGCCGAACTCGGAGTTGCAAGAGGAATCGCTCGAGAGGTTGCCGCCCAGCGAGTTGATCTGGCCGGAGCCTGCCGGAGGCGGGCAGTCGTCCCCCGTGTTGTCGAGAATCGTGCTTCGCAGGGCCGTCGCGCCCGCTACACCGAACAGCTCGATACCCTGGAGGTTGTCTACCACGGTGCTGCTGAACAGCCGCAGATTGCCCGATGTCCGGATCGCGCCTCCCACATTGCCGCTCAAGGTCGAGTTCTCGATCAGCGCCGTGCCGAGGTTGTAGATCGCCGCCCCTAAGTCTCCCTCGTTGAGCTCGAACGTGGAGCCCCGAACGATCGCGGTGACCGCGTTGAACAGGCCCCCGCCCATTCCGCCGACACTTCCGACGTCGTTGTTGCTGATGGTGCTGTCTACGATCTCCAATAGACCGTCGTTGCGGATCCCTCCAGCTTCGCGGGGAGATCCCTGATTGCTGTTCCCGGACACCGTGCACTCGCTCAGTGTCAAAAAAGCAAAGTTGCGCACGCCGCCAGTCGGTGCGTTGCCCGAGATCTCCACGCCGGTCAAGATCGCGCGGCCCAGCTCGTGGGCGAGTCCGACGTTGTTGCCAGACAGGGTGCTGGCACTGACAAGAACGAGTGCAGACGAGGCGACGACCCGGAGTCCGGCGACGCTGTTGCCATCTACCAGCAACCCGGTAGCAGTGAGATCGCCGAAGGTCTGGATGCCATCGCCGGTGTTGTCCTGGACCGTCACATCCGTGGTCAGAAGGGTGCCGAAGTTGGCGATCGCGGCGTCGGGAGCCCCGCCGATGGAGTCTGACAGCGTCACCCGTTCCAGCACCAACGCTGCCTGATTTCGGATCGCGCTGCCGTTCTCAGCAGTCGCGTCCGAGGACCCTTTGATCAGCGTGAGATCGCGGATCGTCACGCTCCCGGCGTGGATGTCGAACAAACGATCGCCGAAGCCCCCGTCGGCGCGGCCATCGATCACCGTACCCCCTCCGGGGTCACCGACGATCATGACGTCGTCGGTGACGTCGAGGTCACCCAAGAGCGAAAAATCTTCGAGCACGCCGATCTCCGAGAGAAAGATGGGCGGAGCGGAGTACGCCGGGATCACGATCGTGTCTTCCCCCGCGTTCGCATTGGCCTCCATGATCGCAGCCCTCAGCGTACAGAGACCGTTGCCGGGGGCCGTCTCGCAGGCGCCAACACCAGCCCCCCAGTGAGGAGCGTCAACGTTCGTGTTCACGTTGTAGGTGTCGGCTGCGGCGGCCGATACCAACCAGCAAGCGAGCGCGAAGGCGACGACGAGAGCCCGCGGCGTCATGGTTCTGCTCGCTCTCTCCCAACCCGGAGCCGGTCGACCCTCACATCCTGCAGCGAGAGCGAACCCGTACTCGAGATCGCCCCGCCGGATCGCGTGGCGTCGCAGCGGCTGGGGGTCTGACAATCGGCTGCGATCGGACCCCACGAGTCGGACAACTGCACCCCGACCAGGGTGAGTGCTCCGCTGCTGCGAATCGCCCCCCCGGGTTCGGGAATCTGGGTGGTGGCTCCGTTGACGATTCGGAGGCCGGAAACGCCGACGCGCGCGCCGTGAACGTCGAGAACCCGGTCGCGCCCGAGGCCATCGATGGTGGTGACGTCGGCGCCGGCACCCTCGATCACCAGATCATCCGTGACGTCGAGATCGCCGATCATCGAGTAATCCTCGACGCGGCCCACCGCGGAAAGAGAGTAGGTTCCCGCTGGAACCACCACCCGGTCCGGGCCGGGTTGGGCGTTGGCCGCCATGATCGCGGCTCTCAACGTGCAGCGGCCGTCTCCTGGCGCGGTCTCACAGTTGCCGAGACTGGGCTTCCAGTGCGGGGCGTCCGCTTCGGTAGTGACGTGGAAGTCCCCGCCCCGAGCGAGGAAAGGCACTCCGACGATGGCGGTCATCATCAGCATCGACGCCAGCAGCGGCATCCAATGGAATCGAATCGGGTGAATCAGAATCCGGTGGCCCAGGGTGGGATCTTCCTCGTTCAAGCGTCTACCAGAGCGGGGGCACGATAGCCCGCTCGCCGTGGCGGGATCAACTCGAACGTCTGGCTGGAGTCGAATCGTGCAGCATCCGGCGCAGGGGCAGCCAGGCCGCGACGTGAAGCAGTGCCATCGCTCCGAAGAAACAACGATAGACCCCCAGCCGATCCTCCGATTCGGCGAGAGCCCACTCTAACGCCCACCCCGAGAGTGCGGGCGCCAACGCCGCCGCACTCCCCACCACGACTGCGGCCAGGACCAATCCGCGTGAAGGCGCGCTCGGCGGCGTCAGCCCGAAGAGAACGTGGGTGTCCGCTACACCGAAACCGGCCGAGGCCAGCGTATAGACGAAGAAGAAGCCAACCGAGAGCAGCAGCGTGCTCGTGCCGGGGCCGCCCACCCCGACCAGACCCAGCACCAGGGCACCCATCGAAAACGAAGACCAGCCAAAGATCGGGATCGGTCCGAAACGGTCGACCGCTCGCCCCCAGAGATAGAGAGAGGCGAGCCCGCCCGCGTACGTCGCAACGGCCGTATAGACGATGTCGGCTGCACTGAGATCGAGCTCCCGGCGCAACATCACGACGACGAACGGCAGCGTGGCCGTCCTGGCAGCAGCCGAGCAACACACTCCGAGCAGATATCGACGCATCGTCCGATCGCGCAGCAGCGCGACGGCCTGCCGGACCCGGATGGGCCGCTCGCTCTGCTCGCTGCGTTCCGGCATATGCGAAATGAGCGCGATTCGCAGCAGGCCGCAGGCGGCGCCGACGGCGAACAGCGGGCCGAAAGAACCGGGATGCGCGGCCAGCCAGGCCCGAGAGCCGAGAAAATAGACGATCAGCGTAAGGTGCCAGCCGGACCTCAAAATGCCGAAGAAACGTCCGATCCGACCGAGCTCGACGTAGGCGCGCAGCATGGGAAACCACACGGTGTCGGAAGCCGCGATGCCCGCGGCGGCCGCGGCAAAGCAGAGCATGGCGGCCGCCACGCCCGTTCCTTCGGGCAGCGCCTCGAGACTACCGAAGGCCAGCAGGGGCAGCGCTGCCAACACCGCGAACGAGTGGGCGGCCACCAGGATCCAGCGCTTCGAGATTCGGGCGACGAGTCTCAGCGTGGGAAGCTGCAGTGCCACAGAAGCGGACACCAGCGCGCTCTGCAGGCCCACCTCGGATTCGCTGGCGCCGAGGGCCAGCAGTGCCAGGGTCGGAAGTGGGGTTGTAAAGACCGTGCGGAACGTCATGCCGAAGGGATGGCTCGCGAAGGCGAGCCATCGACCTCGAGCGCGCTCGGCAGCGCTGAGCGGCGGAGGACTGGTTGCCACGAAGGGGTCGCTCATGCCTGCTGGCCCGCGCTCGCGAATTGGTGGTGGCGCGGGTTCAGTTCTCGGCACGCTCTCGTGGCACGTAGCGGCCGTCGGAAGACTCGAAGTACTCGTCCAGCAACGGGTGACGGCAGGGCAGTCCCGTCTCGTCGGCCAACAGGTTCTGCTCCGACACGTAGGCTTCGTACGTGGCCTGATCGTTCTCCGCCAACAAGTGATAGTAGGGTTGATCCTTGGCGGGTCGGACGTCTTCCGGAATCGAGAGCCACCACTCTTCGGAGTTGGCAAATACGGGGTCGACGTCGTAGATCACACCCCGAAACGGGTACAAGCGATGACGGACAACTGCGCCGATCCCGAACTTCGCGTTCCTGAGCTCTACCACGGATGGTCCCCCTCCGGTCCGAAGATAGACCATCTGTTGAACAAGCCGGGGTCGAGGGCCGCCCACGTCAGCGCGCCCGCCCCTACGGCCCCAGTCAGCTTCCCCAGATGTCGACGAGCTCCGCGGTCGTGACCAGGCTGGCGATCGCGCCCAGTGTGTTGCGAAAGACCGCTTCGACGTAGTCCCTGGGGAATCCGGCCACGGCGTCCCTGGGAACGACCACCTGGTAGGATGCGTTGACGGCGTCGAAGGTCAGATTCTGGATCGCAACGTTGACGGAAACCCCCACCCCAACCAGCGTCCGCACGCCCAGGTTGCGCAGGATGAAGTCCAGCTCGGTCCCCTGAAAAGGAGATAGACCGTGCAGTCTTGGAAGCACCAGATCCGAGTCCGCGACCGGAATTTCCGGAACGAGCTGCGCGCCAGGCGACCCCGGGGTCAGCTGGGACTCGGCCTTGGCCATGTACTGAAACAGCCGCGCGTTTGTGTTCGCGCCCTGACCGTCGGCCCGCCGCTCGGCGGTGCAGTGAATGATCGGAATTCCCGCTTCGCGCCCCACGCGCACGAGTTCTGCGATGTTGGCGACGACTTCACCTTGCGCCGCAGCAGCGAGATCAGGAAGCGCGGATAGCTTCCCGATCACCGCCTGCTGGCATTCCTGAGTCACGAGTGCGGTGTGACGCGGGTCGACCAGCTCGCTGAGCTCCAAGCCCATGGACTCCCCTCCGTGTTCACTCCCCGACGGACGGGCAGGATAGCCCGGTTGCCGGGGGCCAGGGCACAGCGGGGTTTGTGGGGCTGGCGCTACCCGCCCCGGGTTCTCTCGTCCAGCGACCGCTGGTAGCGCGCCACGTCCAGCTTGAAGGCGCTCAGGTGGGGCGTGCGCGAAACGTCCATCACGATGGAGCGCCGCTCTTCGGTGGATTGCGCCATGGCTCGGATCGATCGCTGGATCCGGCGACCGTCCGCGCTGATGATCCTCGTGTCGCTTCGAAGCAGCTGCGCGAGCTCCGGCTCCGAGCGATTGATGTCCCGAAGGCTCCACTGAAGGTGGTTCGGGGCTCGCAAGCCGGGCTCGCCCGCCCGCAACAGCCAGTATGGAACGACCACGACGTCGCGACTGCCCCAGCGAAAGCGACGAACCGGACTGGTGCGCAGCCAGCGTGGGCCGACCCAGCGCGCCCGGAGCGCCTCGTCTCCCATGAGGGGGAGCAGCGTGTAGAGGGTCGACAGGTCCATGAAGACGATTCCAGGGGTTTCGCGGAGCCGATCGAGCGATTCGCGAATCGACGCCACTTCTGCCGAGGGAATTTGGAGATCCCCTGCAGCGATGTTTTTCGCGGTATCAGCCGGCGCCAGGACGGCCGGTAGTCTGGCTACGCCCACCACCGCGAGAACCAGCAGTGCCGAAACCGCGACACGGGGACCACGCGAGAATGCAACACCTCCCGCTACGGCGATCGGTAGCGCCAGGAACGGAGCGAGGTAGGCGGAGTGCCGAATGCCGCCGAACGGATAGAGGGAAGCGGCGGACGCGCCAATTGCGACCGCCAGGGCGGCGAGACAGATTCCGTCCAGGGCGAAGCGACGCTCGCGAAGGCAGGCTACGAGCGACACCAGAAACGCCACCACGCCGACCGTGGCAAATGCGTTGCCTGCCAGATAGTCGAACACGCCGTGAAAGTTCTGCCAGAGTGCAGCCGGCTGCGAAGTGAAGTACACGCCCAGTCGACTGCCCAGGGCGTCGGTGTGAACGGGGCTCTCGAGCAGCGCGCGAACGTGAAGCCAGTACAAAGCCGCGCCGGCCGCAACCGGAGGCAGCTGCGCGACACTCAAGTCGCGAAGCTCGCGCCGCTTGAACCAGCGCGCCGCCGCGGCCACGGCCAACACCAGGCAGAAGCCGCCGAGCACGAGAAACGCGCTGTAATGCACGAGGCCCGCGCCGAGCATGCAGGCTGTGTACGCGAAGAGGTTTCGCCGCCCTCGTTGATCGAAGTAACGCAACAACGAGCCGAGCGCGCCGATCAACAGCAGCAGCTCGAGCGCGTAGGGCCGGGCAACCTGAGACAGGGCGATCGCACCCGGCGAAAGCGCCAGCAGCAATGCTGCGATCAGACCGCAGCGCGCCCCGTTGAGCCGTCTGCCTACGCGGTAGATTGCGGCGATCGCGAGCGTTCCGAACAGCAGAGCCGGGACCCGCAGCCAGAAGAACTCGGCGCCATCAGCGGAGATGAATCGGAGGAGGTAGTAGTAGAGCGGCGGGTGGGTGTTGACGGCGATGAGGGTCTGGAGTGTCTCGGGCGGCGCGTGGGCGGCGTGGTAGTAGATCCCCTCGTCAGCGCTGTTCCAGAACTCGCGAATCGGCCGCACGCGCAGCGCGAAACCCAGCCCGATGACCAGCAGAGCGAGGAGATCCTCGCGCCAGCTCGCCGAGCGCCCGGGGGGCCACTTCATCGAAGCGCGTTCTCTCTACGTCACGTTGCGTCACACTACTGGGGATCGACCCGCTATTCGCTATTTCTGCTTCAGTACAACTCTGCTTCAGTACAACTCCTCGGCTCCGAATCGATCCCGACAACTTTCCCCTCCTTCACATATCATGAAACACCAATTCGGATCAAGCGCTCTGTTGAAGGGGATCTGGGCCACGGGCGCACCCCAGAGACCAGCAGGTCCGATGTAGTGAGGGGGCCTAAGCTTCTGGCCCGCGGCGCTCAGGAGACGCGTCTGGGCGTACCCAGGGCGGGGAGCCCGGGCTCCGGTGGCTCAGTCCAGCACGTCTGCGGCGATCAGCTCCTCGAGATAGCGCGAATCCCACCAGGAGAGCTGGAGCTGCTTGGCGCGTCGGAAGTACAGCTGAATGTCGTACTCGATCGTGAAGCCCACGCCGCCGTAGACCTGTTGTCCCATCGAGGTGACGTCGCGAAACGTCTGGCACGCGAAGAGCTTGGCCATCGGGGCCAAGCGCGCGACCGAATGACCCTGAGCCCGCGCCCAGGCTGCCTCGTAGACCAACGTGGTACCGCCTTCGACCGCCGTCGCAGCGTCTGCCAGGTAGTGGGAGATCGCCTGGAAGGCAGCGAGCGGCTTGTCGAACTGCTCGCGCTCCTTGGCGTAGTCCGCGGTCATCTCGAGCGCGCGGCTGGCGCCGCCGATCGCCTGGGCGGCGGCCAGGATGATGCCATCGTGCATGACCGCGTCCCAGGTCGCCCAGCCGGATCCGGGCGCGCCGAGCCGGTCCGTGACGGGAAGGTCAACCCCATCGAATGTCACCTTGTACTGGGTGTCCGAGGCCAGGCTCATCTGCTGCACCAGCTCGACGCCGGCGGCGTTGGGGTCGACCAGCACGAGGTCGATGTCGGCCTCGGTGTCTCCGGTGCGCACCAGGGTCAACAATCGCGTTGCGGAGCTTGCAAACGGCACGTGGAGCTTGGTCCCGCTGAGTCGAGCTCGCTCGCCCTCGATCTCCGCACGCAGCTGGACGCCGCTCGCACCGTGGCCGTTCTTCGGCTCGAGCCAGGCGGGAACGATCACCGCATCGCCCGAGGCGATCCGGGGCAGCCACTCGCGCTTCTGCTCCTCGCTGCCCGCTCGAAGGATCGCCCCAGCACTCAACACCGAGCTGCCAAAATGAGGCGACGGAGCCAGGGCGCGGCCGAACTCCTCGTAGAGGATCGCGGCCTCCAGCATCGACTGGTCCGAGCCACCGTATTGCTCGGGGAGCATGAGTCCCAGCAGATCGAGTTCTGCGAGCTGTTTCCAGAATTCGGGCGAGTAGCCCTTTGGATCGTCCTCCATCGCCCGAACCAAGTCGATGGCGGCGTACTCGCCGCACACGCCCCGGACCATCTCACGCAGCATTTCCTGTTCTTCGCTGAAATCCAGATCCATTGTCGCGTTTCCTCTAACCCCTCGGAATCAGGGTTTCCAAGCGTCGCCGTGTCGCTTCCACGGATTGTCATCGGCCCGCGCAGGCAGCGCGATGCGCGCGGCACATTCGGTCACCGTCCCATCTCCGACCCGAAGCCGCAGCGCGACGTCCACCCAGCTGCAGCCCGTATCGTCCGTCTCCAGACTCTCTACGCTTCCACTGAAGACCATCGTGTCGCCAGGAAACACGGAGTCCTTCATGCGAAACTTCATCCTGCCCAGGCGTCCCTTCGGGCCGCTCCAATCGGTGAGATAGCGCTCGAACCAGGCGGCCTGGTTCGGGGTGTTCATGAAAATGTCCCGCGTGCCGTTGTGGTTGACCGCGAAATCGACGTCGTGGTGCATCGGTCTCCAGTCTCGGCTCGCCAGCGCACCCAGAATGATCGTCGAGGACGTCACATCGAACGACAGCGAAGGCAGAGAATCACCGACCTTGACCTGCGCCGCAGTGAGAGATTGGACGGTCATCGGGCGACCCTCCGATAACCGAAGCCGGTGTAGGACTCGACGCCGACGATCTCGTCTCGTTGGTTCAGATATTGGACCTCGATCACCCAGAAGCGGCCCGTCCCGAGCTTGGTCTGCTTCGGCTCGCTCACGGAGTGCAAGATCTGCCGAGTCCGGAGCCGGTCTCCCGGTCGAATGGGCTCTCCGAAGGTGATCTCGTTGTCCGTCATGACCGCCTCGGGCAATTCGAGCGCTTCCTTCAGATCGAAGTGAACCTGGAGTGGCTGAGCGTCCTGCTGACGTCCGGGCGCCCAATGGTGCGGCCGAAACCAGACGGAGAGCATCGTGGGGGGAGCGGTCGGCCCGTCCGTCAGCTCCGAGGCGACCTCATCGTCCCAGTAGAGGGGGTTGCCGTTCTGAACCGACGAGCACGAGGTGTAGACGTAGCCGCGCTCGACCGGAAACTCGGTCTCTTCCTCGTAGCGCACCTGGCCGATCCAGGACTTCACCGCTTCGGGTAGCTCTTCCGTCACTGTCTCGCTCTCCTTTGCGCCACGATCTATTCCACAGCGCCGGCCGCGCGAAGCGCCGCGATCTCGCTGTCGTCGAAGCCCGCGCCCGCCAGCAGCTCGTCGGTGTCATTCTCCGACGGCGAACGCACCCGATGGCTGGCTCGATCTCGCTGTCCACCGGCCAGCACGGGCCCCACCTGCCGGAAGACACCCCGCTCGGCGTGCTCGGCCTGCATGAAGATCTTGCGTTGCTGGAAGTGAGGATCCTCGACCAGCTCCGGAATGCTGTGGACCGGAGCCACGCAGGTGTCGTTCGGGGCCAGCGCTGCCACCCAGTCGTCGCGATCTCGCTCCGCAAACGCAGCGCGGAAACGCTCCCGAATTTCGTCCTGTCTTTCGTCGTCCAGCTGATGTCCGGCGAACTGTTCGAGGCCCAATGCCTTGCAGAGATTGGCGAAGAAGTGCGGCTCGATCGCGCCCACCGAGAGCCACTTGCCATCGCGGGCCTGGTAGAGGTCGTAGCACGCGTAGCGGCCGGTCAGGAGTGTGGCCCGGGGGCGCGCAACCTCAGCGGTTGCCAGGTATTGGTCGATGCTCAGTGACATCAGCGACAGCACGCCTTCAGCGGCGGAAACGTCCAGGTACCGCCCCCGGCCGCTGCTGGCCCGCTGCACCAGCGCGGCCAATATCGCGATCACCGCCTGCATCCCGCCGCCCGCGCTGTCGGCAACGGTTGCGCCTGGAATCGGCGGTCCGCCGTCTGCCCGCTCTTCGCAACAGTCGAGAAAACCGGCGAGAGCGAGGTAGTTGATGTCGTGCCCGGCCCAGCCCGCGTAGGGGCCGCTCTGGCCGTAGCCGCTGGTCGAGCAGTAGACGACGGCCTCGTTCAGCTGCGACACATCGTCGAATCCAATCCCGAGTCGATTGACGACACCCGGTCGAAAGCTCTCGATGACCACGTCTGCCGCTGCGGCCAGACGGAGAAACGCGCTCCGACCCACCTCGGACTTGAGGTCGATGCAGATCCGCTTCCAATCCCGAGCGGCGCCGTAGGTGTGAAACGGCGGCTGGATCTGCACGGCCCCCTTCCGCGTCGTCGGAGCCACCTTGACGACGGATGCCCCGTAGTCCGCCAGCATGCGCGAAGCACGCGAAGCCGGCCCCACACTCGACAGATCGAGTACCTGGACGCCATCGAGCAGGGGAGTCGACAACTGCGTTCCTAGAAATTCTTGGGAAGACCCATCTTCCGACGGGCGATGATGTTCTTCTGAATCTCGGAAGCGCCACCGCCGATCGTATCGAGAACCGTGTAGCGGTAGGTCGACTCCGAACGCCCCTTCATCGGAGCATCCTCGGTGTCCAGTCTCAGCTGCGCACCCGTGCCGCCGATGTCCATCGAGGCGTTGGCGAGCCGTTTCGAAAACTCGGTAGCGAAAAGCTTGTACATGGATGCTTCGGAGGTGGGCGCCGCGCCGCCCTTCATCGACTTGGCGACGAACTGCAGGCCGAGGACGCGGGCTACCTCCGCCTGGGTGTGAAGCCGAGCGATCTGCTGCCGGATGACCGCGTCCTCGCGAAGCGGGCGACCGTCGCACTCTTCGCTCTTCACGTACTCGGTCAGCAGCTCGAGGCGCTGCTCGATCGGAGAGAACGTGAACATCGTGAAGCGCTCGAGATCGAGCGCCTCCGAGATGTACTGAAAGCCCTTGTTCAGCTCGCCAACCACATAGTCGTCGCCGACGAAGACGTTGTCGAAGAAGACGGAATTGGTGATCTCGTCGCCGATCGTCGGAATCCGCTGAATCTCCAATCCTGCGTGGTCCATCGGAACCAGAAAGAGCGTGATGCCGTGATGCTTCTTGGCCTCCGGATCGGTGCGAGCCCCCACCCAATACCACTCGGCGAAGTGTGCAGAGGTGGTCCAGATCTTCTGACCGTTGAGCACCCAGCCAGCGCGCTCTTCGTCGCGGATCGCCTTGAGCTGCATGGCAGCCGCGTCCGAGCCCGCCTGGGGCTCGCTGTAACCCACCGCGAACTCGACGTCGTTCTCCAGGATCTTGGGGAGAAACTCGCGCTTGAGCTTTTCGCTCGCGTGGCGGACGAGCGTCTTGCCGATGATGCCGACGCCCTTGCCGATCTGGGGCGCACCTCGACGCGCGAGGCGCTCGTTGAGCAGGAATTCGTAGACGCCCTCCCCGTCACTTCCGCCGTACTCCTTGGGCCAGGTCATGCCGAGCCAGCCGCGGTGCCCCATCTCCTTCATGAAGGCGCGACGCGGTGGGGTGTCGACGATCTGGGCCATGTTCTCTCGACGGACGTCCATGACCTCGGGCCGATCGTGCTCGTCGAGAAACTTCTCCACCTCCTCGACGAACGCCTGCTGCTCCACGGAGAACTCGAAGTTCATCGACGCTTCCTCCAGCCGAATCGCGGGGTCGGGGACGACTCCCAGCAGCTCATTCTATACGATACGTAGCGTATAGTAAAGTTGGCCGCGGCGGTCGTCAGTCGTGCTGACGCTGTGCGGTGGCCCGCCGGTGAACGCGGCCTGGAGGGCTCTGGTGAATGCCCTGAGGCCCTACTCCTTGGACTTCAGCTGACCGTCGTTCTCGCGAATGAAGCTGCGAATGTCGTCGCTGATGTCGAGCAGCCGCGACCATTGCTCCTTGTACAGGGTGACCGGAAAGCGGCCGAGACCGTAGACCGAGACGCCACCCTTCTGGCTGACCTTCAGACTCAGCTCCTTGGAGCCGCGCTCCTTGAGCGACTTGTTCTCGGCCCGGAGCCGCTCCAGCTCGGCGTTGATGTCTTCCTGGCTCGTCTCGTCGCCCATGACCGCTCCATTCATAGTGCTGTGGATTCGCGCGATCTATCGCACATCGGAAGACCCATCGGCAAGAGCGAAGGGCGCTACTCCCTATAAAAAGAGAGGGCTCCGCCAAAAGAGAGGGCTCCGCCGCCCAGCCAGCGCCGCGATGCACGTGGGATCCGGCGAGGACAGCGGGCCGAACCCCACCCGTCGCGCCACGCCTATACTGCGGGCATGCGCATCGGCGAGACCGTCCACGAGGAGCGAGGAAAGTTGGGCAAGCCCCTCGAGGGTGTTCGCATCCTCGCCGCCGAGCAGATGCAAGCGCTTCCGTACGCGACCCAGCTGATGGCCCACCTGGGAGCGGAAGTCGTCAAAGTCGAGCATCCGGTTCACGGCGAATCCGGCCGCGGGGCAGAGCCCCGCATTCGGGATGCAGACGGTCGCGAGGTCGGTGCCACCTACCTGCGCAACAACCTCAACAAGAGGAGCGTCGCTATCGACCTCAAGCGCGATGACGGCCGCCGGCTCTTCAAGCGATTGATCCCCCACTTCGACGTGATCGCGGAGAATTTCAAGCCGGGAACGATGGATCGGCTGGGCCTCGGTTACGGCGTGGTTTCTGAGATCAATCCCAGGGCCGTCTACCTCTCGATCTCCGGCTTCGGAAATCTGACCGATTCGCCCTATCAGAGCTGGCCCGCCTACGCCCCCATCGTCGAAGCCATGGCAGGCATCTATGAGCCCACGCGCAAGCCGGGCCAGCCGCCCTCGGTAGTGGTTGCCGGTGCACTCGGTGACAACGGTGCGGCCTTGTTTGCCGTGATCGGCACACTCTGCGCGCTACGTCAGCGCGACTCCTGCGGCAAGGGTCAACACGTCGACGTCTCGATGTTCGACGCGATGATCGCAATGGCCGACATGATTCCTCAGCTCTGGTCGCTGGGCGCGCCGATTCAGCTGGCAACCGCGGGTTCGACGGCAATCGTCGGCGCCTTCGCGGCCGCAGACGGTCACTTCGTCGTGGCGGTTTTCCGGGAGCATCACTTCCAGCGGCTCGCCGAGATCGTCGGACACCCGGAGTGGTGCGTCGACGAACGATTCGCCACCCGCGAGGGCTGGGCGCGTCAGATCGAGCCGGTCATCCGGCCGGCCCTGGAAGCCTGGGCGCGAAACAAAACCAAGCTCGAGGCCGCGCGAACGCTGTCCGAGCAGGGAGTCGCCGCCGGACCCAGCAACCTCGCTGAGGATCTGCGCACGGACCCCCACGTAGACGCTCACCACATGTTGATCGAGGTGCCCCGAGTCGATTCCCCGGATCCAATGCTCGTGGTGGGCAACCCGGTGAAGATGTCCCGACTCGCCGAAGGGCCAATCCGGAGCTTCCCGCGGCTGGGCGAACACACCGAGGAGGTGCTCAGCGAAACGCTCGGCCTCGGCACGGAGGAGTTGGCCGATCTTCGCAAAGCCGGAGCTATCTAGGGCGACGGCGGAGCCTCGACGCCCCCCAGGCGTACGGGCATACGCCGCGCACCCCAGGTTCCAGGGCTGCCGTCGAAGATGCCCGCGCAAACTTCCCCACAAGATCGACAGCGGCCGTCATCCGTGAGGTTCCATCGGGTCAGCACGTACCAATCGCGGCCGACCAATGTCTCGCCGCAGGCGTGGCACGGCGTACTGCCCCCGAGCTCGTCGTGCACGTTGCCGGTGTAGACGTATCGGAGCCCATAGCTCATCGCGATCTGTCTCGCTCGGCTGAGCGTGCTGGCCGGCGTGCGCGGCGTGTCGCGCATCCGATAGTCCGGGTGAAAAGCCGTGAAATGCCAGGGCACATCGGGACCGAGATGTTCGGCAATCCAGCGGCTCGCGGCGTGTAGCTCGGCGTCAGAATCGTTCTGTCCGGGAATGAGCAGGGTGGTGACCTCGAGCCAGACCGCTGTCTCGTGTACGAGGTAGCGCAAGGTCTCCAGCACCGGGTCGAGCCGTCCGCTGCAGACCTTCCGATAGAAGTCGTCGCTAAAAGCCTTGAGATCCACGTTGGCTGCATCGACGTTGGCGAAGAACTCGGCTCGGGGCTCGTCACAGACGTAACCGGCCGTCACGGCGACCGACTTCAGGCCGAGCTCTCGACAGGCCTGCGCGACATCGACCGCGTACTCGAGAAAGATGACGGGATCGTTGTAGGTAAAGGCCACACTGCGACAATCGAGATCGAGGGCGGCGCGGGCGATCTGCTCGGGCGCCGCGGCGTCCGCCAAGGTGTCGAACTCTCGCGACTTGCTGATGTCCCAGTTCTGACAAAATCGGCAGGCGAGGTTGCAGCCGGCGGTGCCGAAGGAGAGCACCGGGGTGCCCGGCAGGAAGTGATTCAGCGGCTTCTTCTCGATCGGATCCACGCAGAAGCCGCTCGAGCGCCCATAGGTGGTGAGAACGACGGCCTCTCCCTGGCGAGCGCGCACGAAGCACAGACCTCGTTGACCGTCGCGTAAGCGACAGTATCGCGGGCAGAGATCACACTGCAGCTGACCGTCATCGAGCGCGTGCCAGTAACGGCCCTCTACGACGGAACCGGCGGATTCCACGATTGATCCCCTCCGTCCACAGAGGATGCGATCGAACGACCGCGTGTCAAACAGGAGGGGGTCGTCCATTTAGCTGCAGGGGCACCGGGCGCGTCCAGAGACAGAACGGCCGGCCAGCGAAGGTCCTGGTCAATCCCCTGGGTGAATCGGGGGCGTCCTGCAGCTGGCGACCGCTGATTCTGGCTCGGGAACGCCCATCTTCCGGCCCTCACGGCGCCGTGAGATTCCCTTCGGTCCCGCCTCAGCTTCGATCGACGGTTGCCGATAAGAGAGGGCCCGAGTTGCGGTTCGCGGGGAGGTGAGGCGCGAGATGACGATTGCACCCGAACCGGATTCTCCGGAACACGTGCTCATCACCGGAGGGGCGGGATACATCGGCTCGCTACTCACGGGGCTGCTGCTGCAGCGTGGTTACCGCGTGACGGTGGTCGACAAGCTGCTATTCGGCGGCGAGTCGCTGCTCGGCTACTGGCACCATCCGCGGTTCCGGTTCGTCAATGCGGACGTTTGCGAGCCCGGCGCGCTTACTCCGTTGCTCGAGACCCGCGACGGCGAGCGCGCCTTCGTGGTCCACCTGGCAGCGATCGTCGGCTTCCCCGCGTGTCAGGCGCTGGGGGAGCAGGTCACGAGGCGATACAACGTCGAGTCGACCCACCGCGTGTTCGAGCAAGCGGAAGAAGCGGGGGTCGAACGGGTCGTCTTCTCGTCGACGTACAGCAACTACGGGCGCTCGCCCGACGGGAAACCCGTCACAGAGGACTCACCGCTCCACCCACAGTCGCTCTACGCAGAGTCGAAGATCGAATCAGAGCAGTTTCTCATCGATCGGGCAAAGAGTTCTGGACCGTCGCCGATCGTCTTCCGGTTCGCGACGCTGTTCGGCATCTCGCCCCGCACGCGCTTCGATCTGATCATCAACCAGTTCGTGCTGGAGGCGTTGACGCAGAGAAAGCTCACGATCTATCAGCGCGGATACGCGCGCGCCTTCGTCCACGTCCGCGACGTCTGCGAGGCGATCGGCAGCGTACTGGTGTCGCCCGTCGAAACGGTGCGCGGGCAGATCTTCAATGTGGGCTCCGATGCCGGCAACTACACGAAGGACGAAATCGTTCGCCTGGTCCAGAAGCACGTGCGAAACGTAGAGGTGGAGTACCGCGACCTGACGTTCGGGGGCGACATGCGAGACATCCGGGTGTCGTTCGCCAAGATCCGTCACGCGTTGGGCTTCGAGCCCAAGTTCGAGGTGGAGGCTGGGATCTGCGAAGTACGTGACGCGATCGAGCAGCGGCTGGTAGGCCAGCCCACCGATCGGCGTTACCGCAACGCGGAGTTCATCGTCCAGTGACCGGGAGCGAGACGAGGACTCACTGGCCCGAGAGCCGCGAGTATTGGCGGAACCGGCGCGTCACCGTCACGGGGGGAGCGGGCTTCCTCGGCTCCTTCGTGGTGGAGAAGCTGCGCGCGCGAGGCGCCAGCGAAGTGTTCGTGCCGCGAAGTCGCGATTTCGACCTGCGAACGCCTGAGGGCATCCAACACCTGCTCGCCTCGGCCCGGCCGGAAGTGGTGATCCACCTGGCGGCCCATGTCGGCGGAATCGGGGCGAACCGCGCTCATCCCGCCGAGTTCTTCTACGACAATCTCATGATGGGCGTTCCGCTCTTTCACGAGTGCTGGCGCGCCGGCGTAGGGAAGTTCGTCGGCGTGGGAACGGTATGCTCGTATCCCAAGTTTGCGCGCGTACCCTTCGTCGAAGACGACCTCTGGGGAGGCTACCCGGAGGAGACCAATGCCCCCTACGGCCTGGCCAAGAAGATGCTGCTCGTGCAGGCCCAGGCCTATCGCGACCAGTACGGCTACGCGTCCCTGTTTCTCCTCCCCGTCAACCTCTACGGGCCGGGGGACGACTTCGACCCGGCCTCCTCCCACGTGATCCCCGCGCTCATCCGCAAGTGCGTCGAGGCGCAGGAACGCGGCGACGAGCGCATCGTCGTCTGGGGCACGGGCGCCGCGACGCGGGAATTCCTCTACGTAGAGGACGCGGCGGAGGGCATCGTGCTGGCGAGCGAGCGGCACAACGACTGCGATCCCGTGAATCTGGGCTCGGGCATGGAGATCTCGATCCGAGACCTGGTGGAGACGATCGCAAAGCTCACGGGCTTCGTCGGAGAGATCGAATGGGACCGCTCCCAACCCAACGGTCAGCCACGGCGCTGTCTCGACACCTCACGCGCGAAAGCTCGGTTCGGATTCGAAGCAAAGACGAGCTTCGAAGACGGGCTCGGCCACGCGATCCGTTGGTACCGGGAGAACCGCCCCCGCCTCTAGCCGCAAGCCGGCTCCATGGCCCGAAACACCCAAGAAGGCGGATCCCCAGGGGATCTGTCCGGGGCATGCAATGGAGCCACCGCGTGTCAGACTATGAGGATTCGGTGTGGAGAAGATCGAGGTGAACTCGACACGCGCGCCCGCGGTTGCCGGCTCGTTCTATCCGGCGGATGCAACGGAACTCGAGAGTGCCGTGGCGGGCTACCTCGCCGCGGTCCCGAATTTGCGCGAGCCCTCGCGGGCACCGAAGGCGCTGATCGTGCCCCATGCAGGCTTCGTCTATTCCGGCCCAGTAGCGGCCAGCGGCTACGCTCGCATCGCACGCCTGCGAAATTCGATTCGGCGGGTGGTCCTTCTCGGCCCCAGCCACCGGGTGGCGCTTCGCGGACTGGCGGTTTCAGGCGCGGACGCGTTCGTCACTCCGATGGGTGCCATTCCCCTGGATCGCGGGGCGATCGATCGCGTCCTGGCGCTGCCACAGGTCCAGCTCCTCGAGGAGGCACACCGTGGCGAACACAGCCTCGAGGTTCAGCTGCCATTCCTGCAGGTGCAGCTGGCGGAGTTCTGTCTCGTACCCCTGGCGGTTGGGGATGCCACGCCGGAAGAGGTGGACGAGGTGATCGAACAGCTGTGGGGAGGAACCGAGACGCTCATCGTCGTCAGCTCGGATCTCAGCCACTACTACGACTACGAGACCGCGCGCGACCTCGACGCCGCCACGAGTCGGGCCATCGAAGCGCTCGACCCGAGTGGATTGAATTCCGAATCGGCCTGTGGCCGCGTTCCCGCTCGGGGTCTGCTGCTTGCCGCCAAGCGCCACGCACTGTCGGTAGAAACCGTAGACCTGCGCAGCTCCGGCGATACCGCCGGCAACCGGCACGAGGTGGTCGGTTACGGCTCCTATGTCTTCGCCTGACGCCGCCGACGAGTCCGCGTGGCAGCGGGAGCTGCTCGCCGTCGCGCGCCGCTCCATCGAAGTGGGCCTGCAAACGGGCGAGCCGCTTCGCGTGGACGCCGCCGACCAGCGGGCCGAGCTGGGTCGTCCATGCGCTAGCTTCGTGACGCTGCGACGCTCGGGAGCACTGCGAGGCTGCCTGGGCTCACTGACGGCGAGCCGGCCACTGATCTCGGACGTCGCGCACAACGCTTTTGGAGCCGCCTTTCGAGATACGCGATTCCCGCCGTTGGAGCCGGAAGAACTCGTCGACCTCGACATCCACATCTCCGTCTTGAGTCCGCCCGAGCCACTCCCTGTCTCGTCGGAATCGGAGTTGATCGACGCCCTCCGGCCGGGTGTCGACGGTCTCGTTTTGCGCGACGGTGCTCGACAGGGAACGTTTCTGCCCAGCGTCTGGGAGAGTGTTCCCGAGCCAGCGGAGTTTCTGCGCGAGCTCAAACAGAAAACCGGACTACCCGTCAACGCCTGGTCTTCGAGCTGGCAGGTCTTCCGTTACACCACCGAGTCGATCCCCTGATCGACGCTCCTCGGCGCAACCGCGCCCGGCGACTACCTCGACGTCGTTCCGTCCGTTACGCTCGCGGCCCGCAAATTGGATTGGATGAAGACGGAATGCCTGCCTCCAAGATCACCGACGGAAACTTCTTCGAAGACTTCACCATCGGGCAAACCTTTCGCCATGCGATTCCCCGAACCGTCACCGAGGGCGATCTCGCCCTTTACGTGGCGCTGACGGGGGATCGTCGGCCTCTGCACTGCTCCGCAGAGCTCGGCCGGACGCTGGGCTTCGCCCGAGAGACGGCTCACGACCTGCTGGTATTCCACATCGTGTTCGGCCGGGCAGTGCCCGACGTGTCGCTCAACTCGCCCGCCAACCTCGGATACGCGGACGTACGATTTGGCGTGCCGGTATTGCCGGGCGATACCCTGACGGCCGAGACCGAGGTCATCGGCAAGCGAGAAACCTCTCGCGGCGACGTGGGCATCGTCTGGGTCCGCACCCGCGGCTTCAACCACCGAAACGAGTTGGTGCTCCACTTCTACCGCTGGGCAATGGTCAACAAGCGCGCCCCTGACGAGCGCTCTGGTGCGGATGACTCGCCCGACCTGCCCGCTCAGGTGGCGACCGAGGACTTCTCGATTCCCCGCGAGCTCGACGTCTCCAAGTTCGACCCCGTCGTCACTGGTGGACGTGCGTTCTGGGAGGATTACGAACCCGGCGAGCGGATCGCGCATCCCCAGGGCCTCACCATCGAAGACGCCGAACACCAGATGGCGACCCGCCTGTACCAGAACACCGCGCGGGTGCACTTCAATCACCACACCCAGAAGGACTCGCGACTCGGCCAGCGGATCATCTACGGCGGCCACATCATCTCGTTGGCTCACGCAATCTCGTACGATGGCCTCGAGAACGCCCTGCGCATCCTCGCCTTCAACTCGGGCGCCCACGCCAACCCCACAGTCGCGGGCGACACCCTCTACGCCTTCACCCACGTGATCGAGCGCATCGAGCTGGACCGACCCGACCTGGGCGCACTGCGTCTTCGGCTGTTGGGCGTCAAGAACCTCGATCCGAGTCGGGAGCCCTTCGAAATTCGCACGAAGGACCCGGAAACTGGCCGCGAGCGTTACCACTCCAACCTGGTACTGGACCTCGACTACTCGGTGCTGATGCCGAGGCGGAGCTGACTCGCCCGCGGCATCTTTTCGGCTGGATTTTCGGCCGCGACCTCTGCCACAGTGAGAGCGGCTTCGCGAGCACCAAAGGGAGCATCACATGGCCGAGGGGCGCAAGTCGTCGGGACGACGGGGACGTGCGGCACGAGTCACCGCCCGCGAAGTCGCCCAGCTGGATCGGGTCAAGGTTGTGTGGCCGGGAATCGCCGGGGGCATCTACAAACCTCTGACAGATCGCGAAGTCGAGAGGATTCATCAAAGTGCGCTCGACGTGCTCGAGAAGGTTGGTATGGGCGACGCCAGCCCCGAGGTCATCGAGCTCGCGCGCGCAAAGGGTCTCGAGATTGCGGACGGGGATCGAATCCTCTTCACGCGCGGATACATCGACGACATGGTCGCGGGCGCAGCGCGAAACTTCACGCTCTTCGGCCGCAGCCGCGAGCACGATCTCGAGCTGAGCGGCTCCAAGGTGCACTTTGGGACGGCCGGCGCGGCCGTCTCGGTTCCCGACCCCAACACCGGCAGATATCGGCCCTCGACGCTGCTCGACGGGTACGATTTTGCGCGGCTGGCGGACGTCCTTCCCAACATCCATTGGTTCGGGCGCACGGTGGTGCCCACCGAAATGGAGGGCGGCCTGCTGATGGACGTCAACGTCACCTACGCGGTGGCTGCCGGAACCCAGAAGCACGTCGCTGCCGGTTTCACGAGCGGAAAAGGGGTCGAGGCCGCCGCCCAGATGTTCGACATGATCTTGGGCGGAGAGGGGCGCTTCGCCGAGCGGCCGTGCGCGACGCTCTACTGCACGGGGATCGTCCCGCCCATGCGCTACGGAGAGCTCAGCCTCGAGGTAGCGTCCGCAGCCACGCGGGTGGGAATGCCTGTAGACATGATCATCGCCGCCCAGGCCGGCGCCACGGCACCGGCTGCCTTGGCGGGGACGCTCGTCCAGACCACCGCCGAGGGCCTGGGCGGAGTTGCGATGGTGAACCTTCTCAAGCCGGGCCATCCGACGATCTTCAGCAACTGGCCCTTCACGTCGGACTTGCGAACGGGCGCCTTCTCGGGCGGGGGTCCCGAGGAAGCCCTGCTCAACGCCGCCTCGGCACAGATGACCAACTTCTACGACTTGCCGAGCGGCGTTGCCTCGAGCATGACCGACTCCAAGATCCCCGACAATCAGGCGGGCATGGAGAAGGGAATCACGAGCTTGTTGACCGGACTATCGGGCGCCAACCTGATCCACGAGTCGGCGGGAATGCAGGCGAGCCTGCTCGGCTGCTGCTTCGAGGCCCTGGCGATCGATTCGGAGATGCTCGGATTCGTGCTGCGGGTGTTGCGCGGTATCGAGGTCACGGATGAAACACTGTCGGTCGAGGTCATCGAGCAGGTTGTGAACGGGCCCGGCCACTTTCTGGGTCACGACCAGACGCTCAGCTTGATGGAGAGCGAATACATCTATCCCGAGCTGGGTGACCGCCTGCAGCCGTCATTGTGGGAAGAGCTCGGATCCAGTGACATCCGCGAGCGGGCCCGCGCCAAGGTCCAGAAAATCCTGTCCACCCACTATCCGAGCTACATCGATCCGGCGACAGACGCCAAGCTGCGAGACGCCTTCGACATCCGCTTGCCCGCCGAGGCGATGAAGCCCGGAAACGGCCGCTGGTAGCGAGCGCCCCGAGCCCTGGCACCACAACTCCACGCCCTAGATACCGAAATTGAACGCTTCGCCAAAATTGGCGCTCCGTTCAATTTTTTTGCTAGGCTATTGATCTCAAAGGGAAATATTGCTCCATTCTTCGGAGCCTTCGCAGCCCAGGCAAGGAGGAGGCAAGTGGCCTCTCCGGAACAATCCCCCGAAAACCTCGACGTTCGCAGCAACGGCTCCAAGGAGCCTCGCGACGCCCGCCGCCGGCGCGAGCTGATCGAAGCGACCATCGACTCCATCGCCCGAAGCGGCCTCTCGGGCACGACTGTCGCGCGAGTCGCAGAGCTCGCGGGCCTGTCGGCCGGCATCGTCAGCTTCTACTTCCAGACCAAAGACGCACTCCTGCTGGCAACCCTGGAGTACGTCGACCGGGCGTTCGAGCGACGCCAACAAGAGGCCGTCAGCCGTGCCGGCGACGACCCGGTGCGCCGTCTCGAGGCGATGATCGACGTGGACTTCGATCCCGATGTTTGCGACCCGCGGCGAATCGCCGTCTGGAGCGCGTTCTGGGGCGAAGCCCTCGCCCGAGATGACTACCAGAACGTGTGCGGGGCGCGCGAGCGGGCCTCGGAGCTTCGTGTGGTGAGGCTCTTCGAACAGATTGCGCGTCAGGGAAATCACCAACACCTCGATCCGACCGCCCTGGGCCGGGCCTTCTACCACCTTTTGTCGTCACTTCCCGAGACGATGTTGGAGGGCGAAGAGCCCTTCGACATCGAGGGAGCCAAGGCGACTTGTCGCGGCTTCCTGTCCAGCGTGTTTCCGGCGGAGTTCTCCAACAGCGGGGCCGCCGTGGCGCGGGCAGCTGCGCAGACCCCGGAGCAGGCCGCCCCCGCTTTCCCGGCGCTGCCGCCTTGGGTCTATCACGACCCCGAGTTCTACGAGCTGGAGAAGGAGTACATCTTCCACTCCCAATGGCTGCTGGCGGGACACGTCAACCAGGCGCCCGAGCCCGGCGACTTCATGACGCTGGAGGCCGCCGGCGAGCGAGCGCTGGTGATTCGCGGTCAGGACGGAGAGCTCCGCGCGTTCCACAACGTCTGTAGGCACCGGGCGTCGCGAGTGGTGCGCGGCGAGACGGGCCACTGCGCGCGCGCAATCGTCTGCCCCTATCACGGCTGGAGCTACGACTTCACCGGCGAGCTGCGCGCCGTACCTGCCGACCGCACCTTCGGGAAGCTCGACAAGTCTCGCCTCGGGCTCGCCAAGCTCGAACTCGAAGAGTGGATGGGCTTCGTCTTCGTGCGTTTCGGAGGTGATGGCCCCAGCGTCGGCGCCAGCATGAAGCCCTTCGAAGAGGAGGCGCGGCATTTCCGGTTCTCGGAGATGGAGCCTTGGGGTACCCGCAACGTGCAGGTGGGCGAGTTCAATTGGAAGCTCTTCGCGGAGAACGATGCCGAGGGCTATCACATCCCGACGGGGCACCCCGGGCTTCGCAGGCTGTTCGGCACCAGCTACTACGACGAAACCGACCCCGGCGCGGGCTCGCGCTCCTTCTCGGTGCTCCAAGAGAAAGAATCTCCGGTCTGGGGCGAGCGCGCCTACCAGCGTCTGTTGCCCGAGGTCAGCCACCTGCCCGAGGAGTACCGACGCGCCTGGGCGTACTACGGCATCTTTCCCACCTCGGTGCTCCAGATTTCGCCGGACATGGTCGATTGCTACATGGTGCTTCCGTTGGACGCCGAACGCTGTCAGATCCAGAGCTTCGCCGTCGCACTGCCAGACGACCGGCGTGCCATGAAAGCCGCTCGCTACCTCAACCGCCGCATCACCCGCGACGTTCTGAAGGAAGACCTCGAGTTCTGTCGATGGACCAACGAGGGAATCCGCTCGAGCAGCTATCAGGCTGGGCTGCTCTCGACCCTCGAACTCGGTGTTCGCCAGTTTCACGAGCAGATCCGCGCGCTGATTCCGGTGGCGGGCTGCGAAGAGTCACCGCCCGTCGGGCAGATCCGAACCCGCAACGACGAGCTCCGAGCCGATGGCTGACGAATCCATGGGACTGAACTCCAGCGCGCCGGCCAACCCCAAGGTCCGGACCAAGGCAAATCGCGGTCGCCGGAAGGGCGGCGGTCGTGCCGCGCGCCGCGCCGACCGGGAATCTGGCGCCGAGCACTACGGGCTGATCACCAGCGTCCCCACGGGGATGACCGATTCCAAGACGATGGACGCCCAGGCGGGATACGAGAAGGCGATTACGACCACGGCCGCCGTCCTCGCCGGCGGCAACATGATCAGCACCTACCCCGGAATCGTGGGCAGCCTACTCGCCCAATCCTTCGAAGGCATGGTGATCGACAATGATATGATGGGAAGCGCGCTCCGGCTGTTGCGCGGCATCGAGGTCAATCAGGCGACGCTGGCCGTCGATGTGATCGAAGACGCAGTCTTCGGAGCAGGGCACTTTCTTGGCCAGGCCCAGACGCTCGAGCTGATGCAGACAGAGTACCTCTATCCCGAAGTGGGTGACCGCCGCAGCGCCGGCGACTGGGAAGAGAGCGGCAGCCGCAGCGTCTATCAGCTCGCCCACGAGAAGGTGAACGAGATCCTCTCGGGCCACTACCCGGAATACGTGGACCCGAAGACGGACGCGTTGATCCGAGATCGATTCCCCATTCAGCTCGCACCCGAGGACATGCGACCCGGAAACCAGCGCTGGGGCTAGGCCGGCGTGACGTCCGGCGACTCATAGTCAGGAGAGAGACATGTCGAACGAAGAGATGGATACGGAAGAAGAAGTCGTTCTGGCAGATCTGCCCGATGATGAGCTCATCAAGCAGATGCACGACGACATGTACGACGGCCTCGCCGAAGAGATCAGCGAGGGGACCAACATCCTCCTCGGACGAGGATGGTCGCCCAGCCGGGTTCTCGACGAGGCCCTCGTCGCCGGGATGACCATCGTCGGCATCGACTTTCGCGACGGCATCCTCTTCGTTCCCGAAGTCCTGCTGGCCGCCAACTCCATGAAGGCGGGGATGGTGATCCTCCGGCCCTTGCTGGCGGAAACCGGCGCCAAGCCGGTTGGAAAGATGGTGATCGGTACCGTGAAGGGTGACATCCACGACATCGGCAAGAACCTGGTGGCGATGATGATGGAAGGGGCTGGCTTCGACGTGATCAACCTCGGCATCAACACACCCGTCGAGGACTATCTGAAAGCACTCGAGGAGCACCAACCCGACATTCTCGGCATGTCTGCACTGCTGACGACCACCATGCCCTACATGAAGGTGGTGATCGATACGTTGAAGTCCGAGGGAATCCGCGACAACTTCATCGTGATGGTCGGCGGCGCTCCGCTCAACGAAGAGTTTGCACGCGCGATCGGCGCGGACGCTTATTGCAGAGACGCCGCGACTGCGGTCGAGACGGCGAAGAAGCTGGTCGGTCCGCGGGCCGCCGCCTGAAGGCACGAGCATGGGTGAGAATCGGCGGAGCGTCCTCCTGATTGCGTGCGGCGCACTGGCCCATGAGCTGCGAGCGCTGCAGCGCCTGGGGGGCTGGGACCATGTGGCGATCCAGTGCCTCCCGGCCGAGCTTCACAATCGACCGCAAGAAATTCCCGGCGCCGTACGGGAGAAGCTCGAACAGGCGCGCGGGCGCTTCGACGAGGTGTTCGTCGCCTACGCCGATTGCGGGACCGCGGGGCGCCTCGACAGCGTGCTCGCGGAGTACGACGCCGAACGCCTGCCCGGTGCCCATTGCTACGCGTTCTTTGCGGGAATCGAGCGCTTCGCAGCGCTCCACGACGCAGAGCCGGGCACCTTCTACCTGACCGATTTCCTGGTTCGCCACTTCGACCGGCTGGTCATCCGTGGGCTCGGGATCGATCGACACCCCGAGCTGCTGACGGACTACTTCGGCAACTACCGCCGCGTCATGTACCTGGCTCAGACGCCGACGCCCGAGCTCGACGCCAAGGCGCTCGATTGTGCCCGGCAGCTGGGGCTGGAGTTCGAGCGCTGTGTCACCGGTCTCGATGGCCTCGCGCGAGCCCTCCCGACAGCCAGCACTCTCGAACCGCGAGCCGCAGAGGCGACAGGGTGAACAAGTTGATTACCGTCTACTGGCGCGACATCCCTGCCCAGGTGATCGGACGGCGTGGCCGCAAGACCGCGTTCAAGAAGATGCTCCATCCGCGCTTCCAACATGCGATCGACCGCGCTGCGATGCGCGCCGGGCGGGGCTCGTCCGACCACTACCTCGCCGATTGGCGACGCGAGAGTCAGGCCTGCGAGGGTGATCTCGAGCAGGCGGTGGACGACGCCGTGACGAAGCTCGAAGGCGAATGGTCCGCAGAACAGCTCGATCGCGTGGCCCGGAAGGGTGGCGTCGCGCAGGCCGAGGCCGGCGCCGCCGGGTACGGCAACGAGTAGAGGTTCGCAGCGTGCCCGATACCGTGATCAGCTCCGCCAAGCGCGAGGTCGTACTGGGCTTCGACCGGCCTTTCGTCGTGATCGGCGAGCGCATCAACCCCACCGGCCGCAAGCGGCTGGCCACGGAGATGAAGGAAGGGGATTACAACGGAGTCGAAGCCGACGCCCTCGCGCAGGTCGCTGCGGGGGCGCGCGTGCTCGACGTCAATGCGGGAATCCCCCTAGCGGACGAGCCGCGCATCCTGGCCGAGACGATCCAGCTGGTGCAATCGATCACCGACGTGCCTCTCGCGATCGATTCGTCGATCGTTGCGGCGCTCGAGGCCGGGCTCGCCGTGTACCAGGGCAAGCCGCTGCTCAACTCTGTCACGGGAGAAGAGGAACGGCTCGAGTCGGTCTTGCCGTTGGTCAAGCGACACGGCTGCGCGGTGGTTGCGATCTCCAACGACGACAGTGGCATCTCGCAGGATCTCGACGTGCGCTTCGCCGTCGCCAAGAAAATCGTCGAGCGCGCCGAGGACCACGGAATACCCCGCTGCGACGTGGTCGTCGACCCGCTGGCCATGCCGATTGGCGCCATCGGTCAAGCGGGGCGCCAGCTGATGAAGCTGGTGGGCCGATTGCGCGACGAGCTCGGGGTGAACAGCACTTGCGGGGCGTCCAACGTCAGCTTCGGCCTTCCCAACCGCCCACTGCTCAATACCGCGTTCGTCTCGATGGCGATTGGCGCGGGCCTTACCTCGGCAATCCTCAACCCGCTGCATCCGGAGATGGTCGGAGCCATCCGAGCGGCCGACGTCGTCAACGGAACGGACGCCGAGTGCGCGAACTGGATCTCCGCCTACCGCGATACGGCTTCGGAAGAGGCGGGCGGCCGCGGACGGCGACGCGGGCGGCGACGCCCCGCTG
The DNA here is from genome assembly GCA_964194865.1 of uncultured Opitutales bacterium. GTDB lineage: Bacteria > Myxococcota_A > UBA9160 > UBA9160 > SMWR01 > CAXMOC01. The sequence goes on along the minus strand of CAXMOC010000098.1, from coordinate 1,962 downwards.
CCGAAGCCTGAGCGCGCGAGCAACCCGGGACATCAGCGTGGCAGATCAGACCTCCGACGCCTTGATCGTCTTCACTCCCTCGGGTAAACGCGGGCGATTCCAGCTCGGCACGCCCGTGCTCTCGGCCGCCCGCGAGCTGGGCGTGGACATCGACTCGGTGTGTGGCGGGCGCGGAATCTGCGGGCGCTGCAAGTGTCTGCTGGCGGAGGGCGAGTTCGCCAAGTACGGCATTCACTCGAAGGTCGAGCACCTGAGCCCGATCTCCGAGCCCGAAGAACGCTTCGCGCGGCGCGACGAGCTGGCGCCGGGCTTTCGTCTCACCTGTCACGCGACGCTGCGGGGCGACGTCGTCATCGACGTCCCGGCCAGCAGCCAGGTGCACCACCAGGTGGTCCGCAAGGCCTTCGAAGGCCGGGACCTCAGCGTGAACCCCCTCGTACACCTGCACTACGTCGAGGTGGAGCAACCTCGTCTGGACCGGCCGAGCGGTGACCTGGAGCGCCTGTTGGCCGCGTTGGAGCAGGAGTGGCAGCTGGCGGATCTACACTTCGATCCGCGTCTACTTCCCGAACTGCAGCGCTCTCTTCGCGAGGGTCGCTGGTCGGTGACCGTTGCGGTGCGCGAGGGGCGCGAGGTCGTCGGCGTCTGGCCGGGCTTCAAGGAGCGGGTGGTTGGCGTGGCTGTCGATGTTGGTTCGACGACGCTGGCCGCGCACCTATGCGACCTCGCCAGCGGAGAGGTGCTCGCCAGCGCCGGCCAGATGAATCCGCAGATTCGCTTCGGCGAAGATCTGATGAGCCGGGTCTCCTACGTGATGCTCAACCCGGGCGGCGACACAGAAATGACTCGGGTCGTGCGCGAGGCTGTGGACGGCTTGATCGCGCAGCTCACCACCGAGGCGGGCGCGACTCCTCAGGACGTGCTGGAGCTCACCTTCGTCGGCAATCCGATCATGCATCACCTGCTGCTGGGCATCAGCCCCGTCGAGCTGGGAACCGCGCCTTTCGCCCTGGCCACCGATGGCGCGATCTCCCTGCCCGCCACTGACCTGGAGCTGTCCGTCGCGCCCGGCGCGCGCGCCTACGTGCTTCCCTGCATCGCGGGCCACGTGGGCGCCGACGCGGCGGCCATGTTGCTGGCGGAGGCGCCATGGGAAAGTGAGGCCGTGACCCTGCTCGTCGACGTCGGTACCAACGCTGAGATCCTGCTCGGCAACCGCGAGCGGATGTTGGCGGCCTCCAGCCCGACGGGGCCGGCCTTCGAGGGAGCCCAGATTTCCTGCGGACAACGAGCCGCGCCCGGGGCGATCGAGCGCGTTCGAATCGACCCCGCAACACTGGAGCCGCGCTTCAAGGTAATCGGCTGCCCTCTCTGGTCCGACGATCCCGACTTCCCCAGCGCGATCGGCGAGACCGGCGTCACGGGAGTCTGCGGCACCGGCATCATCGAGGCGGTCGCCGAGTTATTTCTCGCCGGTGTCATCGACCGCGATGGGCGCATCGTCGGCTCCCTCGCAGAACGCAGCCCTCGCATCCGCGAAGACGGGCGAACCCATCGCTACCTGTTGCACGAGGGGTCTCCGTCGCTCCACGTCTCCCAGAACGATGTGCGCGCGATCCAGCTCGCCAAGGCGGCGCTCTACGCGGGGGTGCGGCTATTGATGGATCACCTCGGCGTCGAGCGGCCGGATCGGATTCGCTTGGCGGGAGCCTTCGGCAGCCACATCGACGTGAAATACGCGATGGTGTTGGGGATGATTCCCGACTGCCCGCTGTCAGAAGTATCCTCCGCTGGAAACGCCGCCGGCACCGGCGCCGTGGCCGCCCTGCTCGACGCGGACGTTCGCGGGATGATCGAAGAGCGAGTACGCGGCGTCGAAAAGATCGAGACGGCGGTCGAGCCAGCATTTCAGCAACACTTCGTCCAGGCCATGGCGTTGCCGCACGCCGAGGACCACTTCTC
>CAXMOC010000097.1:0-3767 GCA_964194865.1 uncultured Opitutales bacterium | reverse complement strand
CGAAGTAGGTCTGGATTTCCGATCCGGGCGAGAAGCGGTGGCTCCACTCCGGGTTGGGGGCGAAGGAGTAGCTATAGAAGTGGGATGGGACGTCGCACGCGATGCCCGGGTAGGTGTTCTCCCGCCAGGTACCGCCGATGCGGTCGGCCTTCTCGTAGATCGCAAAGCTGTCGAGGCCGGCTTCGCGCAGCTTGATCGCGCTGAGGATTCCCGACATTCCCGCGCCAATGATGATGAAGCGCGGGTCGCTGCGAGCCGCGTCGTCGGGGCTCGCTTGTGTCTCGGCCGTCACGTTTCTCTCCGGAGGCGCCGCGTCATGGGATTTTGGATCGGACGACAATAGACCATACGATCGAATCGTGGCCTTCCCCGGGGGTCCCCTCCACTTGCACCCCGGTGACAAGGCCGCCCCGCGCAGCGAGATCGAGAGACGAGCTGCCTGTATGCTCCCGTCGGCAATCTGGTTGGGACGTGCTCTGGAAGCGTTCTGGGAGGAGACGGGATGAGCTCAGCGCAAGAGACCCCGGTGCTCGTCGGGGTTGGACAGGTTTTGCAGCGTCTGGAAGACCCCCGCGAAGCGGCAGAGCCGCTGGAGTTGATGATCCAGGCGCTCGAACAGGCGGGGGAAGATTCGGGTGCTCCGAAGCTGTTGGGGCGCGCGGACTCGATTTACGTACTCCGCGGGTTGTGGAGCTACGGCGATCCCGGGCGGGAAATTGCGCGAAGGCTCGGCGCAGCGCCGAAGGAAACCGTCGGCACCCCGTACGGTGGAAACTTCTCCCAGGCCTGCGTGATCGATGCGGCGCGCGAGATCCAGGCCGGGCGGCGCGGCGTCGTGCTGGTCACCGGTGGGGAGAACGGTCGCAGCCTCGGGCGGGCCCAGCGCCAGGGCCTCGAGCTGCGCGCAACCGAAGTGCCGGGCAGCCCCGATCGCCTGGTCGCCGAGGACAAGCCGATCTTTCATCCCGCCGAGCTCGCGCGGGGTATGAACAGTGCCAGCGACATGTACGCGGTCTTCGAGAGCGCAATCCGATTCGCGAGCGGTGAGACCTTGGAGGCCCACGCGAAGCGGATCTCGGAGCTCTGGGCGGGCTTCAACCAAGTTGCATGCGGCAACCCCAACGCCTGGATCCGCAAGCCCTACACCGCAGAGGAGATCGGCCGCGCTTCGCCCGACAACCCGATGATCTCGTATCCCTACACGCGGTTGATGAACTCCAACCCGCGTGTGGATATGGCGGCGGGCCTCATCGTCTGCTCCCTGAAGACCGCTCTGGCTGCCGGCGTACCCGAGGAGAAGCTCGTCTTCTTACACGCCGCTACGGAAGCAAACGACAGCACCTACGCATCCACTCGCGCAGACCTGCACCGTTCGCCCGCGATGCGCATCGCTGGGGCGCGCGCGCTCGAGTTGGCGGGGAAGACGCTCGGGGAGATCGAGCATATCGACCTATACAGCTGTTTTCCCTCGGCGGTGCAAGTTGCCGCAACGGAGCTCGGTATTCCCGCTGGCCGCCCGCTGACCGTCACAGGAGGGCTCACGTTCGGGGGCGGGCCGCTGAACAGCTACGTGCTTCACGCGATCGCGCGCATGGCCGAGGTACTCCGGGAAGATCCCGGCTCCACGGGTCTCGTCAGTGCCAACGGCGGCTGGCTCGCCAAACACGCTTTCGGGATCTACTCCACCCGTCCGCCGGCTGACGGATTCGGTTACGAAAACCTTCAGAAGCAGGTCGACGCCTTCCCGCTGCGCGAAGCCGTCGTCGACTGGAAGGGACCGGTTAGCGTCGAGGCCTACACCGTTGCGTACCGAGGGGGCAAAGCGCAGATCGGTCACGCGGCCTGCCTCACAGACGACGGGCACCGCACCTGGGGGACCCTGGAAGACCCCGCCGTGCTGGACGCGATGACCCGCGAAGAGTTCTGTAGCCGACGAGGGCGCTTGGACGGAAAGGGCAATCTCGACGTGGACTAGCGTTTCGCCGCGGTCCAAATTTACGAGTAGCTTGATTGGAGGCCGTGCGTTCGAGGGCCGCGGCGCGATTCGGAGCCTACCCCGCCCCGCGCCCGCGGTACGCGCAACGGCGAAGCGATCTATTCTCTCGGGTCGCCACCAGACGAGGACCCGCAATGATGCCTTCCATGCCTCACGCTCCTTCGAGGGCGGCCCTTCTACCTGCGTGGACATTGTAATGGCCCGAATGCAGGCGCGGCTCAAAGGACCCGAGGCAGTGCCGATCCACACCAGATCGTGGTGGCTCCGCGACGCCCTCGCTGCGGACCCCGGCGCCGAGTGCCCGCCTTTGGAGGGCCCGCTGCGAGCCGATGTCGCGATCGTCGGGGGAGGATACACAGGTATGTGGACCGCGTTTCAGCTCAAGCGGGCGGACCCCGCTGCAGACGTCGTGGTGCTCGAATCCGATATCTGTGGTGGCGGCCCCAGCGGCCGAAACGGCGGCTTCATGTACGGGCTCTGGGAAGACTTCTCCGTCCTGGTGGACCTCTTCGGAACCGAGGATGCCGTCCGGGTGGGGCAGGCCTCGGAGAGCGCCGTCGATCTTGCGGAAGCCATCTTTCGCGAAGCCGGTATCGACATCTGGTTCCGACGTTCTGGCCATCTCAACCTTTCTACCTCGCCCATCTTCGATGCGGCGGTCGACGAGTACTACGAGCTTCGATCCCGCGATGGATTTCCTCGGGACCTGCTTCAGTGGCTCTCAGCGTCGGAGGTGGCCGATCGCTGCCAATCCCCGCATTTCCGTGCAGGGGTACTCCAGACCAAAGGCGCCACCGTGCAGCCAGCACGGCTGGCGCGCGGGCTGCGTGCGCTGGTTCTCGATCAGGGAGTGCGAATCTACGAGGGGACGCCCGTCGAGCGGATCGAAGGCGGAACGCCCGTGAAGATCGTCACGCGCGGCGGCGAAGTGGTGGCCGACCACGCGGTGCTCGGGCTGAATGCCTGGTCGAACCAGATTCCCGAGTTTCGCCGGAGCATCATTCCGCGCGCGAGCCATATCGTGTTGACGGAGCCGGCACCGGAGTGTCTCGAGAAGATGGGGTGGACGGGCGGTGAGGGGATCGGAGATTTCCGGGCCACGGTCCACTATCTCCGCACCACTCCCGACGGTCGGATCGCCTTCGGGGCAGGAACGGGAACTCCTGCGCGCAGCGTCAACAGCAAGATCTCGAACGATCCCGCCTGGTACCGGCGTCTCGAGACTACCCTGCGGGAGTGGTTCCCTGAGTTTCGCGATGTGGGAATCGATGCCGTGTGGGGCGGGCCGATCGATCTCGGCGCTCACCACGTGCCCTTCTTCGGGAGTATGTGGGGTGGGAACGTTCACTACGGAATGGGATTCACGGGCGGTGGCGTCGGTCCGTGTGTGCTCGCGGGGCAGATCTTGTCGTCGCTGGCGCTCGGCCGGCAAGACGAGTTCTCTTCCCTGGCCCTGGTGGGTCTGCGGTCGAAGCGATTTCCACCGGAACCGCTTCTCTCCATTGGAGCCAAACTCACCCTGGCGGCGATCCTTCGCACGGATGACGCCTGGGAGGCCGGCCGCTCGGGGAACCCCGTGCTCGAGCTCATGGCTCGCCTGCCGAAGCGTTTCGGATACAACCTGGGCCACTAGCGCGAGGTGGTTCGTCTAACTGGGGAAGGGCTCAGTGCGGCGACGCGGTCGAGGAGCCGGCCTCGGCGGCATCGAAGCGGTGGAAGGCACCTAGCCGCTCGCTCGAGCGCTCCGCCCACGCGTCGAAGACCCGCTCGA
>CAXMOC010000096.1:0-3980 GCA_964194865.1 uncultured Opitutales bacterium | reverse complement strand
GACACCGTCTCGTAGATCACCCACGTCAGGTTGCTGCCCTTTGGTAGAAAGAAGCTGTCGCCCGTGACGAAAATCTGCTCTTCTCCCGTCTCGTTGTCGATCAGACCGAGCTTCCCGCCGATGATCGTGCAGAACTCATTGTGCTCGTGCTTCTCTTCGAGCGTGCGGCCCGGCGAGCAGACCCAGACGCCGGATGAGCGACCGTCCTTCGAGTAGTACTCGTGTGCCGACTCGACCGGCTTCCCCTCGATCGCGTAGTCTGCGGGTCGGGGTCCAAAGTTCGGCTTCTCGAGGTCCGTGGCATCCATACGGATGATCGCACTCATCGTGATTCTCCTGTGGGTCTACTCGGGTCTGGAATTCTTAGGAGATGATCAGGTAGACCTTCCGAACCGTCTTCACAACTTCGCTCGTGCCTTTCCAGCCTTTCGGGAAAACCCAGCTGTCACCGGGCTTCAATTCCGTGACCTGACCCGATTCCGACGTCAGCACCCAGTGGCCCTTCAAGAGATGGCAGAACTCGGTGATTTCCAGGTCGAGTGCCAGTTTCCCCGGTTCGCATTCCCAGGTGCCGGCGCACAGATTCCCTTCTTCGAAAAACCCGGCATTGGTCTGCCTAGGGAGGTCGCCGATCGGAACGCCGAACGACTCATCGTCCGCCAGGTTGGTCAGTCCAGCGCACTGCTTCTGAACGGAAATCTCGGGCATGGTGTGTCTCCTCTCTGAATCGAAGTTGATCACTCGCGTTGAGTTCAGCACTCGTCCGTGGACGAAAGCGAGACCTGGATCTTGATGGAACTGGTTGGCAGCTGCAAGTTTCTCGACCCAGTATTCCACCAGACGGCAGTCCGGGTCGACTGAGCGAGGCTGTTGTCGGTCCCCGAACGTCTCGCTGGGCGTCGCGCGTGTGGACTAGACTGCAGGGTACCTCGCGAAGGGGGGCCGTATGAATGAACTGGTACCGTTGCTCAACGTTGAAAATGTCAGCGCCAGCATCGCGTTCTATGAAGCTGCACTTGGCGCCAAGGTCGAGAACAGTTGGGAGCTGGAAGGTCAGGTTCGATGGGCACGAGTGCGATTCGAGGGCGGTTCATTGATGCTCAACACGCCCGAAGGCACATCGAGCGCCGAACGCCAGAGCCGCGCCGAGTTCGCGGACGCGGTGCTGTATCTGATGTGTACCGACGCGCCGCGGATTCGAAACAAGCTCGCTTCGAATGGCCTGCCGGTCGGATCGATAAGCCACGAGGAGTATGGCAATGACGAGTTCGTGCTCCGCGACCCCGATGGCTACGTGATTCGCTTCTCGAGCCCGCGATAGGCAACGGCGCCGCCCAACGCCCCGGCCGTTGTGTCTCAGGGACGTGGTAGAACCGTCGATCGATTCGAAAGCCGTCTCAATCGGGCAAGGCGCAATCCCTCTTCGAAACGGCCTGAAACTTTCATAGCTCGATCCATGGTGTAGGATGCGGGAATGGCTGCGAATCCGCTGCGTCCGGTCACAACGACCGAGATCGAAGCCTTCGATCGGGACGGCGCGGTGCTCGTCAAGGGCATCCTGCCTCCCGAGTGGGTCGACCGCGCCCGCTCCGGACTGGATGCCGCCATCGCCGCGCCGGACGTGCTGTCCGAGAACCTCGGAACACTGCGGGTCGATCAGTTTCCGGCGGCCCGATCTCCGGATCTGCGGAGCATCATCGACGAGTCTCCCATCGCCGAGATCGCCGGCTGCGCGTTGGAGAGCCCCGTTCGGTTCTACATGGACCAACTCTTCTACAAGCCAAAGGGGCAGGTGCCCGCTACGCCGTGGCACCAGGACACCTGCTACTACAACATCACCGGTCACGACCTCATCCGCGCCTGGGTCTCTCCCGACCCGGTTCCCAGGGAAGTGAGTCTGGAGGTCGTGCGTGGCTCGCACCACTGGAACGTGACCTACAGCCCGCTGGCGGGAAGCGACCCAGACACCAGCGCGCGAGCCCTGGCGATGCTGGAGAACGCACGCCCCGACCGGCCGATGCTCGGGGCCGACGCTTACGAAGACTGGACCTACTGGAGCGGAATCCGCGACAAGAGCCTGCCCCTGGTTCCCGACATCGAGGCCCATCGCGACTCCTACGACATCCTGGGTTGGGACTACGAGCCCGGGGATGTCCTCCTCTTCCACGGAAACATCCTGCACTCGGCCCTGGGCGACGTAGTGTCAGAGAATCCGCGGCGCGCCCATGCATCTCTCTGGGCTGGCCTAGATGTGCGCTATCTGCATCGGCTGGGACAGGTGATTCCCGACCCGGTCGCTCTCTACGAGCACGAGCCGAGCTCGGGCCAGCTGCTGAGCGACTTCCCGGACGTCTTTCCGGTGCGCTGGCCGCCGGAGACTGCGAGCTAGAGGGCCTTCTTCGCCCAGCGCACCGCGCGGCGAAGGAGCTCCTGGTACACCGGACTCTCCCACGAGCCGCGAACGACCTCTGCAATCTTCTGGATGGGGCGCATGTCGTACTTCCCGCAGCAGTGCCCCAAGGTGATGTACAGGACTTCGCCTTCCCCCACCGGGTGCGTGTACGCGACGAGCCGGGCGTCATCCCGGGGCCATTCGTTCTCGACATAACCCGACTCGAAGGTCCCGGTGAAGCGCGTCTCTAGCAGCGGCTTCACCTCGCCGTAGTACTCGCACAGATAGAGCTCATCCGAGACTTCGAAAGGCTCGATGTCGCGCACGAGCGCGTGCTCGGGGTCAGAGACCGTCACCGTGTAGGGCTGCAGCGGTGGATGGGCGATGAAGCGGCTCCCCAGTGTTTCCATGAAGGTGACGTGGTCGCGGGGGCAGGACATCCCCTTCGATCCGATTTCCAGGATGGCGTTCGTCCCATGGAGAGCAACCCAGCGCTTCCCCGACGACACGAAGTCGCGCAGGGCTTCGGCTTCATGCTGCGACGGCCGCAGGTCGCAGGTGTAGGTGATGAGGAAGTCCGACGTCGCGATGGTGTCGACGTCGCTGAAGCTATCCGCGACGCGTGTGCGGACCCCGGGATCTTCGGCCAGGAGCTTCAAGATCTCTAGCCGCGCAAAGTCGGTGTCGTGATAGCGCGCATTGGCAACGAGGTAGCCGCGGATGAGATCGGACATGGGAGGGCCTCCTCGGGCAGCGATCGACGCGGCGGCGAGTATACTTCTCAACCCCGGCGAAAAGGACACGTGATGAGCTACGAGCACATTCTCTACGAAGTCGAGCGCGGCCGCGCGCGGATCACGCTGAACGAGCCCAGGCGGCGCAATCCCCTGTCGCTCGGGCTCCTGGAAGAGCTCTCCGTCGCGCTGTGGGAAGCGGACGACGACCGAGCCGTTCACTCGGTCATCCTGCGCGCCGAGGGGCCGGCCTTCTCGGCCGGCTACGACCTGGCGCCGGCGCCCAGCAAGCGCAATGACGAGATCGACCGTCGCACGGGCGCGGGAATCGATGAGGATGTGTGGATGCTCGAGCGCATCCAACGTCATATGCGCACACTCTGGGAGATGCACAAGCCCTCGATCGCTCAGGTCCACGGGCACTGTCTGGCCGGCGGCACCGACCTGGCGCTGTACTGCGACTTCGTGATTGCCGCCGATGACGCCAACATCGGCTTCCCTCCGCTGCGAAACATGGGGTCTCCGCCCAACCACCTGTGGCTCTACAACTGTGGACCCCAGTGGACCAAGCGCATGTTGCTCACGGGCGACACCATGAGCGGCGCGGATGCGGCCAAGATCGGCTTCGCAATGAAGAGCGTGCCCCCACAGCATCTCGAAGCCGAGGTCGAGGGCCTCGCCGATCGCTTCGCGCTGATCGACATCGCGCTGTTGGCGGCCAACAAGCGCATCGTGAACCTCGGCATGGAGCTGATGGGCGCCGGAACTCTGCAACGACTCGCCTCGGAGAACGATGCGCGGGCGCACACCGCCAGGGCTGCCCGACAGATGTTCAAAGATCTCGGAACGAAGGG
>CAXMOC010000095.1:0-6628 GCA_964194865.1 uncultured Opitutales bacterium | reverse complement strand
CATGGGAACTTCGATCTTCTGGCCCCGCCCGGTGCCGCGCTCGCGGGCGAACAGGGCCGCGATCACGGCGTACACGGCCGTCAGGGCGGTGCTCTTGTCGGCCGCAATCGACCGGATCAGCTGTGGCACTCCGTCTCCACCCTGGACGGGCATGAAGCCCGAGAGCCCCTGGATCACGGTGTCGTAGGCTGGAAGGTCGCGATAGGGCCCGTCGGGTCCGAAGCCGGTGATCTCCACGTAGAGCAACCCGGAGTTGTGGCGCGAGAGCTCCTCGTAGCCGAGACCCAGGCGCTCGGTAACGCCGGGTCGATAGTTGGAGACGAACACGTCCACGCCGCGAGCGATCCGCTGGACCACCGCCGGACCCGAGCCACTCTTGAGATCCACCGCGATACTGCGCTTGTTGCGATTGCAATGGGCGAAGAGTGGGCTGATCCCCTCTTTCATGGGCTGACCCATCACCCGCGCGCTGTCGCCGCCGGGAGCTTCGACCTTGATCACATCGGCACCGAGATCTCCCAGGATCTGAGTGCAGAGCGGACCGGAGACAACGGTGGTCAGGTCGAGCACCCGAATGCCGGCGAGCGGTCCCTTCGGCTCGCTTCCGATCTCGATCTTCACAGGGACCTCCTCGGGATGATCCGCTTTGTTCGTTCCAAGCTTGGCAGGCCGGTCAGACCCAGCTCCTAAGATGTTGGTCTACGGCGTTTCGTCGGGGCGCGTGTACCACCAGGCCCAGATCACGAAGAGCGCCTGAAAGGGCAGCCGAATCCAGTTGCCGACGAGATTGCCCGAGCCGGGACCGTCCGCCCCCATGTTGACCATCACAACCCAGACGTTGGCCGGAAAGACCGCGATCAACAGGGCGATGATTCCCCAAGCCGCCAGCACGCGTACGCGAGGCTCGAGCACGAATACTCCGAGAATGATCTCTGCGAGGCCCGAGAGCAGATTCAGCCACTCGGGGTTGGGAAGATCCGGCGGCATGATCGCGATGTAGAAGGCGGGATTGAGCAGATGGTTGAACCCCGCGAAGCAGTAGAAGCCCGCCATCAGCCACAGCAGGACGCGCTTGGTCCTACTCATCGCCGCGGCCCAAGACCGTTTCATCCATGCTCGTCCTCCCGTGCGCGCGGGTCATCGCCCTCAGATCCGCTCGAGGATGGTGGCCGTGGCCAGTGCTCCGCCACAACACATGGCGATCAGCGCCGTATTCTGGTCGCTGCGCTCGAGCTCGTGCAGCGCTGTGGTGATCAGTCGGCTGCCGGTGGCACCCACCGGATGGCCGAGCGCGATGGCGCCTCCATTGACGTTGACCTTGTCGAGGTCCGGCTTGTAGACACTTGCCCAAGACAACACGACCGCTGCAAACGCCTCGTTGACTTCGAATAGATCGATGTCCGCGATGTCCATGCCGGCCTTGTCGAGCACGGCTCGGGTGGCGTCCACGGGGCCGTCGAGGTGAAAGTACGGGTCCGAGCCCACGAGCACCTGGTGGACAATGCGAGCGCGCGGTCTGAGGCCCGCGCCCTTGGCGCGCTCTTCGGACATCCAGAGCACCGCCGCCGAGCCGTCGGAGATCTGGGAGCTGTTGCCCGCGGTGTGAATGCCCTCCGGGCGCACGGCACGCAGCGTGGCGAGCCCTTCGGCCGTGGAGGCACGGGGCCCCTGGTCGGTATTCACGCTGAGAGTCTCTCCGGTCAGCTCGCCATCCTCTCCGCGCACGGGCGCCTCGACGGTGAGGATCTCGCGCTCGAAGCGGCCCTCGGCCTGGGCCCTCGCAGCGCTGCGCTGCGAACGCAGCGCGAAGGCGTCGACGTCCTCCCGACCGATTCCACGCTTTTCCGCAATCCGCTCGGCCGCGCCGAATTGATCGGGCATGTCGTAGGGAAACTCGGGCGGCCTGGCACTGCCCGGACCGTTGATGCTCTCGGCGCCGAGCCCCACCCGGCTCATCGATTCGATCCCGCAGGCGAGCCCGACTTCGATGAATCCCGCCGACAGAATTCCGTGGATCAGGTTGTTGGCCTGCTGCGACGAGCCGCACTGGCAATCGACCGTCGTGCCCGCGGTCTCGTAGGGCAGGCCGGCCGCCAGCCAGGCATTGCGTGTGATGTTGAAGGACTGCTCGCCGGCCTTCGTTACGCAGCCACCGATCACCTGCTCGACCTCTGCGGGGTCGATCCCGGCCTTCTCGATGACGCCTCGGACCGAGAGTGTGAGCAGCTCGGTGGCGTGATAGCCGGACATCCAGCCGTTGCGTTTGCCAATCGGCGTGCGAGCCGCTTCGACGATGACGGGGCGAGTCATGGGGGTTCTCCTGTCGTGTCGAACACAGAATTGATTGCCAGGACCATCACACGCTGAACCCGATCATGGGGCATCGAACGCGCGAGTCGATTCTACTACAACGCAGGGCCTGAATTGGATTCCGAGGCAGCTCACTCCCCGGTGCCGGGGACGAGATGCGCAAGAGCCCGCGCCCGCTGGTCATCGGAAAGGGGAATGGCCTTCCGCGCCTGCTGATCGAACAGCACGCAGACACAGTCCAGGCTGGCCGCCAACTCTTCTTGGACGAGGTTGATCATCTCGTAGCGGATGCCGATGGATTTGGTCCCCACCTTCGTCAGACAGCCGCGAATCTCAAGAACCTGACCGGTGGTGACTTCGGCCTGATACTCGATGACATGACGCACGTCGGCCCAACCCTCCCCGCTGCTGGTGTCGCGGTCACCCGTCCAGCCGAAGACCTGGAACAGCAGGTGGTAGGACGCTTCGTCGAACATGGCCATGTAGTGCCGGATGTTCATGTGGCCCATGACGTCGCATTGCCATGGGTTGGCGATGCCCTTGTGACAGATCAGCATGCCGCTCTCTTCGCTCATTCAGGTGGGACTCCCCAGACCCAGGGTTTTTCGAGCCTCGGCCGGGCTCTGAGTCGTTCCCCCCAGCAGACGGATGATTTCGCAGGCGCGCTCTACCAGCTGCCCGTTGGAAGCAAACACACCTCGCTCCAGATAGAGATTGTCCTCCAGCCCCACTCGAACCTGGCCGCCCAGCAGTACCGCCTGCGCGACCATCGGCATCTGCATGGGGCCCACACCGAATCCGGCCCAGTTACAGCCGGGCGGGAGCTGGTCCACCATGGCCTTGAAAGCGGCCGTGTTGGCTTCGGCAGCCCAGCGGACACCCAGACAGATCTGGAACAGGGGCGGACTGTCGAGCAGCCCATCGTCTAGCAGCTGGCGCGCGAACGAGATGTGGCCCATCTCGAAGACTTCCAGCTCGGGCTTGACGCCGATTTCCTGCAGGCGCCTGGCGCCCAGGGCCAGCATGTCGGGAGTAGAGACGTAGACGTAGTTGCCGCCACCGTAGTTGAACGAACCGCAGTCCATCGAGCAGATCTCCGGCAGCAGTTCCTCGACGTGAACCATCCGCTCCATCTGGCCGACGCAATCGGTCGGACTCTGGAAGTCCATGGTCTCGTCATCCGGGCCGAAGAACAGATCGCCCCCCATACCCGTGGTGAGGTTGATGATCACATCGGTGTCGGATTCGCGGATGCGTTCCACCACCTCGCGATAGAGCTCGACGCGGCGGCTAGGGGTCCCGCTGTCGGGCTCGCGCACGTGGATGTGCGCGACCGCTGCTCCCGCCCTGGCCGCTTCGATGGCCGCGTCCGCGATCTGCGCCGGAGTGACCGGGATGCTCGGATGCTTACCTACGCTGTCGCCGGAACCCGTGACCGCACACGTGACGATGACGCTTCGGTTCATGTCGTTCCCATTCTGAACGCGGCCCCACTGGGGCGGCCCCAATGAATTCCGCGCAAGGTCAGCGCTGCAACATCTTCTCCATCAGCTCCTGGGTGGCCGGATCGTCGAAGCTGTCGCCGTCGGCCATTCCGAGGCTGGCCGTCATGCCGCCATCGACTGGATAGGCCGCGCCCGTCATGAAGCTGGCGCGATCACTGGCCAGGAAGGTCGCCAGCGCGGCCACCTCGGGCGCCTCGCCGACCCGCCCGAGTAGATGGCCCTTGGCGAGAATTCCCTGGGTGATCTCCTTGACGCCGTGGACCGGGCCGAGCAGCGGCGTGTCGATCACGCCGGGGCAGACCGCATTGACGCGAATTCCATGCGGCGCGAGCTCGGCGGCGGCCGCCTTGACCAGACCCACGACGCCGTGCTTGCTCGCGTAGTAGGAGGTCATTCCAATGCCGCCGCGAAGACCCGCAACGGAAGCCGTGACCACGATGGAGCCACCCCCCGATTCGATCAGCGCCGGCGCGACCGATTGCATTCCCAGATAGACGCCGGAAAGGTTCACTGCGATCACGCTGTTCCAGGCTTCGAGGTCGCCTTCCAGAATGGACGAAGCGACTGCGATGCCCGCGTTCAAGTATGCGGTGTCGAGCCCACCAAAGCGTTCGCGGGCGTCGTCCACCATCGCCTGATTGGCGGCTTGCGAGGTCACGTCGGTGGTGGACGCGAAAGCATCGCCGCCCGCAGTGGCGATCTCCTTGGCGACCGATTCCGCCGCCTCGGCGTTGAGATCCGCGACGCAGACCCGAGCCCCCTCGGCGGCGAAGCTCAGCGCCGCCGCTCTTCCAATGCCGGATCCGCCACCGGTGACGATTGCCTTCCGCCCATCGAGCAGCCCGCTAGCCATCTCGTTCTCCTGAAATTTCGAGGGACCCGCAGCATATCATGGCGTCCGCGGCACCCAAGCGAGATCCCTTCCCTGGGCCGCCACGGGTCGCCAAAGCCGGGGGGGTCCGCCATGTTCTCCTCCGATGGCGCTTCTCATCGACGGGGTACTGCGCCGAAACGCAGAGCACGCTCCCAACCGGCTCGCCGCCTCGCTGGGTGACGCGTCGCTCACCCACCGCGAGCTGGAGCTCGCCGGCAACGGGCTGGCGCTGCAGCTCCGGGAGCTGGGCGTCGGACACGGCAGCCGCGTGGTCTGCTGGGCGGATACTTCTCTCGACGTGCTGCCGCTATTCGCCGCGCTCACCCAGCTCGGCGCCGTCTTTGCACCGCTCAACGCGCGCTACGGGCTCGAAGAGGCCACCGACGTGGTGGGCTTCGCGCGCCCCACCCTGCTGGTGGCGGATGCGGGTCACGCCGAGGCCGCGGAAGTGGTCGCCAAGGCCGCTGGCGTCGCGCGGCTCGGTCGGCTGGGGGGTGGGCCCGGGCCTGGCCTGGACTTGAGCCCCGCCGCAATCCCGCCGAGCGCCACTCGCGCATCGGAGCCCGCTCTCGTCGAGACCGACCCCCACGTGATCTTCTTCACGAGCGGCAGCACCGGGCGGCCAAAGGGAGTCGTGCTCTCTCATCGGGCCAACTACCTGCGCAGCTTTCAGGGAGTATTCCGCGACGATCCGGAGCGCACGGTCTGCATGTTCCCGCTCTTCCACATGGCAGCGTTCACCCTGGCTATGGCCGCCTGGCAGACCCGGGGCGAGATCCACTTCGTCGAGTCGGCCACGGCCGAGCAGCTGCTCCGCACCGTCGAGCGCCGACGAGCCAACCGTCTCTACTGCATTCCGGCCGTGTGGGCCCGAGTACTGGAAACCGACCCGGCAGACTTCGACACTTCGAGCCTGGAGGAAATCGATACGGGAACCTCCGCCACCCCCCCGGAGCTGATCGAAGCCCTCAAGCAGCGGTTCCCCGGTACCGTGACCCGGATCTACTACGGCTCGACGGAATGCGGTGCGGCCGCAGCGTTGCCCGATTGCGATGTCATGCGAAAGCCGGGCTCCGTCGGATTGCCGCCGCCCGGTGTCGATCTCAGGCTGACGCAGGCCGGCGAGATTTGCGTCCGCAGCGACTACTTGATGGATGGCTATTTCGAAGCGGAAGAGGCCACCGCCGCTGCACTGGTAGATGGCTGGTACCACTCGGGAGATCTCGGTGCCCTCGACGACGAGGGCTATCTGTCCGTGGTCGGACGCCTGCGCGAGATCATCCGAACCGGCGGCGAGAGCGTGGCACCGTTGGAAGTCGAGACTTCGCTAGCCGATCATCCGGCGGTGGGTGAGGTTGCCGTGGTCGGCATTCCCGATGCCCGATGGGGCGAAGTCGTCTGCGCCGTGGTCGTGCTGCGCGCCGGGGCCGCATTGCGCCTCGAAGATCTTCAGGCCCATTGCGACGGACGCTTGGCGGGCTTCAAGAAACCGCGCAGACTGGAGTGCGTGGCCTCGCTGCCGCGCACGGCCGCCACCGGGCAGGTTCAGCGCACCTTGCTCGTCGAACGCATCCAGGGACAGCCCACCACGGGGTGATCGCGAAATGTCCGTGAGCCCGAGGCAGGCCTTCCACGCGCTCACTCTGGCGACGGTGGCCGCGCTGCTCGTCGAGTTGGGCGCGCGGATCGTGTTCTCGATCGTTGCCGGCCACTCCCTCCTGCTCTACGGAATCGGCTCCGTCGAGCCCGAACAGCGCAAGGGCAGGCTCTTTCCCCAGATCGACCGCGTCCACTGGCATCGCGTGTTGGCGGCCGACGATCTTGAGAAAGCCTTCGTAGAAAACGACGCCGGCGTCTACTCGAAGTACCACCCGGGTCAGTTCAAGCAAAATCGCGACGAGTACGGCCACCTGAGCGAGATCCGGATCAACAATCGGGG
>CAXMOC010000094.1:0-26431 GCA_964194865.1 uncultured Opitutales bacterium | reverse complement strand
AGGCCGCCTCGGTGCTCGCCGTATCGTCGGAGCTTGTCGAGCTGGACCTCGGTTCGCTGGTCCTCAGTTGAGACTCGCGCGTAGAGCGCCAGGTGCGCCATATGTCTTCCCCTTCCCTTTGTTCATTTGGACGTTCGGCTGTTGAACGCCAACTCCCACCCGTGGAGCCGTTCATTCACGCCAACTTGCAGCACGCCGATCGTGCCCGCGCGGGTGGTAGTTGTTGAACACCCTTGCCAAGCGGCCTAGCTCAGTGCGCGATGGGAGTCAACTCGCTTCGGTGTGACAAGTGAAAATCAAATACAATCGGCAGGCGTTGAAGGGGTGGAGTGCACGTTGCCGTCGGTGTGGAAAGGGTGTTCGCGGTGGTGGTGGAAGGAAAGGTTTGCAAGTGGTGCGGAAGTGGTGCGGATGTGGTGGTGAGGGAGAGCGAAGGGGCCACGGGGGGGAAGTGGGCGAGTTACGATGTCGATATGGGGCCTCGGAAGTCTGTAACAAAACATTTCCGAGGTACGACCGAGCACGCAGATGCGGCGGCATCGTGCGGTTTGGGTGTAGACTCGCGGGCTGACCAATAAAGCTAGGCGGCGGACGAGTACTAATGACCCTCTTCGAGTACCTCGCGATCGCGTTCTCGCTCGTTTACTCGTTCAGCGCCATGCGAATCGTAGCGGGCCTTTCATCCGCGACGCGGCGCGGCCATCGCTATTGGGTCCACCTCACCTTCGTCTGTTTGGGTTTGATAGCCATTGTAATGGCGTTCTGGGGTTTCTGGTCGTTTCGCGACGCCGACTGGACCTTGCCTAAGTTTTTTCTGGCTCTCGCGGGGCCTGGGCTGCTCTTCTTCCTTGCCTGCACACTTATCCCGGAGAGTTCCTCCACCGTCGTATCCTGGCGGGACCACTACTATTCCGTGAGACACCAATTCTTCCTCGGATTAATCGTCTGGGCCCTCGCTATTGAGAGTCTCGTCACAGTTGCTCTCCCCGAGGCGCCCTGGCTGCACCCCATCCGTATTTCGCACGCTGTGACTGTCTTGATCGGGATACTGGGAGCGTCGTCTGCAAGCCATTGGGTTCATTCCGGCCTCGCCCTGCTGGGAATCGCGATCATTCTCATCCTCGGTTCGACGATCCTTTTGCAGCCCGGTTGATCGCGCCGCAAGGCGTTGCAGCTGACGAGCCACGGCGCGCTCCCAGCGACCCCGTGACGAGTCACTCACGGCTTTGATGTTGGCTTCCCTTCGCGCACCGCCGCATCCATACGGTCAGCCTCGGCCAACAGCTCCGGGCTGATCTTGATCCGCGCGGGCGGCGGCGGTTGCCAATTGAAAGGGCTCGACGGTTCGCTGGTGGGTTCGGCGGCGGTGGCGGCGTTTGAGGGTTCGCCAGGTGGTAAGGAAGGTGGCGCTAGTGAGTACGGTTGCGGCACAGGCCCAGCAAGATTGCGATGTCTATCATGTGATGTTGTCTGTTCCTTCTTTCGGTTGGTGTTGCGCAAGAAGTACGACCCGGAGGACTACCCCCGACCGCCAACCGACTCGTTTGGCAAGGCTATGATCATGTTGGGTTTAGCGCCGCCGTTCTTCGTTTTCTGGCCGGGCCGGTCGCGGCCAGCGTCCGGTCCGACAAAGTGCTGGCCACGCGCCGCTCGCCCGGGCCAAGTGCGCGGTTCAGCTAGGATTCCGTCCACCCGAGCGCGCCGCATGGATCAGCGCTGTTCTTCGCCTACGAAGAGACATATGCTCTGTCGCCAATGAATGCGTCTGCGACGGCGCGCGCAAGCTCGGGGTGGGTGCTAGCGGCCCTCACCCTGCTGGTCGTGGCGAGTCCCGCCCGCTCCCAGATCCTGCCCTGGGAGATCACGGTTGCGGAGGTGGAAGCCGGCCGGCTACGCAGCCTTGTGCAGCGTCTGAGTAAGCAGAACCTGCTCTATCAGCTCCAGCTGGGCGACACCCGCAAGTTGGATCTGGTCGAGACAGCGATCCAAATCGACCGCATTCTGGAGTCGCTGTCGCGGGGGAGTCCGTCGTACTCGATTCCGGCCCCCTGGACGCCAGCACTGCGTGAGCACATCGACCGCGTCGACGAAGTGTGGGGGCCGCTTCGCAGGGTGGCCGTTGCCAGCGCTTTCGACGCCTTCCGCGTGAGGCGGCAGTTCGTGCCCGCAGACATTCGGCTCGGTGACCCGCAGCTGCTCCGCTTCTTCGAGCGCGCGAGCTCCGACCTGATCGCCTCGAGCGAAAGGCTCCTCGCGCTCTACCACTCGGAGTGTCAGGCGACGGGCCTGGAGGTCTGCACGATGGCCAGGACCGCTGGCTACAGCGCTATGCTCATCGAACGCGCCACCCAGGAGGCGGTCTACCTGGTCGCCGGCATCGAAGTCGATCGAAACCGCGTGCGCCTGAAGGCCACCGTGGAGGCGTACGAGAAGCAGCGGAGCGCCAACAACGAGAGCCCCTTCATGGCCGCTGCGTTGAACCCCGAGCGGGGCATCTCCGCCGCGGCCGCCGGCGATCTACTCGAGAGCCTGCGCAAGGACTGGGACATGATGCGCCGAGAGTTCGCGCTTCTCGGTGCGGGTGACGAGCAGAACTTCGACCCGCGCAACCTGCTGCGGACCCAGACCCGTCTGGTGGACAAGGTGGAGCGCCTCACCGCAGCACTGCTTCGCTACGCGAGCCTGACCTACGGAAGCTGATGCGTTTCCGGCGCGTGCCGCGCGCGGCAGGCCAGTTCAGTGCTTGAAGACCTGCGGCAGCTCGTAGTACTTGCCCGTCATCAACTTCACCATGCCCACCTTCACCCGGCCATTTCACGTAGAACCCGAGGCTTGCGCCTCCACCACGATTGCATCCCTCGGCCCCCGCACGCTACTTGCGCGCTGCTCGCCTTCGGCGGCGGTGGTGTGGCTGCGGCGTCCGGCCAGCGCATAGCCCGGATTCCATAACCGAAAACGTTGGAGGAACCTACTCTCGTTAGCGCCTCGAACTTGGCTCAACGACGTCGGATGTAGACGATGACGGCCGTAGCCGACGTCGCCGACAACTGCCCGGACGACGCCAACGCGAACCAAGACGACAGCGACCTCGACCTCATCGGAGACGTCTGCGATCCATTCCCGTTCGACCGCGACAACGAGCAAGCACAGTGCGAGGAAGATCTTGATATTGTCCTGACTGAGCTGGACGAGTGCCGCAACCCGCCCACTCCAACGCCTACAGCGTCTCCTGTCCCGACTCCGCTACCTCAGTGCAGCGACGGAATCGACAACGACGGCGACGGGCGGATTGACTGGCCGGATGATCGTCAGTGCAAGAGCGCGGGGGAGAACTCCGAGAGTCGGCCGAATCGCTAACGCCCGCCGGTTAGGTGACGCCCGATATGCCCAGTTGGTTGCGATGGACTCTCGTTGCTCCAGCAGCGCTCATCGCTGGCTACCTCGCCTACTCCATTGGCGGCTTCGTCAATCGCCTATCGATCACGCTCATCATGGGTCCGCCCACGGGCTGGGTCCAGCTCGCGGCAATCTTCATGGAGCAGATGTACATGGGAGCTGCCATCCCGTATGTCGCCGGGCGTGTCGCACCGAATAAGACGGCGTACACGGCTTTAGGGTTCTCCGGGTTTGTCATGGTCTTCGCTGGTGTGTCTCTCGGTATCTGGCTCACGAATGACACCTCCAACACCCTGGCTGAGCAAGTCGCATCGATTGCCGGGCTCCTCTGGGGCGCAGGAGCCGTAGGGATTGCCACCTATCACGGTGAGTTCGGCTTCGGAGAGGAGGGTGGATGAAGACATCGGCGGTTGTGCTTCTCATCGTGGGGCTGCTAATCGAGACAGCAGGTTTCATGGCCGATCGAACCAATGTGTTCTCCTTTGTCCTGCCGCTCATCGCAACTGAATACACATCGGGGATGCGGGGTGTCGCAACCCTTGAGTCAACCAAGTCGCTAGAACCCCAATCACCGGGCTTTCGAACAGCGGCTGAGATCTTCAAGGGCGCCCTCAAGAAACAGAATCCCGGCAAGCGAATCGACCATATTCGTGTACTCCGCTTTAGACGGACTGGGATGAAGTTTGGGGAGTCCATCACCAAAACGCTCAAGGTCTTCCTCTCAGACGAACATGAGTTTGATTGGACTGTTGAGGCACTCGTTACGGAGCTAGAGGAGATCCGTCAGAGCCGACTTACAATCGCCGCGATGTGTATCTTCTCGCTTGGCATTTTCCTGCAGATCGTGGGTTTTCTGGTGGAGAATCGAGCCGGTCGGAGGCTCCACGACAGCGGAGCCACCTGAAACGAGCGAGGTTGAATTGCCTGAAGACACCTCACTGCTGGTCGATCTCGCGGTGTGGGCCGCACTCGTAGCGACATTCACTGCCTACACGAGCAACGTGACGAAGACCACCCGGGAACTCGGAGGTCGGATTGCAACCTCAACCCAGAACGCGGCGAAAATGATGACGGTAATCACGCCCCGGTGGCAAACGCGAAACATCGTCATCATGTTTTCCCTAATAGTGATCTACCTCGGAGTCTGCTTCTACATCCTGACCTGGTATCTGGCGATCGCCTCATTCCTCGTAACCGTTCTCATCGCAAACCCGATCATCTCCCGCCTTCTCCCGCGCCCCATGTCACAATTCATCGTCTCACGCATCTACCGCGCGCTGCAGAAGCGTGGCGAAGAGTTCGAAGCATCCGGCGACCATGCTCGCGCGCTGGCGTGTAGTGACGCGATTGATCTTCTAGATAGCCGCGGCGGAGTGTCCGCCGACGACCCCGGCGGTAAGTAAACGGTGCAGCCCGAACGCGCTTATTGCTGCAACGCGACCGAAGGGGGAGCTTGACCGCGGCTCGGCAAGGGGTTCACACTGGGGTGGCGTGGGGGGTGTTGGGCGATTGGTGGGAGTAGCCTGACGCTCTCGCTGGTCGCCTGGCTTCCCATTCGAGCGGCCCGCCGGCACGAAAGGTTAGAGAGACGAGGCGAAGAGTGCAGCGACGAGAGAAGATCTACATTCGGTCCGAACGACACAGCGAAGACAGATTCCGTTGTCGTCATAGCGTGCGGTGGGAAGCGTACGAGGCTCTATGCAGACGAAAACGGCAACTCGGTCAGGCTTGAGAAGGATGCGCAGAGGCTAACGGAGTACCGGTAGTCCGGTCTAGCGGCTGCGTCGCATCTTGCCCTTGCCCAGCGGGAGCCAGTCGATGGAGATGTTTTCCTTCAGCGCCAGCGTGATCAAGAAGTCGGCGTGCGGTATCGTCCCGCTCTCGTAGCGGTTGACGTTTTGTTGATACACTCCGAGATCGTGCGCGAACCGTCGCTGTGAACGGTCTCCACGAACCATGGCGATCCTCTCGGGAAGCTTGCGCTTGAGACGTTTCACTGCGGCTGCTGCCATGGCTTCTTTCTCCGGAGATCATGCGATTACGAGCGCCCGCCAGCGGGGGCGTGGCGACTCTCTTTCCGTCTGGTCAACGAGAAAGCCGGCGGAAAGCTCGCGGGGTTAGGCACGATCGCAGGTCACGATAAACACCTCGCGTCACCTGCGGGTTGCGCAATGTAGGGGCGGCTCACCCTTTCAGCAAGGTGGAATGGACGCACTTGGTTACACACCGGCTCTCGCGTGGATGAGTGAGGCCAAGTGCCCCAATGGTCCGAGCCATCGCGCAACTCCGACACCGAAGCTCTCACCTTTGTGGGCTATTCCGGCGGGCTGCGGTAGCTCCTCGTGCGATCCCGGAACTGATGGGAGATTGCACCTCATTCCTTGGTGAGAGTATGATGACCGCTGATTGGGGCTGCGGTTCATCGATGATGCAGAAGCTGACTCTCCCCCTGATACTGGTCTTGCTTGCTACCCCGGCAGCGGCGCTGCTGACCGACGACGAACCCGCGAACGACTCCATCGCGACGGCCACCATTCAGATGGACAGGTCCGCAGCCGTCAACACGGTCACCACCGATGGCGGTGAGTTTTCGCTCACCGTTGGCAACCACGACTTCATTGGAATCAGTGGAATGCTCCCGTGGGACATTGTCGAGGTTGTGACATCGCCCCTCGAAGACCCTCCGGTTTTCGAGATTCCCGACACCGTGTTGGGGCTGTTCAATAGCGCCACCATCGATCCGACCACGATGAAACTGTGCATAGACAACGACACCGGCAACAACGACCTGGACGAGTTTCTGGTCGGCTTCGGCTCGCTGTGCCGCTTCGTGATCCAGTTTGCCGGCACCTACTACTTCGGCATCACCGGGTTCACCTCCACCGGAGTACCCTTTGACGGCACCCACCTCGAAGCTGGCAACTATGCGGTCACATTGACCGTCATTCCCGAGCCGGGACTCATTCTTCAGCTGATATCGGGCGGGTTCGCTTTGGGTTGGCTCCACCGACGCCGCAACCGGCTCAGGGGCGTCCATCATGACGGTTTCGCAGAAAGGTCCCCCGGTGCGTAGACCCATGCCGAACCGTTCAGGTGATCCGTGTTCCCACGAGTAAAGAGGAGCCCGCCCCCAGCCGGACGTATAGGACCGGAGAGCCTTATTTGAACTTCCTTGCAGACGAGTAAAGAGTAGGAGCCATGACGGAAGAAGCAGAGCGAAGCGAGACCGACGCGATCTAATCAAGTCAACTTTGTTCTGGCCATCGTCGTAGCGCTCGCAATCTGGCTGATCAGCTCAGTACCGCGGCCCTAGCGACCGAACCTCGCACAGTGGTTCCCGGACATCGAGGGACGCCATGCTCGGATGCGGGCGGGCCGAGTGAAACCCGAGTAGACCGGTAATCGCAGTGTTCTGCAGGCGACGGAATCGACAACGACGGGGACGGGCGGACTGACTGGCCCGACGATCGTCAGTGTAAGAGCGCGGGGGAAGACTCGGAGAGTCGCCCGCACCGCTGATGTGAACTGGTGGGTTCAGGGTTACCTGCCCCCTTGCACGGAGGGGCGATGGCGCTACTCCAATTCGTACTCCAATCTTCACTCCAATTGGTGGACGATCGACCGTGAAACGCAACCACACCGCCCGAGAGCCAACGGCGAGTATTGGGTCGACGACAGGCCCTGACCTCTAGTAGCGCTACCCGCCATCGACGCCGTCCGCCCGCGGGGGTGTCGGGGCCTTGGTAGAACGAGCCAGTCCGGGTACTCCTTCAAGAAGCCCTTGAAGATTCCGGGCGTCGACCCCAGGATAGGGGCCGATCCACTAGCGGAGTGCAGCGGCCGATGAGACCGTGGACCATCGATGCGGACGACATCCACATCGCCACCGACTTCGACTCCGAGCTGTTGCACAAGACCCCGCTGATCGAGGACTACCTCGACAACGACCGCGACGACAAGTTCATCGTGGTGGGCACCAAGGGCTTCGGAAAGACGCTCGTCCTGAAGGCGAAGCGGATCGCCTACCAGGAAGCGGGGCACCTATGCCTGCCCCAGGACACGCTTCTCGACAAACCGATCGGTGACAAGGTCTTCCGGCGCGACATGCTGGCGCTCTACAGCGAGAGCCTCGACCCGTGGTCGAAGCTATGGCTGACGGCGATCGCCGTCGCAGTGCTCAAGCAATCGGATGCGATCGACGATCTTCCCGTTTCGCGTCGGATGCAGCGCCTGATCGAAAACACCAACCTGCGCAGCGTCCTCGATCACTTCGTGAATCTGCTCGATCTTCCGCGCAATGACCTCTTCCGCTGCGCGAACGACTGCAACAACCACCTGGTGCCGCGTCTCCGCTCGATCAAACGTCCGGTCGCGGTCTTCATCGACAGCATCGACGAGTACTTCAACAAACACATTCACGCCCCCACTTGGCGCTCGAGCGACGCGGGCGAGATCTCGCCCAACATCTGGTATCTGTCGCAGATGGCGCTGGTCGAGGTCGCCTACCAGCTCCGCCGGATCACGAAGCACCTGAAGGTATATTCTGCTGTGCGCAAGGAGGCGTTCGTTCGGCTCGCCGAGTCGACCGCGATGGTGCAGCAGTATCGCGGCTGTTCGATCGACATCGCGTACTCGCCTTCGAGCCTGCGCGAGATTTTCTGCAACAACATCCGTCGGGAGAAGCCCAAGAATCTGCTTTCGCGCTCACTGCTGCGGACCGATCCGATCGAGGCCTTCGTGGGCAATGCCGAGGTCACGCATTCATTCACGGGAGATCGCGAAGAAGTCTTCAACTACATCCTGCGCCATACGCTGGGCCGACCCCGGGACTTGATGACGATCGGACAGAATCTCGGCGCGATCAGCCCAGAGGAACGCCGACACGAGCACGAGCTCAAGCGGGTCGTCCACGCCGCAGGGACCGAGATCGCACAGGAGTACCTCAACGAGATCGCGCCCTATCTCGGCGACGTCGACCTGCGCGCAGAGTTGGCGAAGCTGCCCAGCAATGTGTTGCCCCGAGCCTTGATCGAAGGCCCTGGTCGCGACGCGATGCCGAGCGCGGCCGCGCTGCTCGCGCTCTACAAGCTGGGCTTGCTCGGCTACGTCCACACCGACCTAACCAACGGTCAGCAGGTACAGCGCTTTCTCTCGCCCGGCGAAGGCGGTTTCGACGGCGAGGGGTCGATCCCGCGCTCCTCGCACTACCTCATTCACCCGATTCTCACCGGTCTGATTGCCAGCCTGAATCCCGAGTATCCGCAGAACGGCAACCGGACCAACGTGGTCGGACACGGGGTCCCGTGGAAAGACCAGCGCCCCGCGCGTGAGGAGTACGAAGAACGGCAGCTGTGTGTGATGAAGGCCGATATCCGGGGCTTCAGCCAGATCATGCAGGACGAGCACCTCGATCTCGAGGTGCGGCACGCCCTCGAGGCGGCAACCCAGAAGCATGCCTCGGGGTGTCTGTGTTGGGAGATCCGCGACGGCGATTCGGTCGTGATCGTCCACGACGACGCCAACGCCCTGCTGCGCGCGGCGACGCGAATTCGCGAAGACCTGTTCCACGCCCCTGGTAACCCCGAGATTCGCATCGCGTTCGACCACGGCCCGGTTCGGCTCCGGACGTGGCAGGAGGTTTCAGTGGCGGGCGGCTCGGTCCTGCTGCGCGTCGCGAGGATGGAGCCGCGGGTGCAAGCGCGCGAAATGTGGTCGACCGGCGAGTTCAAACGCGAGCTTGAACGGCAGCCCACGCTCTACGAAGCCGTCGAGATCCCCGGCGGCGTGAACCTCCGAAAGCCCGGCTCCGAGGAGGAAGACAGATTCATCGACGCCTACCGGCTCAGCCCAAAGAACTGAGAGCCGGCGCCTAGAATTCGGGAGGTGAGATTGAGGGCGGCTCTTGTGAACGCGCTGTTGGTCGGGTCCGGTGGATTCGCTGGATCGATCTTGCGCTACGCATTGGGCGGCGTCGTGCAGCGGCACTTTCCTCTGGCGACCTTTCCCTACGGAACACTCTTCGTCAATTTGATGGGCTGTCTCCTGATCGGAGTATTCGCTGGCCTCGCAGACTCTCGGCAGCTCTTCGCCCCCGAGCTGCGCGTCTTCGCCCTGATCGGCGTGCTCGGAGGTTTCACCACTTTTTCCACCTTCGGCTACGAGACCTTCGCCATGCTCCGCGATGGCGAACAATTGCGCGCGGCACTCAACGTCGGCCTCCAGGTAGTTCTGGGCCTCTCGTTGGTTTGGTTGGGCTATGTGCTCACGAGTTCAAGGTAGGCGGCGATGATGCTCCCCAAGGATGGGAAGTTGCTTCGGATCTTCGTGGGCGAGAGCAACAAGCACGAAGGCTTGCGGCTATACGAGTGGATCGTGCGCAAGGCCCGGGAGCAGGGCCTCGCTGGAGCCACGGTGCTTCGCGGGATGGAAGGCTTTGGCGCCCACAGTCGTCTCCACACCGCGAAGATTCTTCGCTTGTCGACAGATCTGCCGATCGTGATCGAGATCGTCGATACCGACGAGAAGATCCAGGCTTTCTTGCCTCTGATCGACGACGCGATTGGGGAGGGTCTCGCCACGCTCGAGAAGGTGGAGGTGCGCTTCTATCGCTCCGGGCAACCGTCGTAGCTGCCAATGAGTGATCCCAAGCCCTCCTCTCACGCCCACCACCACCGAAAAAGTGCGCCGGTCGCGATTCCCACCGCGGTGATCACCGTCAGCGACACCCGCACACTGGAGACCGATACCGGTGGCGCTCGGGTCGCGGAGCTGCTCGAAGGCAGTGGACATCCCGTCGCCTTGCGCGAGATCGTGCCGGACGAGCCGGACCAGATTGCATCCGCGCTGCGGCGGAATCTGGCCCGAGAAGATGTGCGGGCGGTGATCTTTACGGGGGGCACCGGCGTCGCGCCGCGCGACGTCACTCCGGACGCCGTCGAGCCGCTGCTGGACCGGGTGGTCCCGGGTTTTGGGGAGCTGTTTAGAATGCTCTCCTACGAGGACATCGGTAGTGCCGCCTTGTTGTCTCGCGCGCTCGCTGGGCTGTCGGCGGGGCGTGCAGTATTCGTGCTGCCGGGCTCTCGGGGTGCCGTACAGCTAGCGATGGAGAAGCTGGTACTGCCGGAACTCGGTCATCTGGTCGCCGAGGCGGGAAAGACGCGCTGAAAGGCGCCCGGTGGTCAAGAGGCGCCGTCGCCGTTCCGAAACACAAGGGGTGACTCGCCACCGGATCGCTCTGCTGTGTGCTTGTCTGCTGGGGCTCGGCTCCATCGTGGGTGCCGGCTGGGCGGAGACTTTCGTCTGGATCGACGAGCACGGCGTCACGCACATCACAGATGCTGCACCCGGTGTTCCCGAGAGTGCCCGAACCGAAGCAGAGAGCCTGCAAGGGCTCTGGACCGAGGTTCGCGGTGAGCCCCTGTCCTCCACCCCGCGACCGGGTCGATCCGATGCCCGCACCCAACGGCTGATCCGGGGCGCGATCGACGATCTGAGCCGCGGAGAGACCGCTCGCGCTTCGGCTGCGCTCGAAGGCATCCTGCGCGAATTTCCCGGAAATCCGGAAGCGCATTGGTACCTGGCGCTGCTCGACCGCCAACGCGGCCGCTACGACTCGACCCGTGAGCACCTGCAAGCATTTCTCAGCGCGGCCGGAGACGATCTGGAGCCCTGGCGTGAATCCGCCCAGCGACGACTCGAGGCCCTGGCGGACGAGGAGGAGCTGGCCGACCCCGCCACCGCTCGTGAGCTAGGCCCCTGGAAGGCACTTTCGAGCGATCACTTTCGCGTGAGCTACGACCCCGCGCTCGGCCACGCTTCTCCGGACTATGCACAGACCGTGTTGCGGTATCTCGAAGAGGCCCGGCAGGCCGTGGGCCAGCGTCTGGGCGTGGTACCGGAGGAGGCGATGGGGGTCGTCTTCTACGGCAAGGCCGCCTACCTCGAAGCCCATCGCCATCGCTTTTCGTTTCAGACGATCGGGTTCTTCGATGGTCGCATTCATGTGGTATCCGCAGCCCATCCCGCCGGCGAGCTGCGCGCGCTGTTGTTTCACGAGTATTCCCACGCGGTGTTCCGCGAGCAGACCGGCGGTGATCGGCCCTATTGGCTGAACGAGGGGCTGGCCGAGCTGTCGGAGCGGGCGTCAGTCAATCGCACTGGACTCACCCGCACTGAGCGGCTCGCACTGCGTGGAAGAATTGACGCCGGCAGCTGGTTGCCGCTGAAACGCTTGGCACCGAGCTTCTCGGGGCTGGACGACGACGCGGCCCGCACCGCCTACCTCGAGTCGGCGATGGCGGCGGCCTGGATCAGCGCACGAACCAACACGGTCCAGCGCGGACGGCTGCTCAAGCTGCTCGGAACTGGTCTGGATGCGGACAGCGCCCTGAGCCAGGTGGTCGGTGTCGACACCGTGGCGCTCGATCTCGCCGTGCGTGAGGAAGTTCGTGACGAGTTCCCGCCGGAGTTGGCTACAAAAGCCCTTCGTCGAGCGCCCGCGAAGCTTCGAGGAGAAGCTCCATGAGCGAGGTCTCGATGGTCAGTTCCGGAGGATCCTCATCGGGGCGAAATGTGAACCGACCCTTGCTGGAGTTGACGATCACGAGGCCTGCATCGAATCCCGACTGACTCTCGGTTTCGGCGTGAATGGGTGCGCCGCACGACAGCCAGATCCGCCCGACGCCTCGCTCGGACTCACACTGAAGCACCCCGGTCTTGCGTCCCATCTCCAGAATCTGAAGCACCGCGAAGGGCGGGATCTCCCCGAGGTCTCCCTCGAACACTTCGCCCGTCACCGACCGCTCCCGCAGGATCGTCTGCTCGCTGTCGCAATCGAGGCCCACGTTTTCGAGGCCTCCGCCCACCTGGCAGAAGGTAATTGCGCTACCGCCAATCTGGATGCGATCGCCCGGCTCGAGCCGGCGTTCTTGCACGCGTTCGCCATTGACGTAGGTGCCGTTGGTGCTGCCGAGGTCGAAGAGCGTGAAGCCCTGGGTATTGCCCGTAATCTCCGCGTGCCGCCGGGACGCGTCGCCTTCGGGCAGCCGCAGGTCGCAGCTGCGGCTACGGCCCACGATCACGGTGCCCCGGGGTCGCAGCTGCACGGGAGCCTGCGGGGGGCAAAAGAGCATGGGTGTGCCGATCCGCGTCATCTCGCTCGGGTTTTCGGCAGGGTCGAGGCTCGCCTTTACCTACTCCGCTGGCCCCACGGGGCCCGGAGGCCGATCAGCGGATGTGAAAGCCGCTGACCTGTTCGGGGGGCTCCTCGAACACCTCGATTCGTTCGACCCGTGCCCACTCGGGACCCTGGCGACAGAATTCCACCAGAGATGCAACGGCGTCGGGGGGCCCTTCGAAGACGGCTTCGACAACGCCGCCTTTCAAGTTGCGAACCCACCCCTCGACTCCAGCGCGCAGCGCGTGTTGGCGGGTGGAATCCCGGAAGAAGACCCCCTGCACGCGCCCGTGCACCAGCAGCCGGCGGCGGCAACGATCCGCGGCGCCGGCCGCGCTCAGCTCTCCGCCTCCGGCGCGTAGTACTCGAAGTCCACCAGGTTTTCCTTCAGGTACTCCCGAAGGCGGTCCACCAGGCGGGCTTCCAGCTGTCGAACCCGCTCGCGGGAGACACCGAACTCGTCGGCGAGTTGTTGCAGGGTCTTCTGATCTTCGGCGAGGATGCGCTCGTCGACGATCTGCCGGTCGCGTTCGTCGAGCTCCGCAGCGAAGTCGGCCACCTTCTCGAGAAACACCCGACGCAGCTCCAGATCTCCGACGATTTCTTCCGCACTCTCGCCACCGGCCTTGACGAAATCTCCGTACTCTGCGCCGGGCTCGTCGCGTCTCGCCGGCGCGTTCAACGACAAGTCGCCTTGGGACATGCGCTGGTCCATGTCGACTACGTCACTTTCCGACACCTCGAGACGTTCGGCCAGCAGCTTGGGTTCGACCTCGAAGCCCTCACGTTCGAGCTTGCGTTTCTCCTTGTTGAGTCGGAAGAAGAGCTTGCGCTCAGCGCGGGAGCGGCCGAGCCGAACGGTGCGGTAATTGTCCATGATGTATTTCAGGATATAGGCGCGGATCCAGTAGACCGCATAGGAAGTGAGCTTCACGCCCTTGTAGGGATCGAAGCGCTGAACCGCCTCCAGCAAGCCGACGTTGCCGCTCTGGATCAGGTCCAGGACATTGGTCCAGGCGCGGCGGTACTCCATGGCGATTTTGACCACCAGCCGCAGGTTGGCGAGTGCCAGCTGGCGGGCTGCGTCTCGGTCTCCCTTTTCCACCCAGCGGACGGCCAGCTCGTGCTCCTCTTCGCGCGAGATCGGAGCGTGATTGGCCAGCTGGGCCATGTAGGCCGTGAGCGCGTCGACGGGCTCCAGCCCGCGCTCGGCGGATACGGGCGGAGGCCGGGCCGGAACCGAGACCAGGCTCGAGCCGGAAGTATCAGCGGAGCTGGACGATTTGCGAGAACTCACGCCCGGTGTCCCCGGCGCGGCAGGTGGCCGCGCGAATGGTCCTTTGGGTCTGGCTATCGACGGGACTGATTCCAGAGCCTAGCAGAAGGCAAAGCGCGCGAGCTGTGCGTCCCCTCGCGATGGCTCTTCGGTGATGCCCCGACGGGAGCGTTGCTTGGGCTGCGAGTCGGCGGCGGTCGGCCTACGGCTTGAGTGTTCGGATGTAGGCGACGACGTCGTCGATGTCCGCATCGGATAGGATGCCGCCCCAGGGCGCCATCATCTGATTTCCGCCAAAGGCGGTGGCGCCTTTGGAGATTACGGCCTTGAGGTCTGCGTCGGTGCCGGGGGTTCCGTCCTCATCGGTGTCGAACTTGAAATCCGCCGTCGTGAAATCGCGCGGGGGAGGCTGCAGCACCGCGCCCACAGGGCCGTCGCCCTTGCCGGTTTCACCGTGGCATGAGACGCAATTGGCTGTGTAAGCGGTCTTGCCCTTTGCGGCGTCAGCGGCGGCCCCGCTGGAGGTGAACGCGATCGGCAGCAGGGCGATCGACACGATAACGGCAGTTCGAATGCGGTGTGTGGGGCGGGTCATGATCGATGTTTCTCCTTGTCCTCTCCCTCGGAAGGCCGGGAGACTAGGCAGCGTTTTCGGGGGCGTCAAATGATCTTGCGGTTCTTCCAATCCCGCAGCAGTTCGAGGAGCAACCGCACCCCGACACCCGTGGCGCCCCTCTTGAGGTAGGGCGCCGGCTTGGCGCCCCAGGCGGTGCCCGCGATATCCAGATGAACCCAGGGAGTGTCTCCGACGAAGTTCGCCAGAAAGGCTGCGGCCGTCGAAGAAGACGCATCGCGACCGGTGGTGTTCTTGATATCCGCGACTTCGCTGCGAACGGCCTTGCGATGTGCCGCCCACAGCGGCATGGGCCACGCACGTTCACCGCTCGAATCTCCCGCCTTCTGGACTGCGGCGATGAGTCCTTCGTGGTTGCCAAACAGCCCCGACGCCCATCGGCCGAGGGCAACCACACAGGCGCCGGTGAGCGTCGCGAGGTCGACCATTGCGTCGGGCTCGAACTGGGTACGGGCGTAGTGAAGTGCATCGGCCAGTACGACGCGGCCCTCGGCGTCCGTATTCAAAATTTCGATTGTTTTTCCCGACATCGTCTTCACGATGTCTCCGGGGCGATAAGCGGTGGCGCTGGGCAGGTTCTCCGCGGCCGCAATCACTCCCACCACCCGAATCGGCAGCTTCAACAACGCACACGCGCGCATCGCCCCCACCACGGTGGCGGCCCCGGACATGTCGTGTTTCATCTCGTCCATGGCGGCGGAGGGCTTGATGGAGATCCCCCCGGAGTCGAACGTGATGCCCTTGCCAACGAGACAAACGGTCGGCAGGGGACGTTTGGGAGCGGCCTTGCGCTTCGCTCCCTTCCGGGATTGGCCCGCCCGCGGATTGTGATCGAGCACGATCAGCCGGGGTGGATTGGCGCTCCCGCCGCCCACGGCCAAGATTGCCCCCATGCCGCGCTTCTCGAGCTCCTTCTCGTCCATGACCTGACAGCGCAGGCCCACTTCGCGCGCGACGCGCTGGGCCGCCTTGGCGAGTTCGGCCGGCGGCAGTGCATTGGGGGGCTCGTTGGAGAGCTGCCGCGCCAGGTTCTGCGATTCTGCCAACACGATGCCCGTGCGCATGGCGGCCCGGCCAGCGCTCAGGTCTGCTGCGCGATCGATGAGCAGCGCTATCGACTCCAGGACCGGGCCCGCATCTTCGTCGCGCTGGCGGTAGGTGTCGAAGCGGTAGCTGGCGAGCACGGCGCCTTCAGCCAGCGCCTGGATGGCTGCGTTCGCGCGCACGCGCCGGGTTCGCGCTGCGACGATCGCAATCTTGTCGGCCCGCCGCCCATGTCCCGCGTCGACTGCGCGACCTGCGGCACTGCGCAGAGCGTCGGCATCGAGCGCCGACTCTTCGCCGAGACCCAACAGCTGGATCCGCGGAGCGGCAATCTCGGAGTCTGGGTAGAGAAGGAGCGATTCGCCGCTGCGGCCTCGAAAGTCGCCACTGGCGATCAACGCGGTAATCCGGCCGCCGAGTGCGCGGTCGAGCGAGGCGAGCTTCGGTGCCGGGCTCCAGGTTCTGTCGTTCAGCTGGGAGATCGGGAGGACGAGAAGCGCTACTCGCGCATCGATCGGATTCTTCGCTTCGACGGTGATCTGCATCACAGCTCCTTGTGTCGGCGGGGTCGCGTTGAATTCACTCCGGCTGTCACCTAGACTCGTCTCCCTCTCGAAAGAGCAAAGGAATGAATTTAATCGTCGGGACGGCTGTGGGGGGACGTCTCGCGAGCCTGGATGCACTCTCGCTGGTCTGGCAGGCCAGCTGGCTCGTCCAGCTCGTCCTCCTACTGCTAGTCATCATGTCCGTAGTTTCGTGGACCATCATTGCCTTGAAGTGGCGAGAGCTGCGTCGCGCCGGGCAGGATAGCGAGGCGTTCCTCGAGGTCTATCACGAGGGATCGCTGGACGCTGCCTATGAGGCGGCGCGGGACCTCGATCGCAGCCCCCTTTCGGCCATCTTCCTCGACGTCTACGGAGAGATCAATCGGATGGCCCGCTTCAGCGGCAAGTCGGCGATTACCGCGCTCGAGGAGGGTCATCTCCAGGCCCTGGCTCGACAGATCGGCTGGACGGGCTCCCGGGAAGAGCTCCGCCTCGAACGGGGCCTCTCGTTTCTCGCCACCACGGGCAGCGCAGCGCCATTCATCGGCCTCTTCGGCACCGTCATCGGCATCATCAACGCCTTCCAGGGCATCGGCCGAGCGGGCTCGGCGAGCCTCGCCGTAGTGGCGCCGGGCATCGCCGAGGCACTCATTGCCACTGCCGTCGGTTTGTTCGCCGCGATTCCTGCGACGATTTTCTACAACCACTTCGTGGGCGAGCTGCGCAGCCTGTCGGCTGCCATCGATCTCTTCGGCACAGAATACGACGGCGATCTGCGGCGCATGGCGGCGGCGAAGAAGGATTCGCCTCCGGTTGCCGGGAGCTGACGCGCGCGCGTGCGGGTGATCCAGCGCAGATCCGAGATCAACGTGACGCCCTTCGTCGACGTCATGCTGGTGTTGCTGATCATCTTCATGGTGACTGCACCCCTGATGCAACAGGGGATCGACGTGGACCTGCCCGAGACGACGACGCAACAGCTGAGGGTTCAAGACGAGCCGCTGGTGCTGACCATCGACAAAGAGGGGAAGTATCATCTAGGGCGCCGGGAGGTTTCCAAGGCGGATTTGAGCGAGAAGCTGGAAGCGATCTTCGAGGGTCGCGACAGCAAGGAAATCTTTTTGCGGGCCGATCAGAATGTCGCTTATCGCTTCGTCGTCCAAGCGCTGGCCGCCGCTCGGACGGCCGGCGCGACCAAACTGGGGATGGTGACGGAGCCCGAAAGCTGAGCGGAGGCCAGCGCGGATCGTGACGGGCACCCACGAGATAACGATCGAGCTCGGTGGACTACGGCGCCAGGAGTTTCGCCGCTTTCTGGTCGTCTCGGCCGTGGCGCACCTCGCCTTGGTTGCCGCGTTCGTTCTGACGCCCGAACCTGGCTTCCGGGTACCCCGCGGCGTCGTGTCCGTGGAGTTGGTCGGCGCTCCGGTGAGCGCCTCTCTCGCTGCTCCGGCGGCCGCGCCTCGGCCGAAGGCGCCACCCAAGCCGGCTCCGCCGCCGATCATCAAGCCGAAGAAGGTGGTGCTGCCCGCCGAACCCACCACCCCCAAGCCCAAGGCCGTCGCCAAGGCGGCGCCCGTGCCCAAGGCCACGCCCGCGCCAGCCAAGGACTACGAAGATGTGCTGGCGCAGCTGCGTGCCGAGGCGGGCGAGAGCGCCCCCTCACCCGCGGCTCCGGCCATCACTCGGGCTGCGGCCGGCCCAATGGGCTCGCCCGATGGCGTTGCCATCTCACCGGTGGTCGCCGCCTGGCTGAAGCGAGCCAAGATTCACGTGCGCAAGAACTGGGTGGTGCCGCCGGGCTTTCGCACCCAGGCGCTGCAGACGGTGGTTCAGGTGAATCTCAGCTCGAGCGGCGAGGTGCGAGGAACTCCCAAGGTCACCCAGCGTTCGGGCAACCCGTGGTACGACGAAGGGGTCGTGCGAGCCGTCCAGAAGTCGAGCCCGCTGCCAGCACCGCCCGAGGCGGGCGCGTGGAACTTCGTATTCCTACCGGAGGATAGCTATTGAGGATTCGCGCCTCGCATCGTGCAGCGCTGCTCTTCGCCTTTGTTGTCGCAAGCGCTGCGTCGGCGGCGGATCGCCCCGCGGTGGTGGTGACTCGTGGCTCGGAGCAGAGCTTCCGCGTCGCGCTCCAACGTTTCGACGGCACGCTCGACGCCGATGGATTTCGCAGCGCGATCGAGGACGCGCTGGTGTATTCGAGTCTCTTTCGCATGATCGATCCGAAAGCCTTCTTGGGGCCGACCACCACACCCTCCATGGGCGTCAGCAGTCGCATCGAATGCTCCGAGTGGACGACGATCGGGGCGGACTTGTTCGTCGAGGGAGCGCTGCGGATCGACCAAGCGGACTTCGTAGCGGAGTTTCGGGTGTGGGATCTCGCCGGCTGCGAGCGCAAGCTGAGCAAGCGCTACCGCCAAGCGTCGACTGCCGAGCCAAATATTCTGGCCAGGCGGATCGCCGATGACATCGTCGAAGCCTTCACTGGGACGCGGGGCGTTGCGAGTACCGAGCTCGCATTCGTTTCAAAACGCGGCGGCAATCCCGAAATCTTCGTGATGGGCGCGGACGGATCGAATCAGCGTGCAGCCACTGCCAACCGGTCGATCAACAACTTCCCTTCCTGGTCTCCCGGTGGCGACTCGATCGTCTACACCTCCTACCGCCGCGACAACCGCCCGATGTTCTTCCTATCGACGCGGGGTCGGGGCAAGCCGGGGCGCATTCTCGGCAAGCTGAGCGCGATGCCCCAATATCGCGCGGTGTTCGGGCCGGGCAACGAGGAGCTCTCTGTCGTCATGAGCCCGAATGGGTCTGCGGAGCTGTACCGGGTGCGCCCCGATGGGAGCGACCTGCGCCGTCTCACCCAGAATGGCCAGATCGACATCTCTCCCTCATGGTCGCCAGACGGCCGTCAGATCGCCTTCGTCTCGGATCGTGCCGGATCTCCACAGGTCTACCTGATGGACCGCAACGGCCACGGCGTCCACCGGTTGACCTTCGACGGCTCCTACAACACCAGCCCCGCCTGGTCGCCCGATGGCCGCTGGATCGCCTACCAGAGCCGCGTTGGTGGCCAGTTCGACATCTGGTTGATTGATCCGGATGGGAGTGTGAATCTTCCGCTGATCTCCCATCCTAGGAGTGATGAATCGCCCGCGTGGTCGCCGGACTCCCGCAAGATTGCATTCAGTTCAACGCGCCGCGGAAGCGCGGACATCTACGTGGTCGATTCGAGTGGGGATCATCTACAGAGGCTGACGCGCAGTGCCGGTGATGACACCAGCCCCGCTTGGGGGCCGTATCCGCGCTGAGTGCGTCAGCCGAGGGGGGAGTGGGATGAAACGGGGAAGCCTGGTGATCGTGCTCGTACTTCCGCTGCTGAGCGGATGCGTCACGCCGGCGGAGTTTCGCAAGCTCGAGCGCGAGGTGATCGACCTGAAGCGCGGGCGCGGCGCTGGCGGTAACTCGTCACGAGAGCGGCTCGCGGAGCTCGCCGCCCGGATGGATGCGCTGGAAACCGAGTCGGAGATGCTGGGTGGCCGCGTCGAAGTGGCAGAGCATCGAGCCGGAGAAGCGCTCCTGGAGGCCCGGGCGGCCCGCCAGGAAGCGGCCTCTCCGGGGAGTGACACCGCGGGCCGGCTCACCGCGGGCACGCCCCTGGCCGAGCAGGCCCAGCAGGGCGGTCTCGCGGGGGAGAATATTGCGCTGTCCGAGGAATTGGCGGCGTACAAGGCCGCTAGGGCCAAATGGAGCAGTGGAGATTGGATCGCCTGTGTTGACCACCTCGGAGAGTTTTTGCAAACTTATCCGTCCTCCGCGTACGCCGATGATGCGGCCTACTGGCGGGCAGACTGTTACTTCCAACAGGGAGAGTTCAAGAAGGCGATCTTGCGGTTCGATGACGTGGTAGCCCGTTACCCAGCAGGGAACAAAGCGCCCGACGCCATCTATCGCGAAGGCGAAGCGTTGCTCCGCCTCGGTCCGGGCTACAACACGGCGGCGCGCAAAGCCTTCGAGCGGGTGCTGGCCGAATACCCGCAATCAGATCGCGCCGCTGAAGCGAAGCAGCAGCTCGAGCTGCTCGAAACCGAGTGAACCTTGTAGGGGAATGGCTTGAACAAACGGGATCTCCAGCGGTTCAAGAAGCTTCTGCTCGAGCAGCGCGAGCAGCTCCAGGGCAACCAACGCAAGGCGCTCGGGGGAGATATCCACCTCGACCCCGATGATTTTCCGGACGAGATCGACACCGCCTCATCGGAAATCAACCTGCAGTTCACGGGCCGGTTGCGTGAACGCGAGCAGGGGCTGCTCGCCAAGGTCGATACCGCGCTGAAGAAGATCGAAGACGGCGAGTTCGGCGAGTGCATGAACTGCGGCGAGGAGATCGGCGTCAAGCGACTTCGAGCGCGGCCGGTGGCCGAGCTTTGCATCGATTGCAAGTCCGAACAGGAAAAGCTGGAGCGAAGGGCCGGCTGAGCTTCGACCTCGTTCTTGGCATCGAGAGCTCCTGCGACGAGATGGCGGCGGCGGTAGTCCGCCACGGCACGGAGATCGTTGCCAGTGTGATTCGTGGCCAAGCCGAGGTCCATCGGCCGTACGGCGGTGTGGTTCCGGAGCTCGCCTCCCGAGATCACGTGCGGACGGTCTCGGACGTCGTCGAGGCCGCGCTCGCCCAGGCGAGCATCGAGCTGGATCAACTCGACGCGGTCGCAGTGACGGCGGGTCCCGGCCTGGTCGGATCACTGCTGGTGGGGCTGTCGTTCGGCAAGGCGCTCGCCTACCGGCTCCAGATTCCGATCGTGGGGGTCCACCATCTGGCCGGGCACCTCGCTTCCGCCGAGCTCGCCGACCCAGCGCTGCGCCCGCCGTACCTCGGTCTCCTGGTTTCGGGCGGACACACGGCGATCTTCCGAGTGGAGGCGAATGCACCGGCGCGGCTGCTCGGGCAGACGCGCGACGACGCAGCCGGCGAGGCCTTCGACAAGGTCGCCAAGCTACTGGGCCTCGACTATCCCGGCGGTCCAGCCGTTTCGGCGGCGGCGGAGCAGGGCGATCCGCGCGCCGTCGAGCTCCCACGGCCGATGCTCCACGTTCCCGGCTGCGAGTTCTCGTTCAGCGGTCTGAAGACGGCGGTGGCTCTGGAGGTAGAGCGCCGAGCGGGGGAGGGCGGCCTATCCGAGGCCCAGGTCGCCGACATCGCGGCATCCTTCGAGGCGGCCGCCGTCGACGTGCTGGTGACCAAAGCCCGGGCCGCCCTCGCCGATCAAGGGCTGCGGCGTCTGGCGGTGGTCGGCGGGGTGGCGGCCAATCGCCGGTTGCGTGATGAGATTGCCCTGGCAGCCGGCCGCGATGGCTTCGAGGTGAGCGTACCCCCCCCGGATCTGTGCACCGACAACGCGGCGATGATCGCCGCAGCCGGCGCGCGGGTACTCGCGCGCGGAGAGCGACACGGCCTGGACCTCAACTCGTTCTCGCGCGGCAGCGGTCCCTTGTGAGCGCCGGAGCGGTCAAGAGCTTCCTGTCTCGCCACGGCCTGGCCGCGAGTCGCGACCTTGGACAGAACTTTCTCGTCGACGACACGCTGGCGACGCGGCTGGTGGAGCTGTCGGGCGTGGAGTCCGATGACAGCGTGATCGAGGTGGGAACCGGGCTGGGCGCTTTGACTGAGGCGCTCGCGGCACGAGCCCAAAGGGTGGTCAGCATCGAGATCGACGCGGGAATCGTGCGCGCCCTGCGCGCCGAAGGCCGCCTTCCCGCCAACGTCGAGCTGGTTCACGGCGACGCGCTGGAGATCGACCTCGCCGGCTGGGTGGCGCGTTGCGGCGGCCGGGTTCGGGTGGTCGCCAACCTCCCGTATCAGGTGTCGGCTCCGCTCTTGCGGCGATTTCTGGAGCTTCGCAGCATCATCGCAGACTGGTCGGTGATGCTTCAATCCGAGGTCGCAGCTCGCCTGCTCGCGGCGCCGGGATCTCGGGACTACGGATCTTTCTCAGTGCTCCACCGTCTCACTGTGAGTTTCTCCCGGCAGATGGACCTCTCGCCCAACTGCTTCTTTCCCGTCCCTCGGGTTCACTCCAGCTTCGTGCGAATCACGCCGCTGAAGGAATCCGCCGTGGGTGGGGAGGAGCTCGAAGCAGTGGAGCGCGTGGTGCGCGCTGCCTTCGCCAAGCGTCGCAAGACGGTGTTGAACTCATTGCGATCCGGAGGGCTGTGTACCGCGCACTCGCTGGCGGAACTCCAGACGGCTCTGGCGCGCGCCGACATCGACCCACGCGCGAGAGCCGAGAGCCTCGAGCCCGAGGCGTTGCTGGCATTGGCGCGTCAGCTCGGAAGTACGCCGTGACGCCGATCGATGTACACAAAGCACTGCTGGAGCTCGCTGGTGCTGCGGGCTTCGAGGTGCGCCGAACCAGCGGCCGCGCCGGAGAAGACCGCGACCTTCCGATCGCCAGCGGGGTATGTCGGGTGAGAGATCGGGTCTGGGTCGTCCTGGCGACGGGCGATTCACTCGAAGAGCACAGCGAGGTGCTGGTCCAGGCCCTGCAGGCACACGCCAGCGAGCTGCTGGAGAGTCGCTATCTGGCTCCGGCGCTGCGCGAGCGCCTGGGAGTCTGACTGGCCGCCCTGGATCCGGCATGGGTTGACACTCCGGGCCGCCTGGACCAACATTTTCGAGCGAGGGGTCTCGCAAGTTGCGAACTCCATCGGGATACGAAAAATCGGGATCAACACATCGCCCTGTGCGCAGTGCGCCGCGGGCAAACAGAGACGACGCCTAGCAACGCCCAGAACAACGCTCGGATCTTCGCGGACCGAGACGGGGGCAGTTGGATGGGAAGCCGGCGCAGCATGCGTCGGCCGACGCCGCGCCTCCGGAGAATTCCGGCTGGCGCGTTTTTTGTTTTTCGCGGTGCCCGGCTCGCAGGAGCCCGGGAGGCGCCGTGCCTGTCGTCACCGCCAAGGCCGTCCGCGAACAACGCGTTACCGTACCGTCCCTTGCTCGCCGAAAGAGCCGTGGCGAGCGCATCGCGATGCTCACCGCCTACGACTTTACCTTTGCCAGCATCTTCGACTCGGCGGACATCGATGTTCTCCTGGTGGGAGACTCGCTGGGAAACGTCGTCCAAGGTGAGGACACGACGCTTCCCGTCAGCTTGGACGAGATCGTTTATCACACCCGTACAGTGGCGCGTGGTGCGCGGCGGTCACTGGTCGTCGCCGACATGCCCTTTGGCAGCTACCAGATCTCTGCGGAGGACGCGGTCCGCAACGCCCTGCGTTGCGTGAAAGAGGGAGGGGCACAGGCCGTCAAGCTCGAGGGAGGCGAGAGCCAGGCGGCGACGATTGCGCGCATCGTGACGGCCGAGATCCCCGTCATGGGCCACGTCGGTCTCACCCCCCAGGCGATCCATCGCATGGGGGGCCACCGCGTTCAAGGCCGCAGCGATCGTGGGCGCGCCCGCGTGTTGGCCGATGCCCGAGCGGTGGAGGCTGCGGGTGCCTTCGCGGTGGTGCTGGAGGGAATTCCCGAGGATCTCGCGCGCGAGGTGACCGCGGAGCTCTCGATTCCCACCATCGGCATCGGCGCTGGCGTGCATTGCGATGGCCAGGTGTTGGTCATGCACGACATGCTGGGGCTTACGGATTGGGCCCCGAGCTTCGTCAAGCAATACGCAAACCTCGGGGCCCTCGCGTCCCAGGCCGCGCGAAGCTTCGCGGAAGAGGTTGCGAACTCGAAGTTCCCCGACGAGAAACATTCCTATCGATAGCTCGATGCGGGTGATCGAGACGATTCCGGAGCTTCGAGCGCTTTCGGACAGCGAGCGCTCTGCGGGTGCGAGAGTTGCGCTGATCCCCACCATGGGTGCGCTTCACAGGGGCCATCTCTCGCTGCTCGAAGAGGGCCGCAAGCGCGCCGACCGTGTCTGGGTCTCGATCTTCGTCAACCCCACGCAATTCGAGGATGCTGCAGACCTGAGCGACTACCCGCGAACGCTCGAAGCAGACCTGGCCTGTTGCCGAGCGGCGGGAGTGGATGCAGTCTTCGCTCCCGACGCCAGCGAAATGTACGCGCCGTCCATGCAAACCTGGGTGGAGGTGACCGAGTTGGCGAAGCCTCTGTGCGGAAGCAGCCGGCCGGACCACTTTCGGGGCGTTGCAACGATCGTCGCCAAGCTTCTGTTGACCGCTCGGCCCCACGTTGCCGTCTTCGGCGAGAAGGACTACCAGCAGCTGGCAATCATTCGCCGCATGGTGCGTGACCTGGGGCTCGACGTGGAGATCGCCGGCGGAGCGATCGTCCGCGAACCCGATGGCCTGGCCCTCTCCAGTCGGAATCGGCAGCTTCACCCAGAAGCGCGGCGCGAGGCCACTGCGTTGGTGCGAGCACTGAACGCTGCGCAGGCCGCCCTCGCGGCCGGCGAACGCGATACGCAGCGTCTGGTAGCGCTGGCCGCGGCGGAGATTCGCAAGGCTCCGCTCGCGCGGATCGACTACGTCGACCTCCGCGACCCCGATTCTCTCGAGCCAATAGGTGAGCGTCTCGAGGCAGCTGGGTTGCTGGCATTGGCGGTCTTCATGCGCCCACCGGCCGGGGCGGAGGGCCAGGAGGTGCGGCTGATCGACAACCGCCTGCTGCAGCCCTGAATCCGGGGCTTTGTCGGGCGGGCGAGGTGCGGCGTGTGCATTGCCGCGCGGCCGATCCTCAACCCCGGTACCATCCCGCCTTGGGGCCTTCCGGGGATGAGTGACGACAAACCGCAGCGCAAGCTGATTGCGAGCAATCGCAAGGCCCGCTTCGAGTACGAAATCATCGACAGCTTCGAGGCCGGCATCGCTCTGCTGGGCCCCGAGGTCAAGGCGCTGCGCGCCGGCAAGGCCAGCCTGGGCGATGCCTATGCGGAGATCCGTCGCGGGCAGGTCTTCCTACTGAACGCCCACATCGGTGCCTACGAGCAGGCGGGGCGCGCCAACGCCCCCCCGCTGCGCGAGCGCAAGCTGCTGTTGCGTCGGTCCGAAATTTCGCGGCTGGAGGGCCGGGTCAAGGAGCGGGGTCTCACGTTGATTCCCTTGCAACTGTATTTCAAAGACGGCCGCGCCAAGCTGGAGCTCGCGCTCGCCCGCGGAAAACGTCGCTACGACAAGCGCCAGGCGATCCGTGAGCGCGAAACCGATCGCGATCTTCAACGCACCATGAGAGGCCGCAAGCGCTCGTGATCGCCGGTGTAATTCGCCTCGGGGGCCTGCTGGGAATCGCCTGCTGGGCCAGTGGCTGCGCCTGGATGTTCCCGGCGGGCCCGCAAGATTCGGCGCCGCGCCCCTACTGGCCGGATCGGCGCGACTACGGTGCTTTCGAAGCCGCGCACCGCGACCTGATCGAGCCCAACTACCTGCCCTTCATGGCTCATCGGCTGCCCGGCGACGATCCCGCCGGCGACTACCTGGTCCTCTGCCGATGGTCCGAAGCCAGCATGCCTCTGAAGGTCTACCTCGAGTCTCCGGTCATACCCGCGGAGCTGGAGGACGAGTTCGATCCGATCGAGCCGGCTCGTTTCGTTGCGGCGGTAGAGTCTGCGCTCGCGCACTGGGAGGAGGCGCTCGAGGGCCTCGTAGCCTTCGAGCGCACTGGGGATCGCGCGGTGGCGGATCTCGAGCTGGTGCTCGTTGCCGAGGAGGCGCCCGAAGAGAGCGACCGGCGCGGGCTGGGCCGGATTTCGCTGTCGCACGCCTGCCAATCGGACGGGGAAGACCCCGACAGCGAGCGTTTGCAGGTCCACTACCGGGTGGACCGTCTGCTGATCTATCTGGCCGATCCCCACGGCCTGCTCGATCCGCATCAGGTGGAGAGCATCGCCCTCCACGAGCTGGGCCACGCCTTGGGGATGCGCTCCCACAGCCCGATTCCTTCGGACGCGATGTACGAGGTAGTTCGCGATCTGGCCGTTCCGCGCCTGTCGGCCCAGGACGTCAACTCCTTCCTCTCGCTCTACCGGCTAGAGAACGGGACCATCTTCGGCCACGTCCCGCTCGAGCCTTCCGCGGAGCCCGCCGGCCCGGAGCCCCCCACCGGCCAGCCCACGCTGGCGATGGCGCCGTACGTGGACGTGCGCCTGGGCTTCGAGGTGCGCCCTCCCGAGGGGTGGATGCGCA
The DNA here is from genome assembly GCA_964194865.1 of uncultured Opitutales bacterium. Taxonomy (GTDB): domain Bacteria; phylum Myxococcota_A; class UBA9160; order UBA9160; family SMWR01; genus CAXMOC01. Next base: position 206 of record CAXMOC010000094.1, on the reverse strand, counting down.
TGGAGACCGGCCAGGGGATGGTGGCGATCGATGGGGTGACCTGGGATTACACCGCCTCTTTTCAAGTGATCGTGCACCGCTACCCCACCATCGAGGCCTATCTGGAGCGTTTCGGGGCCTACCACCTCTCCCGGGGGGCGATCTTGCGGCGGCGTTTCTCGCAAGTTTCCGGTCGGCGGGCTTTTCGGGCGGTGGTGTTGAACTTC
>CAXMOC010000093.1:0-17472 GCA_964194865.1 uncultured Opitutales bacterium | reverse complement strand
TCCGCCTCGGAACTTCGACCGAGGGCAAGGTCTCGTCGACATCCACGCGTCGGCTGTTTTGGGAGTCGTCTTCCATTTCGCGCTCTGCCGGTCAGCCGCCTCGCGCAAACCCATCGAGGGCGAAGTGCCAGCCGAGGCCGGATTCTACGCAACGGGGTTGCCTCGAGCGAGCGGGGCTCAAATGAAGTACATCGGAGCGTCGGGGTTCGTTCGTGGAAGCTCGGCGAGGGTGGCGGCACGACAGAGGCTCTCCAGACTGGTCGCTGCCAACGTCTCCGTGAGACCCTCCGACAGCAACCCCCACACAAAGCTCGGCCGAAACTCAGCGCTGGACCCATCGCGGGGCGAGGCCATTCGCAATGTCTCGGAAAGCGGGCCCTCGACGGCCTCGACGATTTCCCGCAGGCTGATCTGCTCCGGCGGTCGGGCCAGCGCATACCCCCCGCCGGGGCCGCGCTTGCTGTTGACGAGTCCGGCGCGCCGGAGGCGCTGGAAGATCTGTTCGAGGTACCGCGACGGGATCGCTTGTCGCTCGCTGATGACGCGGATCTGGACGGGTTCGCGGCCGCCGTTGTACGCCAGATCGAAGCTCCCGCAAATGGCGTATTGAAGTTGAAGGGAGAAGCGCATCTGGCAGGAGAATGCAGGACTCCCCCCCAACCGAGCAAGCGGGGGTTGATGCGGCCCCGCCCGACGAGATAGTCTCCCCTCACCCCCGACGCCATCCGACAGCCAGCATCCGTCACCGCCCGCGCTTCACCTCCCAGCGACGAAGCGCGTGCTCCGACGGGTTGCAGCTGAGTTCGGGAGCTCCCCGTGGCCAACATCGGGGCCTTCGTAGAGGCGATCGCCTCCGATGGCGATCTTCGCCCTACCCTGAAGCATCACGAGGTCTTGCCCGCTACCGCAGCGGTGATCGGGCCGCTACCGGAAGGATTCTCTTCCCTGGGTTCGCTGGTCGAAGGACGGCACCCATTGGGTCTCTACAGCCACCAATCGCGGGCGTTGACGCTGATCGCGCGTGGGAGCCACGTGGTGCTGGCGACGCCCACGGCCAGCGGAAAGACGCTGGTCTACAACCTACCGGTATTGCTCGCTGCCGGCGCCGACTCGAGCCGCCACGCGCTCTACCTCTTCCCCCTCAAGGCACTCGAGCGCGATCAGAAGCGCCGCCTCGCTCGGGATCTCCAGGACCTCGGACCTGCCGCTGAGAAGATCGACGTCGCCATCTACGACGGCGACACTCCGCCGGGTCAGCGTCGCAAGATTCGTGAGAACCCTCCGCGAATCCTGATCACCACGCCCGACATGCTGCACGCGGGAATCCTGGCGAACCACGCCAGCTGGCGAACGTTTTTTCGGGGCCTGGGAATCGTCGTGCTCGATGAGCTGCACACGTATCGGGGGATCTTCGGCTCCCACGTGTCGCAGCTGCTGCGCCGCCTCGATCGGGTGACGCGCTTTCACGGCGGCAGAGTCCAATTCGTGGCCGCTTCTGCGACGATCGCAAACCCGGGAGATCTCGCGACGACATTGACCGGTCAACCGTTCGAAGTCATCGAGGAGAACGGCGCACCCCGCGAAAAACGTCAACTGCTGCTCTTTCGCCCCGTGGGTTCTCCGTACTCGTTGGCGACTCGGCTGTTTCGGCTCGCGGTCGGCCTCGGCCTGCGGACCATCGCCTTCACCAAGGCACGCGTCATTACCGAGTTGATGCACCGCTGGGTGATCGAAGCAGAGCCCGAGCTGGAGGCGCGAATCAGCTCCTACCGCGCTGGCTTTCTGCCCGCTGAGCGCCGAAAGATCGAAGCTCGGCTGTTCTCGGGCGACCTCATGGGAGTCATCTCGACATCGGCCCTCGAGCTGGGAATCGACGTTGGCGGCCTCGACGTATGCCTTCTGGTCGGATACCCCGGCAGCCAGATCGCAACCTGGCAGCGCGGAGGGCGGGTGGGACGCCAGGGCGAAGCGGCTATCGCGCTGATCGCGCAGCCGGATGCTCTGGATCAATACCTGGTATCTCACCCCCGCGAGCTGATCGATCGAAACTTCGAACACGCCATCGCTGACCCCCACAACGCGGAGATTGCCGCCGCCCACCTGCCCTGTGCGGCAGCCGAGGTTCCACTGCGTGCCGACGAGCCGTGGCTGGCCTCTGAGGAGGCGCGCGACACTCTCCAAGATCTCGAGAACGACGGCCGACTGCTGCGCAGCGAAGCGGGCAGCGAGTGGTTCGCGGCCCGTCGGCGACCCCACCGCGACGTCCGCCTGCGCCACACCGGCTCGAGCTACGTGATCTCCTCGGATGTCTCCGAGGGCGAGAGCGTCGAGATCATCGGAACGATCGGGTCGGCGAACGTATTCAGCGAGTGTCACGAGGGGGCCATCTACTTGCACGGCGGGCGTCAGTTCCTGGTGACGCGCCTCGATCGAGACGAGCTCGCCGTCCGGGTTCGCCCGATCGTGTCGCCCTACTACACAAGAGCGATCTCCGAGAAGCAAACCGAAATCCTATCTCGCGAGCGATCGCGGCCGGCTGGAAACTTTCGGCTGGTGCAGGGTCGCGTAAAGGTCACGAAGACCGTCACCGGCTTCGAGCGGAGACGCATCCGGGGCCAGGACTTGCTGGACACCGAGCCGCTCGAGCTCCCGCCGAGCTCGTTCGAGACCGTCGCGATCTGGATCGAGTTTCCCGACGAGATTCCCCAGGCGTTGGAGGCGGCTAGACGCCACGTGATGGGAGGTATTCACGCATCGGAGCATGCAGCCCTCTCCCTCTTTCCGCTGTTCGTTCTCTGCGATCGCCACGATGTCGGCGGCATCTCCTATACGCGCCACCCGCAGACCGGACGCGCCGCAATCTTCCTCTACGACGGCTTTCAGGGTGGCGCAGGACTCGCCGTCAGCATGTTCGACCGCGTCGAGGTATTGCTCGACGCCACCTGCGATTTGATCGAGGATTGCCCTTGCGAGGAGGGTTGCCCGTCGTGCGTACACTCTCCGAAATGCGGCAATGGAAATCGGCCGATCGACAAGAAGGCCGCCGTGATGGCGCTGCGGATGTTGCTCGCGCGCGATCCGCTCCCCATCACGAACGATTCGCGCATCGCAGCGTCTGAGCTCGAATTCCCCCGCCCAATCGCACTTCACGAGGAGCAGCCGGCGACCGCGCAGATCGTTTATTTCGACCTCGAGACCCAGCGCAGCGCTGCAGAGGTCGGGGGTTGGCACAACGCTCATCTGATGCGACTGGCGCTCGCGGTACTCTACGACAGTGAGACCGGGCAGTTCGAGACGTTCGGCGAACAAGACGTTCACCGGCTGGTGGCGCGCCTGAGCGCCGCTGAGCTGGTGATCGGCTTCAACATCGTCGGATTCGATTACGCCGTATTGCGGGGCTACACGGATGCAGATCTGCCTGCACTGCCCACCTTCGACATGCTGACGGCGATCCATCAACGGCTGGGCTACCGGCTTGCCCTCGGTCACCTCGCCGAAGAGACTTTGGGAGTGAGCAAGGGAGGCGACGGCCTCCAATCGCTCGCCTGGTGGAAGGAGGGACGTGTGGATGAGATCGAACGTTACTGCCGCCAGGACGTTGCGCTGCTGCGCGATCTAATGCTCCACGCCGAGCAACACGGCTACCTGTGCTTCCGAACCAAGCGCGGCGATCGCGTTCGGCTCCCGGCCCCCTGGCGCATCCCCGATTTGGTGGAGCACGCCCGCGCGCGCCACAGCGAAGCACTTCCTCTCCCGCGAGGGGCGTTCCCAGCCGCCGGCCCACCCGGGGGAGTCCGAGATGCAACGGTCGCTGCCAGCAAAGTTGGACCCACTTGAGCCCGGAGCACGGCTGTGAACGCTGAACGGGGAGTGGGAATCGCACATCGTACGACGCTGGTCGCGCTCGCCCTGTGCGCGGTCACGATTGCGCTCTGGCCAACGGAAGCGTCCGCGGCGGCGGCGGGCCCGGACTTCACGATTGCTGCTCTGGTTTGCGCGGTCGCGGCGATCTTCTGCCGACAACTCGCTGCCGCCGCGCGAACCGGTGCTCGCGTGCGACGAATCAGCTCTATCGCGGGCTTCGCCTTCGCGGGCTCGACCGGATTGGTCGCCGTCGCCCTGATCGCCTCCGATGGCCCTCGCGCAACGGCGCTGCTCTATACTCTGGCCGGCGCAATCTTCGCCATTCGCCCACCCGCGGCCGCCACGTCCGGTTCGAGCGATTGAGGGAGCCCGGCGGATGGCCGATCAAGCGATCTCGACCCTGAACTGGAAGCGGACGCGCAGCCTCTTTCCCGTCACGCAAGAGCTCGTCTACTTCAATCACGCGGGTGTCGCGCCGATCTCCTGCCGAGTCGAAGAAGCGATCCAGCGCTACCTCGCGGAGGCCACCCGCGCCGGGGCCTATCACTACGACCGCAGCTACAACCGCGAGGTCGAGCGCGTGCGCGGTCGAGCCGCCCTGCTGCTGAACGCCCGCGCCGAGGAAATTGCGTTCGTCAAGAACACCACCGAGGGGCTGGGACTCGTGGCCGCGGGGCTCGACTGGAAGCGGGGCGACGTGATCGTAACCTGTGACCTCGAATATCCCTCCAACGTCTATCCCTGGTGGAGTCTACGCGACCGCGGCGTCGAGACCGTGATGCTGCAAGGTCAGGAGGGGAGGCTCCCGCCGGAGTCGCTGGAAGCGGCTCTGCGCAACCCCCGGGTGCGAATGCTCGCGCTCTCCTCTGTCGAGTTCGGGAGTGGCGCCCGAAACGATCTGCAGACGCTGGGCCAGCTGTGCCGCGAACGCGGCATCTTGTTCTGCGTCGACGCCATCCAGAGCCTCGGCTGCCTACCGGTCGACGTGAGGGCGTGTGAGATCGATTTCCTGGCTGCGGACGGCCACAAATGGCTGTTGTCCGTCGAGGGCTGTGGGATCTTCTACTGTTCGAAACGGGTACAGAATCTGGTCACGCCCCGCGTCATCGGCTGGCGCAGCGTGCGCGACAATCGCGATTTCGACCACTACCACATGGAGCTGCAAGCCAGCGCCGGGCGATTCGAGGAGGGAACACCCAACACACCGGGAATCTTCGGCCTCGGTGCAGCCATCGATCTGCTCCTTGAGCTCGACGTGACTGAGATCGCGGAACGCGTGCTGTCCCTCACCGACCGGCTGGTCGAAGGCCTCCTCGAGCGAGGCGCGGAGCTGCGCAGCCCGCGAGGTCCCGGCGAGTCGTCCGGCATCGTCTCCTTCACCCTGCCCGAATACTCAGCACAGCAGACAGTGAAACGACTGCGCGCTCAGCAGGTCTTCGTAACCGAAAGGCGCGGGGGAGTACGCGCGTCGCCCCACTTCTACAACAGCGAAGACGAGGTCGATCAGCTCCTCGCCGGGCTATGACCCCGGCCGGTGTGCGCGGATCGATCGCGGCGACTCGACCAGAGAATTGACGCCTCCCGGGCCGAGCCGTAGTCTTCGCGCCGCTGGGCCCGGGTGGCGGAATTGGTAGACGCGCTAGGTTCAGGACCTAGTGAGGGCAACCTCGTGCTGGTTCGACTCCAGTCCCGGGCACCACGAACCCCCGCCATAGCGCACGCCAAGCTCTCCTCTCCCTTCGTGAGGCCACCCCGGAGCGGCTGACCCCCTCCTTGACCCGGCCCCGAGCGCGCTTAGCCTTCTCAGATCCGGCTTCGCCGGGAATCCGAACTCCACTGGGGGTTCGTTGGGGGTTGTTGGATGGGCGAGGGCAACGGCGGCAGCGAGACCGTCACGATGGCGGGACAGGAAGCGATCGAGATCCCCAGTACGCTGCCGGTACTACCGGTCCGCGACGTGGTGGTCTTCCCGGGGTTCACTGTCCCCCTGGCGATCGGTCGCGAGAAGTCGCTGGCTGCGCTGGAAGAGGCGGGCGACAGCGGCTTCATGATCGTGGCCACCCAGCGTGACCCCAGCGTCGAAGATCCTGGGATCGAAGACCTCTTCTCGGTGGGCTGCGTGGTGCGTGTGATCCGCACGATCGATGCTCGCAATCACGGCAAGCAGGCCATCGTCGTGGGGGTGATCCGCACCCGGCTGGGCCAGGCAACCGCCGAGTCGCCGGCGCTGATGATGCAGCTCGATGCCCTCAGCGACCCTCCGGCCGACTCGGCCGCGGTCGATGAGGCATGGAAGCGTGTGGTGTCGACCGCCCATCGGCTGATCGATCTCCACGACGACTACCCGGACGAGTGGAAGACCTTCGTTTCGGGGATACCGAGCCCAGGACTGATGGCGGATGTGGTCGCTTCTTGGCTTCCGCTACCACCCGAAGAGAAGGCCGTGCTATTGGCCGAGACCGATCCGGTTGAGCGGCTGACCGTCGTGGCGTCGCACCTGGAGCGCGAAGTCACCATCGCGGAGACCCAGCGCGCGTTGAGTCACGAATCCGAATCCGATGACATGGAGCCCGGCCGGCGCGAGCGTTTGCTGCGGCGCCGAATGCGCGAGATCGAGGAAGAGCTTGGCGAGGCGGACCCGAGCATTCGGGAGGCCGAGGAGCTGCGCGAGCGGATCGTCGAGGCGAACCTCCCGCAGCCCGCCCTCGAGCAGGCCGAGCGTGAGCTCAAGCGGCTCGCAGCCTTGCCTCAACACGCACCGGATCGCCATCTGATTCGCACCTACATCGAGTGGATGGCCGATCTACCCTGGTCTCAGGAATCCGAGGACAAGCTCGACCTACCCTCCGCGCGCGAAATTCTCGACGCGGATCACCACGACCTCGAGAAGGTGAAGGATCGCATCGTCGAATTTCTGGCGGTGCGCAAGCTCGCTCCCAGCGCCAAGAGTCCGATTCTGTGTTTCGTCGGCCCGCCGGGTGTGGGCAAGACGTCGCTCGGACGCTCGATCGCAAGAGCCATGGGCCGAAGCTTCGCGCGAGCCTCGCTGGGCGGAGTTCGCGACGAAGCCGAGATTCGCGGCCACCGTCGGACCTATGTCGGCGCCATGCCAGGGCGAATCATTCAGAGCCTGCGCCGGGCGGGCACGCGCAATCCAATCTTCCTGCTCGACGAGATCGACAAGCTCGGAGGCGATTTTCGCGGAGACCCCTCCTCCGCGCTGCTCGAGGTGCTGGATCCCGAGCAGAATCACGCTTTCAGCGACCACTACATCGAGATCCCGTTCGATCTATCGCGCGTGCTGTTCATCGCGACCGCCAACACGCTGGCGACGATCCCTGCGGCGCTACTCGATCGCATGGAGGTGATCGAGCTGCCTGGCTACACCGAGAGAGACAAGCTGGTGATCGCCCGCCGACACCTGGTTCCCAAGCAGATCGATGCACACGGGTTGACGCCCGAACGAATCACAGTGAGTGACGAGGCCCTGGACAAGGTCGTACGCGAGTACACGCGTGAAGCTGGCGTGCGAAATCTCGACCGCCACATCGCCAACCTGATGCGTAAGGCTGCGCGCCGCAGCGTGGGTCGAGACGGCCAGGCCAACGTCGACATCGATCCCGAATTCGTCACCGAAGCCCTCGGCGCCCCGCCCCACCTTCCGGAGAGCGCCGAGCGGACGGTGCTGCCGGGCGTGGCCGTCGGCCTGGCCCACACCAGCCACGGCGGCGAAATCCTCTTCATCGAAGCCACCGTCATTCCCGGTGGCGAGGGCGTTCGACTGCGAATGACCGGCCAGGTGGGCGACGTCATGCGCGAGTCTGCGGAGGCCGCACTCTCGTGGGTTCGCTCCAACGCGGATAAACTCGGACTCCCCAAAGACGCCTTCGCGGGCTGCGAAATCCACCTTCACGTACCCGCCGGTGCGGTTCCCAAGGACGGGCCTTCCGCAGGTGTCACGCTGGTCACGGCGCTGGTCTCCGCGCTCGTGGGACGGAAGGCCATCGGAACTGTCGCCATGACGGGCGAGATCTCCCTGCGCGGCCGGGTGCTCCCGGTGGGTGGCATCAAGGACAAGATCCTGGCAGCGGCCCGCGCCGGAATCGAAACGGTGATCCTCCCGCGGCGAAACGAGAAAGACCTCGTCGACATTCCGGACGAAGTGCGGGAGAACCTCGACCTGCGACTGGTCGAGACGATCGACGGAGTGCTCGACCAGGCCCTCGAGGCGACTCCCGCGTCCTGAGAACGGCGGTGATTCGGGCCTGGCGTCAACTGGTTTCGAGGGCGTCCGCGTCGACCGCTTGGCGTAGCTCGTCCAGGAAGCTCGGCAGCGCCGATGTCACCCGATTCCAATTCGGAATTTGGGGGAGGCCCATCGGGTCTCGGACGAAGCCCAGGCCGGCGGCATTCAAGGCCCGAGAGAACGTCTCGACCGCGACCTCTTCCTCATGGCGGTCGAAGGCGAGCCCGTTGAGTGCTGCGTCATCGCTGTACGAAGCGATGGCATCCTGCGCGGTGCGGGTGTAGGCAGCTGTCAGCGTGTTGAGAAAGCCCGCATCGAACTCGACGCCGTAGGAGGCGAGGTTGCGGATCGACGAAGAGGCGATGTCGAAGACCATCCGATGAAGACCCAGGGTGGCGTCGGTTTCGGACAGCTCGCGGTGCTTGTGGTCGTAGTTGTCGACGATCTCCACCTGGCAGATCCGCTTCAGCGAACAATTCCGGTACACCTCGACGAGCATTCCGATCTCCAGACCCCAGTCGCTCGGAATGCGGTTGATCCGAGCCAGCTCCGTGGTCATGGAGCATTCGCCCGCCAGCGGATAGCGGAAGGAATCGAGGTATTCGAGCAGCGGGTGCGAGCCGAGTACCGCCTTGAGAGCCTTGATCAGTGGGCCGACGAACAAGCGGGTCACGCGCCCGTTCAGCCGATCGGTGACGCGCCCGTAGTAACCCTTGGTGAACTCGTAGTGGAGATTCGGATTTGCAGTCGGGTAGCAGAGACGGGCGAGCAGCTCGCGCGGGTAGTCGATGATGTCGCAGTCGTGCACCGCAATGACGCGAGACAGGTTGGTGGCCAGCACGTAGCCATAGGCGAGCCAGGTGCTGCGACCCTTCCCGCCGCTTCCAGGGTCCAACCCCTCGTCGCGTAGGGTTTCCAGCAGCGCCTGGACCCGAGCGCCGCTGTTCCAGAGCAGTACGGGCGGCTCGCCCCGGATGCTGCGCACGCCGTCGAACAGCGAGCGCATCTCCTCGTAGTCGGCTCGCTCGTCGGTCCCGGAGATGCTGACGATGATCTCGCTCAGGTACTCGACGCCCCGCAGCACGTCGACGATGCCCTTGAGGCCCGGTCCGCGCAGCTCCGAGAACAAACAAGGCAGCACCAAGGCGATCGGTCTCACGCGGCTGTATTGGAGCAGCTCCCGTTCCAAGCGGTCGACCCGACCTTCGCCCAGCCGGTGCAACGTGGTGATAACACCACTCTGGTGGAAATCCGCCATCGGGGAGGACACTCGCACCCGCTTCCGGGGCGTGTCAAGCGGCCGGTCCAGCCGCCTACGCCGGATCCAGCTGGCTAGAGGATCTCGGTTCCAGCCACGTCGTCGAGCAGCGTCACGGCGGCGGGGTCGATCTTGACGAACTCCAGGCCGACGTCGGTGGTAATCGGGTCGGTTTCGGTCGCCCAGGCCACACGTCCAACCGCGACCACGGTGTGGTCGTCGACGTTGAACGTCACACGAAGCACGTCGCCCAGGTTGATCTCGCAGCCGATCGCTTCGAAGCGGATGCCGCCGGAGGAGATATTTCGACTGACTCCGAGCAGATCCTGGGTCTCGACGGGCGCGAAGGAGATTACGTGGTCTGTGCCGATTCTCCGGTACTTCCGTCGATCATCGTCACTGCATTTTTCCATGGGTCGCGTCCCCGGCCTCTCGAAAGTGAGCTGGTCGGCCGCAAGCGGAGTCCGCGCGAGCCGATCGCTACCCTTCGACCGATGGCCGCCGACCCTTGAGCCCCCGGGGAAGAACCCGCCCGGGCTAGCGGGGAAAGAGATCGAGTTGCCGATCCCCTTCCCCCTCGTGCTGGAGTCTCCCCAGCTGGATTCCGAGGCCGCGCGACGGGCGCGATCCGGCCTGGGTGCGCGCCAGGAGCCCCACGGCGACCTGCTGAATCCCGGCCGCGGACGCGATTGGTGCGGTCAGGGTCTGGCTGCGCGTTGTCGTCACCCGATCCGCGAAGCGCACCTTCAAGATCACGCGGGACGCGGACAGCCGCTGCGAGCGCAGCTCGGCCTCCAGGCTCGCGGCCAGCTCCTGGAGCTGCACCGCGAGCACGTCGAGGTCTCGAGTTTCGGTCAGGGTCGCCTCTCGGCTCACGCTCTGGGGGTGGCGTGCAGCACGAACGGGTCGGTCGTCGCGACCCGCCGCATAGGCGTGGACTCGCAGGCCGTGGGTTCCCAGTGCTTCTTGGAGGGGCCCCGGGCCGATTTCGATCAGCTCGCCGATTCGCTCCGCCCCCAGCTCGGCCAAGGTGGCGGCGGTCTTTTCGCCCACGCCTTCGAGCCGCGTCACTGGAAACGGGCTCAGGAAGTCGGCCTCGCCGCTGCTGGGAATCCGAAACCAACCGGGCGAGCCCGCCTCCTGTGCGGCGAGTCGCGCCAGAAACTTTCCAGAGGCGATCCCGACCCGCAGTGGTAGACCAAGCTCGTCCGCCACGAGGCTGCGAAGACTTTGGGCGATTCCCTCCGGCGAGTCGCCTGCACCCGTCACGTCGAAGTAGGCGGCGCCGAGCCCATATGGTTCCAGCCAATCGAACCCTCGCCTCAGGCAGGCAAACAACTGCCTCGAAACCTCTCGATAGCGGCGCATGTTGGTGCGGGTGGCACGCGCGTGCGGACAGAGCTTGAGAGCCTCGAGCACCGTGAGGTCCGTCGTCACTCCTGCCGCCAGCGCCTCAGAGCTCGCGGCCTGCACCAACCCTCGCTTGTGGGGATCGCCGCCGACGATAATGGCGTGCCCCTCGAGGGTCGGGTCATCGGCGCGCTCTACCTCGGCATAGAAGCAGGCGACCTCGCCAAACAGGATGGCGCGCGTCACGGTAGTCGCTCCAGCACGAGACGTCGGGAGCCCGATTCCCGGACCTGAAGCCGATCCGTGACCAGCAGGGCCGAACGTCCGGCCAGCCAACCGTCGACCCCATCCCGAAAGTGTGGATGCTGGGGATGCTCCGACTCCCCCGGAGCGATCGCGATCAACGCGCGATCGAGCGAGCCCAGATCGATCACCATACGGAACGTCGAGGCGACGCGAACCGACATCGAATCGGCCGCGAACTCTGCCGCGTTGATCGTGTTGCCGCTTCCCCCAATGGGCAAGTCGCTCAGCTCCGCCGGCAGCTTCTTGCGCTGCAGCGCACCAAAGGGTCGAAACGTCAGGCGATGCAGACGACCCCAGCGCCACTTGTCGCGGTTGGCGCCGAGACTGAACGAGAGCTTCAGCCAGGTTTGGCGCAGGCAATCGCGCACCGCCCTGCCGGCGGCATCCCGGTCAAGAGCTTCGCTGGTGCCGGCGATGGCCAAAAGCGCGAGCACGACCTGGCTGACATCCACCTGGGGTAAATCGCGAAAGCGTTGCCCGAGCTCCTCTCCGATCACCTGATCGAACAGCGCTCCCGCCAAGCTCTCGACGAAAACATGGTACGCGGCAGCGCCCACACTGTCTGCCAGCGACGTTCCGTCCCACGCCTGCAACAAGCGGGTAATGTCCTTGGCCTCGACCGAGAGGTCTTCGATCGGCCCGGCAACCTCGAGAGCCGCCTGGATCAGCCCGGCCGTCGTTTCAGAGCCCACGTCCGCCTGCAATAGCGACATCCGACGCAGGTCGATCGCTCCCCGTTCCCGTTCCCGCGAGAGCAAGGTGTCGATGCGCTTGACCCGTGCACCCGAGCGCCAAAGCCACTCGATTTGCGCGCGGTCACTCGTTGAGGACAACCGCCCATCGGCCGCGACGACGCGACGGCGCCCGTTGGTCAGCCGGCGCGTGGGAAGTTGCTCGAAGGGAACGCGCCGCTTCCAGTCGTACCATCGCGCTCGGCCGGGTAGCGGAATCAGGTCCGTGCGCAGCTCGCGGCGGGGAATCCAGGCGGCCAATTGCACGCCACCGGCACCCAAGCGATCCGCATACGCGAGCGCCAGCGGTGGCTCGTGATGCTGTTCCAACGCTGCGAGCAGCTCGTCGGCATTGCTGGCCATGGCAACCCTGGACATCGTAGTGACCGCACTGTGCACGTCTTCGCGCGCGCCAACCCAGGCGAGGGAGAGCGGCTGGAGCTCTTGTGCAAGCCATTCACCGATCAGCGGCCCATGCCGGCTCGACCGGATCGTGAGCTGCTCGTCGCCGCCCCCGCGAACACCGATGACCTCGAGCCGCTCGATCAGGGGTTGCCAGCGCGCGCCATCGTGGTACCGGCCCGGGTTGTCCGGATCAACCGTCTCCTCGTAGAGATCGATGCTGGCCAGCTTCGGGTGGGTCGACGCCCAGGCGATGTCTCGGTTGTGCCCGGTCCAGAACACGGGAACCCCAACCACGGCTGCGCCAGCGACGTCGAACTCGCCCCCCTGGACCTGCGCAACGTGAAGCAAGGACGGAGCCGTCGGTTCCAGATGGGTGTCGGCCGCCAACATGACGTGTCCGCTCTCGGTGTCGGCGCCGCCCACCACCCAGGCGCTGCTGCCCACGGTGCGGCCGTCTACGCCCAGCACCCGGCGCAGTCGCGCACGACCTTCGGCGGCACGGCCGGGCCGCGCGGGATCAGCCGCCGCTGTGACGGACGGCGGCGGCTCCCCGGGGACCGACCCGCCCCCACTTCCTCTGGGGAAAAACGGCGCTGCAGCGCGACTTCCGAGCCGCAAGTTGATGTCGCGCAGAACGAGGCTGACGTCAATCGTATCGGCTAGGCCCCAGCTATAGAACTTCAAGACAGCTAGCGAATCGGCTGGCCGCCAGGGCTCGATGGGCAGCGCACCCCGCAGCGCCCGCGGTGGCCCGACGCGGCCGGCGCGGATTCGTTCGATGCGGGCGTTGACTCCCGCCGCATACGCAGCCAACCGCCCTCGCGACCGCGCGTCGAGACGCTCGGATTGATCCTCGGCGAGCGTTGCCAGGTCCAACAAGCGTGCCCAGCGATCGGCAGGCAGGCCCTTGCGCCCGATGATCTCGGCCGTGCGCCCTTGTGCGCTCCTTCGCAGCCAGAGCATCTGCGCCAGACGATCCTGGGCGTGTGCGAAGCCCCAGCCGAAGTAGGCATCCGTCTCGTTGCCCGCCTGGACATGTGGAACCCCGAGCTCGTCCCGATAGATCTCGACCTGCGCCGTGATGCCAGCAACCGCCACTCTCCCTTCTTCGATGGGAAAGGCAGCGCGCTCGGCCGCGCTCTCGCGGAAGCGATTGATGACGAGCCAGCCCACTCCGAGAACGAGAACCGCCAGCACGACCGCACCTCGCCGTCCAAACCCGCGAGCACCCGCACCGGAGCCCCGAGGGGCGGCGCTCACGACCGCGGGCTCTCGAGGAGCACGAAGGCGAGCGCGTGGCTGCGGGTGCGACTGACGCTGAGGTAGGGCCGGGCACCCAACTGAGCGGCCAGCTCGGCGACGCGACCGTGCAGCTTCAAGGAGAACCGTCGCGCCCCGTCGCCACTCTCCTCGACGGTTTCGATATCGACCCAGCGAACCCCCTGGGCCCAGCCGGTTCCCAGCGCCTTCATCACAGCCTCCTTTGCGGCGAAACGCACCGCGAAGTGCGGCCCGGAGCGGCGGCGGGCCCGGCAGGCGGCGATCTCCTCATCCGCGAAGACGCGCTGGGTGAAGCGCTGGCCAGACTGCTTCAGCGCGCGCTCGATTCGCGCAATCTCGATCACGTCGATTCCGGTTCCGACGATCAACGCGGCCTCCGCAGCAGCCCGACCGGAGCTTAGCGGCAAAGCGTCAGCGCGAGCGAAGCCGGGGGTGCGCGGTCATTGAGCGGCTCGTTCTCGGGGCGCCTGTGCGGTACTCTGCCCGCCCTTCGGACCGCAGCAGGAGCAAGACATGGCTATTCGAGTAGGAATCAACGGATTTGGTCGCATCGGCAGGCTGGTTTTTCGGGCCGCGCGCGGCCACGACATCGAGGTCGTGGGCATCAACGACCTGACAGACGCCAAAACGCTCGCCCACCTGCTGAAGTACGACTCGATTCACGGACGATTCCCGGGTGACGTGGAAGCCGGCGACGACGCCATCATCGTCGATGGGGTGACGATTCCGATCAGCTCCGAGCGCGACCCGGCCCAACTGCCGTGGAGCGAGCGGCGCGCGACGATCGTGGTGGAGTCGACCGGTCGTTTCGTCGATCGCGAGAACGCCTCCAAACATCTGGAGGCCGGCGCCGAGCGGGTCATCATCAGCGCCCCCGCCAAGGACCCGGACGTCACGATCGTTCTGGGCGTCAACACCGACGCATACGACCCGTCCAAGCACCGAATCGTGTCGAACGCCTCGTGCACCACCAATTGTCTGGGGCCCATCGCCAAGGTCCTACACGACGAATACGGCATCGAGAGCGGCTGGATGACCACCATCCACGCCTATACGAACGACCAGGTTACGCTGGACTTCCCTCACAGCGACTTGCGCCGCGCGCGAGCGGCCGCCGTTTCGATGATCCCCACCAGCACCGGCGCCGCGAAGGCGATCGGATTGGTCATGCCGGAGCTCAAAGGCAAGCTGGACGGCTACGCGATGCGGGTGCCCACCGCCGACGTCTCGGTGGTGGACCTCAACGTCAAGCTCAACCGCTCGACCTCCGCCGAAGCCATCAACGCCGCGATGAAGTCGGCGGCCGATGGTTCAATGAAGGGAATTCTGGAGTATTGCGACGAACCCCTGGTTTCAATTGATTTTCTAGGCAATCGACACTCGTCGATTCTGGATGCGGAAAACACCCGCGTGATGGATGGGAACTTTGCCAAGCTGCTCTCGTGGTACGACAACGAGTGGGGCTACTCCTCCCGCGTCGTCGATCTCGCCCTATTGATGGGGCGCTGAACCTGGCGTGAGCATCCCGGACCTCGACATGTTGCTGGCCGGGAGTGTGCGCGGCCAGCGGGCCTTCGTACGTGCCGACCTCAACACCCCGGTGCGTGACGGACAGATCGGCGACGACTCGCGACTCCGGGCCTCGGCGCCAACCCTTCGCAGGCTCCTCGACGAGGGCGCGAAAGTGGTGGTCGCCTCGCACCTGGGCCGGCCTCACGGCGAGTGCCGCAGCGAGCTGTCGCTTCGACCCATCGCGCCCCGGCTCGCGGAGCTGCTGGGAACGGGCGTGTCCTTCTGCGAGGACTGCGTGGGGCCCCGCGCTCGCGCTGCAGTCGACCGGTTGGAACCGGGGCAATTGCTGCTTCTGGAGAATCTGCGCTTCCACGCCGGCGAAGAGCGCAACGACCCCGACTTCGCCAGGGGGCTGGCGGCGCTCGCCGACGTCTATGTCAACGACGCCTTCGGCACCGCTCATCGGGCACACGCTTCGACAGCAGGCATCGTCGAACATGTGGCCCGAACCGCGGCCGGAGATCTGCTGATGGCCGAGCTTGAGCACCTGCGCGTGATCCGCGAACCCATCCGTCCACTGCTCGTGATTCTGGGTGGAGCCAAGGTTTCCGACAAGCTCTCCGTCCTGGAGGCGCTCGCACCCCACGCGGACGTTCTCGCGATTGGGGGAGCGATGGCGTACACCTTCATCGCAGCCGGCGGGGGCTCTGTGGGAGATTCGCTGATCGAGCCAGAGCGCTTCAAGGACGCTCTCGGGGTCGATCGCGCGTCCCGCGAGGCCGGCCGGCGCTTGCTCCTACCCAGCGACCACCGAGTGGCCCAGCAACTCGGCGAGGGGGTCGAGAGCCGGATCGTCCGCGAGATTCCGGATGACTGGCGGGGGCTCGACATTGGCCCCGAGACAGCGGAGCGCTACGCGCGTGAAGCGCGCAACGCCAAGACCATCTTTTGGAACGGCCCGATGGGGGTCTATGAAATCGAGGCGTTCGCAGTGGGCACCCAAACCGTGGCCTCGGGCGTAGCCGCATCTGCGGCCCAGAGCGTGGTGGGCGGCGGAGACTCGCTCGCGGCCATTGGACAGCTGGGGCTCGCCAGCTGTATCGATCACCTCTCGACCGGAGGCGGTGCGGCGCTCGAATACATCCAAGGCCTGCCGCTTCCTGGCGTAACGGCTCTGGAGCGTTCGGATGCGTAGACCGATCATCGCGGCCAACTGGAAGATGCACAAAACCGCCGCTGAGGCAGTGGACTTTGCGGAGCGCTTCGTTCCGCTCTGCGTCGGGACAGACGATGTCGAGGTGGTGATCGCAGCCCCATTCACCGCCCTGGATCGTCTGGGCCAGCGCCTCGCCGAAACTCCGATCCAGATGGCCGGCCAGAACGTGCATCCCGAAACCAACGGCGCGTTCACCGGAGAGGTGGCGGCTGGAATGCTCGCCGAGCTTGGCTGCAGCTACGCCCTGGTGGGCCACAGCGAGCGACGAGCCCTTCACGCCGAAACCGACGCACTCGTGGCCCGCAAGACGGCCGCCCTGCTCCAGGGTCAGCTGAAACCCATCGTATGCGTGGGCGAGACGCTCGAGCAAAGAGATGCAGGGCGCGCCCTGGAGGTGGTGGGCGGGCAGCTCCGAGGCAGCCTCGCCGAGGTTTCGGCGTCTGCGGCCGAGCAGGTGGTCATCGCCTACGAGCCGGTCTGGGCCATCGGCACTGGCCGAACCGCGACGCCCGAAATCGCCCAGGAGGTCCACGCGTCCATTCGCGCCGGGCTCGCCGAGCTCTTCCCGGACTCCGCTGACACCATGCGGATTCAGTATGGGGGCTCGGTCAAGCCCGAAACCATCTATGATCTGATGGCTCAGCCCGACATCGATGGGGCGCTGGTCGGAGGAGCGAGCCTCGACCCAGAGGCATTCGCGCAGATCGTTCAATTCCAGCTTCGGCGTCAGGACGCGGGGGACAGATGACCACGGCACTCACGGTCCTGCACGTGTTGGCGTGCTTCATTCTCATCGCAGTCGTCCTGCTGCAGCGCGGCAAGGGCGCGGAAATGGGCGCGGTCTTCGGAGGCGGCGCCAGCTCGACTGTGTTCGGAAGCCGGGGCGCCGGCACGTTCCTGTCCAAGCTCACGACCGGCTGTGCGATCCTGTTCATGTTGACGAGCTTCCTGCTGTCCAACCTGTACGCCCGTTCGGCCAGCGAACGCCTCTTCGAGGGCGAGATCGAGCAGACCGAGCAGGAGAGCCCCTTCGAGCAATTCGGCACCGTCCCCGCCGAAGAGCCGATGGGGGCAGACGGGCTACCGCCCCTGCCCGCCAAGCCGAGCCCGGACGAAGGCGACGCTGGCGTGGACGATGCGACGACCGAACCCGCTGGCGACTTCTGAGATTGTCGCCGCGCGAGCCTACGGTATTCTCGGCCGGCGCTTCGCCGCGGCAGTGGCGGAACTGGTAGACGCACCAGCTTGAGGGGCTGGCGGGGGCAACCCCGTGGAGGTTCGAATCCTCTCTGCCGCACCACCC
>CAXMOC010000092.1:0-35436 GCA_964194865.1 uncultured Opitutales bacterium | reverse complement strand
CACATGACTCCCGTAGTCGCCCACGTAGCCGACGAGCTGTCCCTGTTCGATCTTGCGCAGGGAAAGGGTGTCCGCCGTGGGGGGCGGAGTGGTTGTTTCTCCACAACCGATGACCGCTACGAGAAGGGCGCACGCAACCTTTGCGCTGGCGAAACGGGCTCGCCGAAGGGAAGAACGGGAAGGGGAGGAAGACATCAAGGCTCCTAGCAAATCCACGCGCCGGGCGCGCGTGATCCCGGAGGGCCTGGGCGCGTGGGGTCCGGGACGTCGTTGTTGTCGAGGGCGCTCGGGTGATGGTAGGGCGCTTCCGCGACGCTGTCGTCTCTGAATTCCAGGCGGCCGCCCAGGAGGTTGCTCCCCGTGAGCACCCTGTCGGCCGCGTATTCCCTGCGCATGCATTCTGAAGATTGACCCCTGGGCCAATGCGGGCATACAGTGCGACGGGCGTCGGATGAGCCACAAGCCAATGCCCTCGCGCCGCGCGTCGACAATCCATGGAGAGCGAAATGAGTAGCAACGCAAAAAGGAAAGGCGGCTGTCTGTGCGGGTCCGTCCGCTACGAGACTTTCGGGGAGCCCTTCGCCGTGACGTACTGCCATTGTAGAACATGCCGCAAGCACAATGGCGCGCCCGTGGTCACCTTGGCCGGGTTCAAGAGCGAACAAGTTGAGTTCAACGGCGACGAGCGCAGCGTCTACGAGTCGTCGCCTGGCGTCGCCCGCGCGTTTTGCGGCAAGTGCGGAACACCGCTCACATGGGAGGGCGACGGCGGCGACCTGGGACCGATCTTCGAATTTCACATCAGCACCTTCGACGATCCGGACGTTCTGGTGCCGACCGCCCACGCGTTCTATCCCGAGCGCATCTCCTGGTTCGACGTCGCCGACAAGCTGCCGCGCCATGAGGGGTTCGCGGACGACGATCCGCCGCTCCGTCGGGGTCCGGCGACCGACGGATTGCCTTCCGAGTGAGGCGCGCGGATTTGCGCGGAAAAAGGAAACGAAGTCGGCCCTTGCACTACACCCTCCTTCTCTTCCGCATTTCCGCGCTACTCGCCTGCTACTCCATTCACTCGATCCCTGGGATCGCTGCGGGCGCCTCTGCGCTGCCACCGCGCAACCCATTTCTGGCGGACTCGAGCAACGCGATCGGCCACGGTACCTCGGCCCAGCAGGATTCGTTCGCGACGGCCGGCCCCAGCGGTCGATCCCATCGGCTTTCTTCCGATGAGATCGACTACGTCCACCTGGGACCGCTCCACTTCGGTGCCAACTACTCGGGCCCCTATCCTGGAGGTCGGCGGGTGCTGTGGAGCAACGGGGCAGATCGCGTCGTGAAGGTCGATCACGATCGCTTCGAGGTAATCGCGAACCATCCGCTCGCCAACGTGACGCCCTACACCCCCGATGGGGCGGACCACTCCATCCAGGAGCTGAACGAGCGAGAGGGGCTGTCGGCTCTGTACTACGCGTACCAGATGACGTCGATCTTCGACGATCTTTCTGGGGTCTATACCCTGTTGGACCGGGATCATCAGTATTACATCGGGGACAGCCGGGGCACGATTGCCGTGTACGGCGACGCGGTGCCAGGCAATCCAGACTCGGCGATCGAAACGAAGCGCCGCTGGAGTCTGCCCCCCGCAGTCACCGGTCTGATGATCGGCATGAACATGACTTTCGACGGCTGGTTGATCGTCGCGACCGAGCACGGCTACGTGGTCGCGGTCTCTCGCGACTTCAGCCAGCAGCATTGGATCCGGCTGCGACACAGTGAGGGAGCGGAAGGTGCCGCCACCGGGCCCACGGGTAAGGGCTGGGTTCGCAACGGTTTTGCAATCGACCTCGCTGGCGGCATCTACATCGCTTCCCAGGATCACATGCACAAGCTGATCTGGACCGGAGAACGCCTTTCGATCGACCCGACAGACGGTGCCTGGACGGCGCGCTATCGCAATTCCGGTGGAGAGGGTACGGGCGCATCCCCCAGCCTGATGGGCTTCGAAGATGAAGACCGATTCGTGGTCATCACCGATGGCGACGAGCTGATGAACCTGACGCTCTTCTGGCGCGATGCGATCCCGGCCACCTGGCAACAGCTCGAGGGTGCGCCGTCCCGGCGAATCGCCGGCTTCCTTCCCGCCAACATGGGTGACCCCTCCCGCGCCGAAGTCCAGTCCGAACAATCTGTCGTCGTGGCGGGCTACGGAGCGCTCGTGGTGAGCAACCAGCCGACGAATCCCCCGTGGTGGATGCCGAGGCGAGCGCGCATGCTCCTGGTCAGCTTCCTGGGCAGCTCGCCCGAGTACCAGCCGCGCGGTGCACAGAAATTCCAGTGGAACCCGGCCGATCAGAAGCTCGAGGTGGCGTGGGTGAATCGTGAGGTGAGCTCTCCCAACTGCGTTCCCACCGTCAGCTTGGGCTCCGGGCTGGCCTATGTCGCGGGGGCACGCAACGACGAGTGGACGCTGGAAGCCCTGGACTGGCAGACCGGGGAGTCACGCTTTCACTACGTGGTTGGAGACCAGCGCTACAACAGTCTCTTCGCGGGCGTCTTGATCGACGAGGCGGGCAGGGTGATGTGGGGGACGATCTTTGGCCGCGTGCGACTGGACCCGCGCGATTCGCCCTAGCAACCGATCCTGCGCTCAGTCGCGCACCTCGACCGAATCGCAGGCGATGAAGCGAAGCCCGCCACTCGACCCGGTCAAACAGGCCTCCAGGTCAGCTGAGTCCCGTCTCGTCGGGGTCGAAGCGAAGCAAGAGGTCGTCGCGTCCATCCTCATTTACGTCGTCGAGCGTCAGCAGATAGACCGTGGAATTGCGTTGTTCACGGGAAGGGACAGCCTGCCCGGGACCGAACCCCAGCGAGAAGACGTCTACATCCTGCACATCGAGCTCCGCCGAACCGAGTAGTGCCACCACGACTCCAGTATTGGTGCCCGGCCGCACCACGTTCGAGGGCGAGCCTGGGGTGATGTCGATGGCGGCAGTCGGGGCGAAGACCGGCGTGATCCGGATGAACTCTCCAGCGTGGATGAACTGACCTGCGAGATTGATCGAGACGCCACCCGCGATGATCTCCACCCGATTCATCCCCAGAAAACGCATGTTCGTTTCGATCTCCAGATCGAGGAGATCGCCGGAGTTGGCCCAGTCGAGTTCGAGGACTGCTGATCGTGGTCGCGTTCTGGCCGGGGAAGGTCAGCTGTCCGCGTCGCCCGCGACGACGTCGACTTCGAACGAGAATACAACGATGTCGGATGTCGGATTGCGGAGCTGGATCAAGACCTGGGTGTCTTCGAGGTCGGCATAGGCGGTCGAGAATCGAAGGGTCGAGACCGCAACCAATATCAGGATCTGGAGCGGCCAGTGTGAACGCCGGCCTTGCTTCTCGGTGCGCTCGTCGGGGGCTCCAAGGAACTTGTTCTGGAATCGCCCTCGCGGCTGGTCTTCGGAAAGCGTCTCGTACGGGGCTCGCCGTCGTCTACGACGGAAGACTGACCGGGGTACGCGATAGTACTTGTTGACCCGATAGCGGACAAACTACGCTACGCCCATGCTCATTTGACGCCGCCACACAACGGTGACTCGATCGAGTGAATTGTCGTTGTCTCAGCAAGCCGAACCCATCGGAGAAAACAAATATGGTCCTGGGTGTCAAGGTTCACGGGGGTAGCCCGGCCCACGGCAATCAGCGCTCGGAGTGGCAAATCGGCTGCCGTTTCGATCATCCGAACGCGCTGTACCGGTAGCGCGAGCGAGTCCGTCGGGCTGCGAATGTCGGAGAGCCGGTCGAGTCCTGCTGGAGACCCCTCGCTCGACGGGGCGAGCCTCGGCTCGGTCGATCGCACCATCGTGCGCCGCTGCGTGATCGTCATGGGTGTGCTGGGCAGCGCCGGCATGATCGGAGTTGCTTCATCTCTCTACCTCGCCAACCACTATCCACTGCTGCTGATCGGATTGAGTCCGATCGGACGCCACCTGATTCTCGTCGCACCCCAGGTGAATCCCTTCGCGTTCGTCGTCGTTGCCGTGGGTCGTCGGTTGCTCTTCTACCTGGCGTCGTTCTACATGGGCCGCGCCTTGGGCCCGTCGGGTATCGAGTGGTTGGCAGCTCGGGCCCCGCGCACGGGCCGCCTGATCGGCTGGTTGACACGCCTGTTCTCCCGGGCGTCGTACGCGGTGGTGTTGTTGCTCCCAGGGCCCGCCATGAGCACCATTGCGGGGAGCGCCGGTATGGCGCCTCGCGTGTTCATCCCCCTGGTCACGCTGGGCCTCGTGCTTCGGATGTTGATCCTGCTCTCCATCGCAGACTGGCTCCGAGAACCCATTGAACTCGTCCTCGCCTGGATCGACGAGTACTGGGTTTCCGGCACCGTCTTGATCGTCGCAACCGGGGCCGCCTACCAGTGGATCAAGCGGCGCCGAGCGCGACGAATCGAGCGGCCAGCCGTCTGACAAATGGTTGTGGAGCGCTGTGTCCCGCTGGGGTCTAGGAGTTCGGTCTCTCGAGGGAGTGGACGTACTCGATCAACTCGGACTGGCTGCCGACTCCGACCTGTCGGTAGATCGATTTGAGGTGGTTGCGGACCGTATGCGGGCTGATGTGGAGGCCATTCGCGATGGCCGGTACGCGGTGCCCCGCGACCAGCTGGATCAAGACTTCCCGCTCTCGTTCCGTGAGTTCCGCAAGTACCGGATGGTGAATCGGGAGGTCCGGTGGAACGCCCGCATCGGCGGTCAGACTCAGCGTTTGAAGCTCGAGGGCGATGCGGCTGAGGCAACTTCGCAGGACATCCCGCTCGACTCCCCCCATCGGCCGGGCCGTCTGCACCGTTCCGAGCTCGACGACCACCGTGAAGAACGGACCTTCAGGGCCGCTATATCGATGGGGAATAATCAGGATCGGAAAGGTCGTCGAGTCCTTGCGCTGGGCGATGGTGATGCGCGCGCGAATGTCGCCGGACTCTATAGCCTTCAGCTGTTCGTGAAGTTTCTCGTCGAGCTCCTCCGGAATCAACAGCTTCATCGACTGACCCACGAGCTCGTCCCATTCGTAGCCCAGCCAGGAGAGAATCTGTTCGTTGGCGAAGATGACGATGCCGTTCCTGTCGCGGCCGAGCACGCCGCAGTTCATGTGATCGATGGCGGCGACGAGCTCGCGGTGATGAGATTCGAGGTCGAATGAGTGTGACAAGGGCGAAGCTTCCCGTACTCGAACTCGCGGGGCGCGAGCTCAGCCTGGACGAGAACATATCAGCTATTCCGCTGGAGAGGCGATTCCAGTCAGGCTGCCGCACGGGCGAAGTCGATTCCCGTCAGGATCCCCTCGATGCTCCGGTGTTTGACGGCGATGACTCGCCGCACGCGTAGCGCGGCCGCCTGGGCCGCTGCTCGGTGAAGCGGTGTGCTGACGTCCAGGGCGAGCATCGCGGGATTCATGACCTGATCAACCAAGGTGTCGCCTGAGCTGTCGCGCGCCTCGAGTGCTTCGCGTTGCGTCAACAAGCCGACTGGCCAACCTTCGTCCACAACGACCAGGCCGCTGATGTGCGCCTTCTCCAGGCGCTCCACCGCCAGGGAGATCGGCTCTGTGGCTCGGACCGTGAAGGCGGGCGCTGACATCCACGCGCTGATGGGGCTCCTCATGCGTTTGTCTTGAATGGCTCGCATGACGTCCTTCGTACTCAGTACACCGATGAGCTCTCCTTCCTTCTGTACGTAGACGCGGTGGAAGTGCCCGCGCACCATCTCATGGGCTGCCACCCCCACGGCATCGCCGGGGGCGACGGCCACGACTTCCTTGCTCATCAACTGCCGAACGGCCATTTCTGGCAGCGTCAACAGCTCTCGTTCCGATCCAGCCTCCGCCTGTCGGCGACCCACTCGAATCAGATCCGTCATCGAGATCACGCCTGCAAGACGGTCGCCCTCGACAACGGCCAGGCTGGAGATGCCGAGGCCGCTCAATTTTGCTTGTGCAGTATTGAGATCCACGTCCAGAGCAACGGTGTGGACCGGGGAGCTCATGTAGTGTTCGACCGGAGTCTGTAGGCTCGACAATGCATCTCCTTCGATTTGACGCCAAAAAAGCGCGCGCCCCTTGCCAGTTGTCAGCTTCCGCCGCCGAGGTCGTCCATCAAAGCGGACCGAATCAGGCGGTTCTCCTCCAGCTCGTGCTGGCGAACGGCGTCGATGAAGTCGCGAAGCTCCTCAGCCAGGCCCTTCCAATCGGTCGCTTCGCCTGCGCGGGCGTGGCGGGCGAAGTGCGAGAGCCTGAGCGAGAGCTCGCGGTGTTCGCGCTGAAGCCGTCCGGCGCGGTGTCTCAGCCTCGGCGCGGCGGCGAGCTCCTCAGAGAGGTACCCCCCCGCTTCCTCGTAGGCGAAGTGTGCTGGCAGCTGGCTTTCGAGGTCGTCCAGGAGATGAAGAGCCCTTGCGCGCGACTCCGGATCTAGCGCGATCGAACCGACGAGCTCGCTGAGAGCCGCGAACAGGGCACCGAGGCGGTCATGCTGAGTGCGGAGCTCGGGGAGGCGCCCCTTCTTGTCGCGCCCTCGAGTGCGTTTCGCGCCCCCTCCGGCCCACCCGCCGGAATCGATCCTCGCAAGACGCCCTGCTCGCACCCCAACCTCGCTCGTTCTCGTCAACCACAGATGGGCGGTCCTTCGGCCCGATGTGATGCAGAACCCATGCCAGTGGTGTCGCTCCGTCTGGCTCGCCGCCTGCCGAGATTCGCTTTCGCTGAGGCGCGATGTCGCGCCTGAGCGGCCCGCTGGGGCGGTATGGCACGCCTCCGCGGGATCGGAGTCTCGCCTGCCGTCCGGGAGCTGCCACAGTTGCGGTCCGGGCACCGGCCCCTGCGCGCGATCGGGGTATGATCCTCGTCTCCTATAGCGGCCCCCCCGGAAGGACGATGGTCGGGCGTGTCGACAGGCCGATTGGGACGCTCCACATCCAGCCGAAGTCGTACCGCCGCCGCAGTTTTCTGGGTGGGGTTGGCGATTGCCCAGGCCAGCCCAAGCCATGCGGGAAGCTTCTGCGCCATCGACTCCAGCCGTGGGCACGGTTGGGACGCCCTGACCACGGGCTTCATTGCCACGCCCGAGACGATTGCCGGACTCTCGAGCCTGCTCGCGTCGGGCGCCAATTGCGCGGCCATCGGTAGCAGCCACGTCTGGGTGTGGGACGGCAGCACCTGGTCTGATTCGGGTGCGATCACCGCCCTCACAGCGGTGGTCGCTTCCGAAGGAAACTTCGCCGCGGCCACGGGCAGTGCGGTGCAGATCTACGACGCGCAGCTCGCGGGCTGGCGGACACCACAGAGCGTGAGTGGGCTGACGACGGTAATTGGCTCGGGTGGTAATTTCGCGGCGATCGGGTCCGATGTGATCTGGTTCTGGAGCCACGTCGACGCGTCGTGGACGGAGTTTGCGGTTTCGGGTTTGGTCGAAGTCGTCGCTTCGGCCGGGAACTTTGCGGCCCGCGACAGCTCTCGGGTTCACGCCTGGTGCCAGATTGATGCCTCGGTCACTCCGTCCCCAGCGATAGGGGGGCTCTCGACGCTGGTCGGCTCGGACGGCAACTTCGCAGCCCACAACGGTGCCGGCGCCTGGGCGTGGGACCGCGCGAGTCAGGCCTGGAGCGCGTCACCCCCGCTCGCAATCACAGAGCTGGTTCCCGCCGGAGGTAACTTCGCCGTCCGTTTCTCGACGGGTGTCTCCGCCTGGAACCAGAGTACGGGGATCTGGACGGCATCACCCAGCTTTGCCGTAGGGGCGATCCAAGAGCTGATCGGCTCCGGGGGAAACTTCGCCCTGAGGCTGACGAACCGGATTCACACCTGGGCGCAACAGAGCTCGACCTGGGGCTCGGGTCAACAGTTCGGCTCGGGTGCGCTGTTCGGGTTGATCGGCTCGGGCGGGAACTTCGCCGCGGAAGTCGTCAACAAAGTCGACGCATGGAACCAGACCTCCGAGAGTTGGAGCACCAGTCCGTTGGTCTCGTCCGGCGCGATCCTCGAAGTCGTCGGCTCCGGGGGAAACTTCGCGTTTCGGGTCACCAATCGAATCTATACCTGGAGGAGTCAGGCCTCCCAATGGGCGGCCGGTCCGCAGTATGCGGCCGGGGCGGTCGTGGATCTGATCGGTTCGGAAGGGAACTTCGCGGCGGAAATCATCAACAAGGTCGATGCCTGGAATCAGGTGACCGGGAGTTGGACCACCAGCGCCACGGTCTCGTCGGGATCGATCCTGGAGATCGTCGGATCTGGAGGGAACTTTGCGTTCCGTGTCAGCAATCAGCTCCACGTCTTCGGTGCGGACACCTCGACCTGGTACACGTCCCAGACCTACTCCGGATTCCAGGAATTGATCGGCGCCGGTGGCAACTTCGCGATACGCCTCAGCAGCAGCATCCTGGTCTACGACGACACCACGAACGCCTTCCACTCGGCGTCCATTGGCGCCGACGTGATCGCGGGGGCCGCCTTTCCACCCTGTTCATCCGGCTCCTGCTTCGACGCCAACTCCTGTTCAGATGATGTCTGCAATTTGACACTCGGTTGCGAGTTTCCGCCGAACGCCGACGCCTGCGAAGATGGAGACCTCTGCACCGCAGGAGACGTCTGCATGTTGGGCGTGTGCGAGGCGGGTGCTCCGCTAGATTGCGACGATGGCAACGCCTGTACGGCGGACTCCTGTGACGAGCTGAGCGGGTGCGCCAACGACCCGATTCCCGATTGCAGCGTCCCGGTTCCAGCCGGCAGCCCGTCGACACTCGCATTGCTCGGCTTGCTGCTGGCGGGGCTGGGAGTGATGGGAGCTCGTTTCGGACGTCGGGAGACTCTTGACCGCGGTGGCGCGCGTCGGTAGGCCGTCCACCCATCGTCGCGGGGTCAGCCGTACTCGACCCAGCAGACGCTGCGGGGGTCGACCGCGTAGCGCTCGAGCCAGTCGTTCAGTGCGAGTCGAAGCTGGCGGCGGTCTGGAATGGCGCCATCGGATTGGAAGCGGAAGAGCTTCCAATCCTTGGGGACGTTTCCGTAGCGACCGTTGACGGTGGGTTTGTGGGTGGCGAGCTGGACCCAGGCCGCGTAGTCGTCCTCCAGCAGATGACCGGGAGGCCCCCGATAGACCAGCAGAAAGGCGGCGCAGTGATCCCCTACCCGTTCTGCCAACTTCTCGATCTTCTGTCGGTTGGCCAGCTTGCTGACGTGGAGGAGCGGTGTGCCCGGTTGCTCGATCACGCAGAGCAGTGCGAGTGCGGCGCACAGCGCGTATGAGCCCGAGCGCCACAAGCGCTCGAGCAGCAGCGCGATGCCGATCGGAACCGCGAGGGTCAGGATCATCGAGACCCGCGCGATCGCTCGAATCCCGCCCGCGCCCGGAACATGGGCGTGAACCCAGCGCCACACGCTGAAGTCACCGAACATCGTCGCGATCAACATCAAGCTGCCGGTGGCCAGCAGCAGGATCGCTACTCCCGGCCGTCGCCTTGCCCCGAGCAGCCCGCATAACCCCACGAGCGGGGCGATGAATCCGATGCCGGCACTGTGCTCCATCTCGGAGAGGTGGGCGAAGGGTCCTCCCTCGCGCTGAAGCCAGCCAAAGAGGTAGTTGCCCTCTCCCAGCAAGAACCACGAGGCCGGGCGGGGCGCATACTTCGTCATGAAAGGGCGCAGCCCGAGCTCCTCGGCCACGCCGAGGTATCGAAGTACGAGCGGAGTGATCAGAACTACTGCGATCAGGACACAGCCTCCCGCAAACATCCCATCGCTGCGCAAGAAGGCGAAGAGCCTCAGCCGTCCTTCCCGGAGGGTCAGCGCCCAGGCGAGAGCCAACGCCAGCAAGAGCCCGAAGAAGAAGAAGGGGTAGAAGGCGGTGTAGGCCTGCAGCACGATCGAGACGGATAGTGCGAGCACCCAGCTGCGGCGCCGCACGTCCGGTCGGTCCGAGAAGATCCGAAGCAGCGCGAAGGTGCCGAGAAGGACGAGGAAGAGGGGGATCAGCTGGGGGTGGTAGAGGCGAGTCAGCTGGGCACTGCTGAACGCGACCAGCGTCGCTCCCAGTGAGGCGGGTACGCGGCCCACCTCGAGTCCCCGTCTCAGCAGGAGATAGGCGACCCAGAAGTTCAGCGACCAGCAGACCAGGATCCAGAGCTGGAACGCACTGTCGGGCTCGGCTCCGAGCCAGCGCCACACCCAGTACAGCGGTCCCAGGCCGATCAGCAGATCGGTGAACGCCGTCGCGTTCGCGTACGGGTAGAAGAGCGGCGTCTGCCAGAAGTCGCTGTGCAACGGGTAGCGCATCAGCCAGCGGTAGCCGTGTTCGAGCGTGTAGTTGACCAGGCGTGGGTCGCGCGGAAGCCCAATCATCAGCTGCAGGCTGCTCGCGAGCTGTGGGCCGAAGACCCACAGTGTTCCCAATAGCCAGCAGCTCGTGGGGAGCAGCTTCGCGAGCGCGCTTCCGTTGCCGCCGGGCGCCCACCGATGGCTGGCCATGACGTCGGTCAGTCCGCGGGTTTCGACACAGGGCTCGTCGGAGTGGACGCGGGCTCCCTCAGGAACGGCACGTCGTGGTGCTTGGTCTGATCCATTTCGCGCGCGTAGGCGTGACCGGAATAGACCGCCGTGGCGATCGTGCCGGGAGCGTTGCAGTCGCCGATCCTGACGATGTCGATCCTGTCGGTCAGCTCGTGGTAGAGCTCGTCTCTGGGTAGGCGCGACGTCACCATCACTACGCTGGCCGCTTCGATTTCGCGCTGGCGTCCCGTGTAGGCACAAGCCAGGGTAACCCGGTCTGCGGCGACCGACACGACGGCGGTACTGGTTTCCACCTGCACGCCCAGTTCGAGCACGCGCGCTTGGATTCTGGGTTGTTCGTCGGTGCGCAGCGTCCAGGCCGAGACGTATCCGGCCGGCGTGACGAGAATGACCTCGAGCCCGTCGCGGCGGAGCTTCTCGGCTATGACGCCGCCCATGTAGTAGTGCTCGTCATCGAAGACGACGACGGGACCGTCGGGCACCGACCCGGCCAGCACGTCGTCGGCGCTCAGCACGTTGGAACCCTGCGAGCCCTCGACGGGTTCTTCGTGGAAGCGTCCGAAACCGTCGCGGCGCCAAGCGGCTCCGGTGGCGAGGGCAACTCGATCGGCACCGAATTCCAGGATCTGTTGGGAATCGAGCTGGCTGTCGAGAAAGACCTCGACGTTGGGGAGCTTGTTCAGCTGCGCGATGCGCCAATCGCGCACGCGCCCCCATTCGGCCAGGCCGGGAAGTGCCGATTCCAACGCGACTCGTCCGCCGAGCTCCCGTCGCGCCTCGGCGAGGGTCACCGCGTAACCGCGTTGGCCCAGCGCGACCGCCGCTTCGAGCCCCGCGGGCCCGCCGCCCACCACGAGGACGGTTCGTTCCGATGTCTTCGCCGGGATACGTTCCGGGTGCCAACCGCTTCGCCACTCCTCGCCCATGGTCGGGTTCTGAGTACAGCGGACGGGAACACCCAGCTGGTCGCCCGTGTAGCAGATGTTGCAGCCGATACACTCCCGGATGTCTTCGGGGCGTCCCTCTTCGATCTTTCTTGGCAGGAAAGGGTCGGCGATCGATGGTCGGGCGGCGCCAACCAGATCCTGGACCCCCTGGTTGATCAGGCGCAGCATGGTGTCGGGCGAAGTGAAGCGTCCCACGCTGACGACCGGCTTTCCGGTCACCTGTTTCACCCACGACATCGTGGCTTCCAGGCCCGCCTCCTTGACGAAGCGCGACGTTCCCATCTCGTAGGAGTAGTCCGCGACGGTGATGTCCCAGAGGTCGGGTAGCTCGGCGAGCATTTCGACTATTGCCCGCGGCTCCTCGGTTTCTTGCGCATCGTCGGGTCCACCCGAGCTGGCCGAGAACCGAATCGCCACCGCGCAGCGATCTCCCACCGCCTCCTTGGTCTCTTCGATCAGCTCCCGGACCAGGCGCACCCGGTTCTCCAGCGAGCCGCCGTACTCGTCGCTCCGCTGATTGGACGGCGACAGGAACTGTCGAAGCAGGTACCAGTGGCAGGCGTAGATGTAGACGATGTCGAAGCCGGCGCGCTGGGCGCGTCGAGCGGCCTCTACGTGCCAGCGGCGAAACGCCCGGATGTCGGCCTTGTCCATGGCGCGAGTCTGCACCGGGTCGTCGACGCCGGCGGGTTGACTGACCGGGCCCAGAGGCGTCTGGCGCGAGTAGTGGTTGGCGCTTGCCGCGCCGCCATGCCAGAGCTCCACGCCGGCGAGCGCCCCGTGGTGGTGGATCTTCTCGGCCGTCAGGCCGAGGCCACGCACGTCTGACTCGTCCCACAGAGCCGCGGAGAGAAACGGGGTGTCGTCCGATGAAGGATGGATCGAGCAGTATTCGGTGCAGACCACACCCCAACCACCCTCGGCCTTCACTTCGCGCATGCCGGCCAGCGTCTGCGGCATCCGGTAGCCCATTCCCGTGCAGTGCGGAACCTGGTAGAAACGGTTCTTCGTCTCCACGGGTCCGATGCGCACGGGCTCGAAGAGAACGTCGAAGCGCGGGTCGCGCGCCATGGATACCTCCCACGTGATCCGTTGCTGATGGTTGTCCGCTAGTCCTTCCCGGCCCTCGATCACGAGGTCAGGTAGCGATCGATCTCCCATGCGGTGACTTGCGAGTCGTAGGTCTTGGCTTCCTGGGTCTTGAGCTCGATGAACTCCTCGGCGATCACTCCGAGCCCGTTCTTCACGACGTCGTCGCCGCGCAGTGCCTCGAGTGCTTCCGGCAGGGATTGCGGCAGGATCTCGATCCCGCCGCTCCGAATCTCGTCGAGCGATCGGGCGTAGAGGTTGCCGAGATTTGGCTCACCGGGATCGATCGAGTTCTTGATGCCGTCCATTCCCGCAGCGGCGTAGCAGGCCAGCGCCAAATAGGGGTTGGCGGCGGAAGAGACCGTGCGGTCCTCGCAATGACCGCCTGGCGGGGTGCGAATCATCTGCGTGCGATTGTTGTCGCCGTAGCTGATGAAGGCCGGGGTCCAGGTAAAGCCCGACTGACTGGAGTGGAGACCCGCTCCGACCTGCAGGCGCTTGTAGCAGTTCACGGTGGGGCTGGTGACTGCGACCAGTGCCCTGGCATGTGTCAGCACGCCACCCAGGAAGTGGTAGGCGAGCGTGGAGAGTCCCAGGCCACGCGAGTCGTCCGGATCGGCGAAGACGTTCTCGTGTGTTGCGGCGTCGGCGAGGTTGAAGTGGACGTGGAGTCCGCTGCCGGTTCGGTCGGCGAAGGGTTTTGGCATGAAGGTCGCAATCGCGCCGTACTTCTTGGCGATCTGCGACGTGGCCATTTTGAAGAAGGTGATGCGGTCCGAAGTGGTCAGGGCGTCGGCGTACTTGAAGTTTACCTCGAACTGCCCGTTGCCGTCCTCGTGGTCCGTTTGATACACGCCCCAACCCAGACGGTTGAGTGAGGTCGTCAACTCCTGGAGGTAGTCCATCGCGGGCGCCATCGATCGAAAGTCGTAGCAGGGCTTGGCAAGGGAATCGACGGCGTCAGGGTCCCAGATGCGAAGCGTGCCGTCCTCCGCCCGGTTGACCAGGAAGTGTTCGGGTTCCATCCCTACCAGGAATTCGTAGCCGTGCGAGCGAACCTCATTGAGCACGCGAGTCAGGTTGGTACGCGGGCAGTAGGGATGGGGCTCACCGTCGACGAAGAGATTCGCGGCGAAGCGAGCCGTATTGGGCAGCCACGATAGCAGCGTGTAGGTGTCGAGGTCGGCTCGGGCCAGCATGTCGTGGGAGTGCGGTCCCTGACCGGCACCCCAGACGGCGCCGCCAGCGAAACCGGCTCCGCCCTCGGTCACCTCGGAGAGCTCGTCGACTGGCACCATCTTGACCTTGGCGGCGCCGTGAATGTCTACGAACTGAACCAGGATGAACTCGACCCCGTCCTCTTCGAGACGCGCCTGAGTGTCGCGCAGGTTGGTCATGTCTTGGTTCTCCCGCTTGCAGGTATCGAAGTATCTCTGCAACTGCTCTGCAAGTCGACTCCCCGGCTTCGCGCGCTTCGTGGGGCGTTCGCTTCGTCGGGCTGTGCTTTTCGAGTTAGGATGGGCCCGGTGACCCAGGCGGCCGAGATCTGCGAACGATTCCTCGGCTGGCAATGCCGGCTGCGCCAGATCGCGGTACGCGATCACGGCGGCCGCCCTAGCCGGGGGATGGTGCCAGAGCTCGAGGTCGGCGCCGACGAGCCCGTCGCTCGCCGGATCGTCAGCCTGATCGTCGAGAAGGATCCGGCTCGAACCACCGATCAGCTTCGCCACATCTGCCGGCAAGTGCAGGATCCGCGATCTCGCTACGAGCGAGCCCTCGCGCTCCTGGGCACGGGCTATTTCCAGTTTCCACGCAGCTTCAG
The DNA here is from genome assembly GCA_964194865.1 of uncultured Opitutales bacterium. GTDB lineage: Bacteria > Myxococcota_A > UBA9160 > UBA9160 > SMWR01 > CAXMOC01. The sequence goes on along the minus strand of CAXMOC010000092.1, from coordinate 21,036 downwards.
CGACAGATTGACGGCGCTGTTCCGCTCAGAAAGGCCGACGGTTGCCTGGCTGACTCGGCAAGGTCGATGCGTGCTCGAATTCGAGCAGTTCAACCAGCGCTTCCGGCTTCCGTGCTCGGTCAGGCGATTGGCCGAAACTGCGGCGGACTATCAGGCGACCTTTTGGCACAATCGGTTGTTCGATCCCCAGACGGCGCCCCACAGCCCGGTGCTTTCGTTTCAGCCCGACTGGGAGCGGGCGGTTGCCGATCCGGGCCCCCGCCCACGGGCGTGCTAGGGCCCGGTCCGGGCTCCCCGATCCCATCCGGTCCACGCCGCTCGAGGGGATCCGCTAGAAACGCAGTGATCGTGCACTTTCTCTCGGATCGTGCACAATAGCGGCGGGCTGCCACCGGCTCCCCCTCGCAAGGAAGGAACCATGCCGACGAATCACGAGATCGAATCGACCTACTCGAAGCGCCGGATCCAGGAGGTGGCCGAGGAGCTCACGCTCGATCCGGCACTCGTCCTTCCCCACGGGCACCACATCGCCAAAGTACCCATCAGCGAGCTCGAATCCCGTGCCGCGGGCCCGGACGGCGCGCTGATCCTGGTCACGGCGATGACTCCGACGCCGGCCGGCGAGGGCAAGACCACCACCAGCATCGGCCTGGCGGACGCGATTCGGAAGGCGGGTCAGCGGACGATGCTGTGTCTGCGGGAGCCGTCGATCGGCCCCTACTTTGGCATCAAAGGTGGGGGAACTGGGGCTGGCCACGCCCAGGTGACTCCCGCCGAGGACATCAACCTTCACTTCGTCGGCGACATGTATTCGGTCAGCAAGGCCAACAACCTGCTGTCGGCCCTGATGGACAATCACCTCCAGCACGGCAATGAGCTCGGCATCGACCCGCGCCGGATCACCTGGCGTCGCGTCATCGACCTGAACGATCGCGCGTTGCGCGAGATCTTCGTGGGGCTCGGTGGTGTCACGCACGGGATTCCGCGCAAGGACGGTTTCAACATCACACCCGCCTCCGAAGTGATGGCGGTGCTTTGTCTGGCGGACTGCTACCGCGATCTGCGGGACCGATTGGCGCGAATCGTCGTCGGTTACACGCGGGAAAAGGCCCCGATCACCGCCGAGATGTTGCGAGCTGAAGGAGGCATGACGGTTCTGCTCCGAGATGCAGTCCACCCCAACCTGGTCCAGACGCTGGGCGGCACCCCAACCTTCGTTCACGGTGGGCCCTTCGCCAACATCGCGCACGGCTGTAATACACTGATCGCCACCCGGTTGGCCCGAAAGCTTGCCGATCGTGTCGTAACGGAAGCGGGCTTCGCGAGCGATCTCGGGGCCGAGAAGTTCTTCGACATCAAGTGCCGCATCGGCGGTCTGAAGCCGTCGGCGGTGGTGATCGTCGCCACTGAAAAGGCCATCGAATACCACGGTGGATTCAAGGACGACGGCGGCACCGGCAACCTGCTCAAGCACATCGAGAACATGCGCGCGTTCGGCCTCGAGCCGGTGGTCGCCGTCAACCGCTTTCCCGATGACACAAGCGACGGCCTGGCGCGAATCGTGGATTTCTGCGAGCAGCATGGCGTGCGGTCGGCGCCCTACGAAGGCTACGCGAAGGGTGGCGACGGCGCGGTCGAGCTCGCCAGCCTCGTAGAAGAGGCCCGGGACGCCAACGAGAAGGCCGACTCGTTTCGCCTGCTCTACCCCGACTCCGCTTCCATCCGGGAGAAGATCGATACGGTGGCTCGCACGATCTACGGCGCGGACGGTGTCGACTACGACCACGCGGCGGAGGCCGCGATCGACCTGATCGAAGACCACGGTCAGGGCAACGTGCCCGTCTGCATGGCGAAGACCCAGAACAGCCTCTCGGACGCCGGAAAGCTTCGAGGTAGACCCAAGGGCTTTCGAATTCGGGTCAACGAGGTGGTGCTTTCGGCAGGCGCTGGATTCGTCGTCGCCATCTGCGGAAAGATGATGACGATGCCCGGGCTTCCCAAGGAGCCCGTTGCTGTTCGCATCAAAGTGGATGATCAGGGCCGGGCAACGGGGTTGTCCTGAGTCGGAGCGCGTCGCGGATACAGCGCTCGGTCCCGGTTCATTCGCCCCCAACCGTCAGGTCATCGAGTTCCAGGTCCAATCCGGCAGTGCCCTCCTCACCCGTCGCCAAGCGTTTGGGTCGCGAGTGCAGGATCACGTGCTGAATCTGCTGCTCGAGTCCGCTCTCGGGCAACCAGGACTTCACGGCCTCGGGATCGCGCGCGAACCAGGAGCGCCCGACCGCGGCGAGCACCCGCTGTCGGATCCCTGGATCATCGATCCGGTGAGCCCAGTCGAGAGCTGAAGCGGGTTTGGGCAGGTAATCGCGTCGGACGAGGACACGAACCGCGGGGTCGACCGCAGGCGCCGGCGTCGAAGAGAGCACCCAGGCTTCCGCATCCACTGGGTTCCGCTCGAGCCAGCTCGCGAAGCCAGATGCAACGGTTTCGTCTCGATTCGCGTTAGCGGGAAGTGTCAGCGCCCAGTCGAGCGCGGCGACCGGGTCTTGCTCCAACCAGCGTTGGGTGATGACGCCTGCGGCGCGCGCCGCATAGCTGCGACCGAGATGGGTACGGATCCATCGGGACGCGTGTGCTGGGTCCGCGAGAGCCAGGGAGTTGGCGGCTTTGTCGAACACGATTTCCTTGAAGTTTGCTCGCGCATCGTCTGGAATATCTTCGGCCCATTGGATCAGCGCCTCCGCTCCGTCTTTCCTGATCTCGATGGCCAAGATGGCTGCGGCCTTCTGGCGGCGAATTCCCGGCGGCATTGCTGCGATGAGCGCGCTGAGGTCGTCCCTGAAGTCCGACCGCGCCCATCCCAGAATCATCTTGTCGTGGAGCTTGTCGGCGAGATCCGCGTCTTCGAGCGAATCCACCACGGATCGAGCGCTGAGCGGATCTCGAAACGCCAGCGTTTCGATGACGGCCCCCGCTGCTCTCGATCGGGTCGTCCCGCGCTGGGAAAGCGCCCAGTCGACCGGTTCCAGGTCGTCGAATCGGGTCCAGGCGGCCATCAGTAAGCGGAAATCTGGCTCGCTCCAACGAGCAGGATCCGCCTCGACGACTGCGATGGCTTCCTCGAAGCTCTCGGCGTTCAGCTGCGTGAAGGCGAGACTCAGTCCGAAGGATCGATCAATCGGGCTGCGCTGGTCGAGTGACTCTCGCAGGGACGAGACCGATCCAGCGTTGTGCTGGGCCGGTGGGCCGTCGCGACCGAGTGCAAACGCGGCCGCCAGCGCGATGACCCACAACGCCAACGGAAGGGCGCTCAAGAAATCCCTGCCCTCTCACGCAGCTTCATCGTCGGCGACGACCGGTTCTGCACGCCTGTCGTCTTCGACATCGGACGGTGTCGGTGCTTGCAGGATTGCCTGCTGGAGGCTCGTTGCCAGTTGGCTCTCGGACAGCCACGCCCTCGCGGCATCTGGGTCCCGACGAAACCAGGTTCGTCCGACGCCGGTGGTCACCAGCTCGCGGGTCAGCGGATCCTGGATTCGCTGAGCCCACCCGATTGCCCGGCTGGGTTCGGCCCTGGCGTAGCGTTTCACGAGAGTGCGCACTGCTTGGTCCAATCCCTCAGCCGGTGTGACCGAGATCAACCAGGCTTCGGCGCCCTTCGGATCCCACTTCAACCAGCGCTCCACCCCCTTCTGAAGGGCTTGGGCCCTGGTGCCGCTGGCCGGGAGGCCCGACAGCCAGAGCAGCGCGGCCTCCGGATCCTGCTCGGTCCAGCGAAGCGCGACCGCATTGAGCGCCGGGCCGCTGTAGTCGCTCTCCAGATGGGTCTCGATCCAGTGAGACGCGCGAACCGGGTCAACTCTCGCCAGCGCCTCAGCCGCCTGCTGAAACGCGACGCGCCGGTAGCCGGCTGCTTCGGAAGTCGGGATGGTATCCACCCATAGAATCAGCGATTCGGCGCCTTCTCGCGCGAGCGCAGCTGCGAGCGCGCCCAGGGACTTCTGCCGCGCTGTTCCCGCCGGCTGGGCGGCCACGTAGGAGAAGGCTCCCGCGCGGTCGCCGCCGTGTGTCCAGCCAGCGATCATCTGCGCCGCGGCCTCCTCGACCAGGCTCTCCTCGAGCGTCTCGAGTGCGGATTGCGCCGCGCTTGGATCGTGGAATCCCCAGCTATACATCACAGCGGGAACCGTAGTCTTTCTGCGGTACTTGTTCTGCGAGAGTGCCCAGTCGAGGGCTCCCGCCGGATCGAAGCGCGCCCACGCAAAGAGGAAGTTCTGGACTTCCTCCTTGGCCAACCAGTCCCGCTTCGCCTCGAGTGCCTCCAGGGCCGGTACCAGTTCGTCCGCGTTCAAGGTCTGGAGAAATCCGTTGAAGCGATACGAGCGAGCAAGAAGGTCCCAATCGTCGAGAGCCGCTCGAAACGATTCCACTGTGGAGAGATCGAGGCTGCTGACGCGACCGTAGCGCCCGGCCGCGTACGCTCCGGCGAGCGATAACACCACGAGGATGGCAACAAGCGCTCTCACTGACCCTCCCTGCGGTTCCCCAGCCGGCGTTTCCCACCCGCGTTTCCCATCGGCTTTCCCGCGAATGGCGGTGAATGAAAGCACAGCGCGGCGGCGCCTGCTCGGCCGGCCATCCCCAAGCGCGGGCTGACAGGGCCGCTTGACCGGGCACCTGCAACGTGGTCTCGTGGTACCGAAGCTGCGGACAGAGCGGAAACGACAACGAAAACCGGCGAGCGGCGATGGCCGAGTTGGTTCCGGTCAACGCAAGACGTGATCCGAACGTGGAGAAGGTGTTGAAGCGCGAGCCTCGATTCGCACTCGTGTTGATCTGTTTCTTCCTCTCCGGCTTTGCGGCGCTGATCTACCAGATGGCATGGGCGCGACAGCTCGCGTTCGTATTCGGCACATCCGATCTCGCTGTCGCCACTGTACTCGCGGCCTACATGGGCGGGCTCGCAGCTGGCGCGGCGGCAGCGGCCCGACTGACCCGAAGACTCCGTCGTCCCGTCATGCTCTACGGGCTGCTCGAGCTCGGGATCGGGCTGGCTGCCCTCGCCGTGCCCATCGCGATGGAAGGGGCCACCGCACTCTACGTGGAAGTCTTTCGGGGGAGCGTCGGGCAGCCTCAGGCGAGCGGTCTGTCACACGCCCTGTTCTACCTCGTCTCCTCCGCGGCGATCCTGTTCATTCCGACCGCTCTGATGGGAGCGACGCTTCCGATTCTGGCGCGATACGCCGTGCGCCGCGAGAGCCAGATCGGTTCCAGGGTGGGACTGCTGTACGCGATCAACACCTTGGGCGCTGTTGGAGGCACATTGGGCGCTGGCTTTGCACTCCTACCCCGCCTCGGTCTACAAGCGACCATCTGGGTCGGCGTCGCAGTCAACGGGCTGGTATTTCTGGCGGCTGCGCTGTTGGCCCGCGGTGCTGGGCCCGTCGAGGACCTCCCGGTCGCGGTTGCCGGGGATCCCGCGGTTGCCGGGGATCCCGCTGCTGCCAGGGATCCGGCTGGCAGATCGGGTCGTTGGATCCTGCCGCTGGTGCTGGCTTCGGGCGCGGTTTCCTTCAGCTATGAAGTGCTCTGGACGCGTTTGCTCGGGCACCTCCTTGGCGGAAGTGTCTACGCCTTCGCAACGATGCTCGCGAGTTTTCTCACCGGAATCGCCGCGGGTTCGGCACTGGCGTCGCCGTTCGCCACGGGTCCATCGCGGGCCGCGCTGGGGTTCGCCTGGTCTCAGCTCGGAGCCGCCATCCTGTCTTTCGGGGCATTCGCGGCTGCCGGCGCGCTCCCCGAGCTATTCGCGGCGATCGCAAAGCATCTCGAGGCGCCCGTCCTCGCGCAGGCGGCCGTGGCAGCGGTCACTCTTCTACCCGCGGCATTGTGCATCGGGGCGACACTCCCGTTCGCGGTGCGCGTGCTCGCGCGTCGCGAAACCGACGCGGGCCCCGCCAGTGCGCGCGTAATTGCATGGAACACGCTAGGCGCCATCGTGGGTTCGATTGGTACCGGTTTCTTCCTCCTGCCCGCGTTGGGCTATTCGCTGGTGCTCACGTTGGGCGTGGTAACGAACCTCGCGCTCGCCTTGGCGGCCGGTCGACCCCGCCTGCGGAGTTGGGGCCGAGCGGGATGGGCGGCTGCGGCCGCGATGCTCGTCGTGCTGCTGCTACCACCGGAAGTTCCTTGGAAGCTTCTCCGCGCCTCAGCACTCGGCAGCCAACACAGCCGTGGGCGTGTCGCCTATTACGGCGTAGGGCGGGGCGCAACAGTGCTGGTGCTGGAGACGGAAGGCGTCTTTCGCCTGCGTACCAACGGGCTTCCAGAAGCCCAGGTGGCTCGTAAGGGCGCGCATTCGGGAGGTGGAACGTTCCTCCAGTGGTTCGCAGCCGCTCCCAGTCTGGCCCGCCCGGAAGCTCGGAGCATGCTGGTGGTGGGGCTCGGTGGCGGCGTCGTCCTGGAGGCGATTCCCTCGCTCGTCGAGTCGATTGACGTCGTGAGCTCGAGCGCGAGGTGATCCGGGCGAATCGCGCCATCGCGGCCCGGCGTCGCGAAGATCCGCTCGGGGATCCGCGGATTCGATTGATCGAGAGTGATGCGCGCGGAGTGCTTCTGCTCTCGGAGAAGCGCTACGACATCATCCTCTCCCAGCCATCACATCCATGGACTGCTGGCGCCGCGCACCTGTACACACGGGAGTTCTTTTCGTTGGCGCGCGAGCGTCTCGCGCCTGCCGGAGTTCTGGCACAGTGGATGGCACCGGCCTTCGTGGATGCTGCGCTTCTACGAACCCTAGTCGCGACGCTCACCGAGGTCTTCACCCACGTGCGCATTTATCGAATTTCCGGCGCGCTGCTCTTGCTCGCTTCCGAGCAACCCTTGACGCCGGAAGTGGATGGAGTCCGCGCGCTCGCGGCAGCCCCCGATGAATTTGCGGAGCTCGGCGTGCAGGCGCCCGTAGATATCGCGGCGGCTCTTGTCCTCGATGACGATGGCGCACGCGTGTTCTCCGCAGGCGCGCCTCTCAATACCGATAATCGCAACGTCTTGCAGATGCGATCGTTTGCGATCTCGGCTGCGAAGCGACCCCGCTCGTTGCTTCCCACGCTTCTTGCCGCCGGCGATCCGCTCGCTCGACCCGATCTGGCATGGGACCGCGTCGCCTTGGTTCAAAGGCTCGTTACGCGCGGATCGCTCGAGCGCGCTCGCCGCGTGGCCGAGGCCGCTGAAGACCCGGCCGTGCGCGCCGCTTCGCTCGGACTGATCTCGGTCGCCAAGGGGCGTCGGCTGGAAGGACGCCGCCAGCTCGAGTCCGCGCTGTCGCTCGCACCCGATTCAGACGCGACCCGGGCGGCGCTGCTACGACTGCGCCGGCGCGCGATCGTCGCCGCGGACCCGTCGACTCACGAGCTGGTCGGAAGACTTGCGGAGCCTGACGCAGCGGTCGTCGAGGGCTGGAAGGCCGAGGCCGCCGAGGACTGGTTTGGCCTCCAGGAGCTCGACCTGCAGCTTGCCAAGATTCGCGGCGGTGCCCCGCTCCACGCCGACGCGATCCGTCTGCGGATCTCCTGGCGACTGGCCGCCGGTGATCGGGAGCTGGCGGCCGAGGCCGTGGCGCTGGCCGACCTTCTGCTGCCGATTCAGAAGAATCCAGCCGGGGACCTGTTGCTACGCGCCCGGGCGAAGGCCGCGGCCGGCGAACCCGAGGCGGCGATCGCCAGCCTCTACGAGGTGGCAGGTCAGATCGAGCCGGGGTCGGATCAAAAAATAGCTTGGGCGGCGCTTACGTTGCTCGAGAGTCTGCCAGCGGGGGAGGGAGCCCCACGGGAGCGGGATCGCCTGGAATCGAGATTGCGGACGCTCGACCGCGCTTCAGCCCGCTGATCGGCCGCGGCCGGTATTGGGGCAAGGCCCCGATCTCCAAAGCGCCCCGGGCCGGTGGTGGGTCGTCATCAAATGTGGAGCTAATACTGCGTTTTTGCGACACTGGGGGTCCGCTGCCCTTAGCCCTTGCGATGGCCGGCTAGGTATCGTGGAGACGAAATGCCGAGAAAATCCCCCTTCTACTCGCGAACCTCGCAGCTGTGCGAGAGCCAGAGCTGGGTGGATTGGTCCGGCTACCTGAGCGCGAACATGTACGAGCTCGATCACTCCCACGAGTACAACGCAGTCCGAACCAGCTGCGGCCTCTTCGATGTCTCCCCTCTGTACAAGTACACGGTTCGAGGTTCGCAAGCCCTGGCGCTGTTGAATCGGATCGTGACCCGCGATCTCACGAAGTGTCGAGTGGGTCAGGTGGTATACACCACCTGGTGCAATGACGACGGGAAGGTGATCGACGACGGCACCGTCGCCCGGCTCAGCGACGACTACTTCCGCATGACCGCGGCCGTGCCGACCCTCTACTGGCTCCAGGACAATTCGTTCGGTCTCGACGTCGAGATCGAAGATGTTTCGGAGGCGTACGGCGGTCTTGCGCTGCAGGGCCCCACCTCGCGCGACGTCTTGCAGAACCTGACCGATGCCGATCTCGAGGGTTTGAAGTACTTCCAGATCATCGAGGACAAGGTTGCCGGAGTTCCGGCCCAGATCTCCCGGACTGGCTATACGGGCGACCTCGGCTACGAAATCTTCGTCGCTCCCGATGGGGCGGAAGAGCTCTGGGATGCGGTGGTCGACACCGGACGGGCCTACGGTCTGCTGCCAGCCGGAAACACCGCCCTCGACATGGTGCGGATCGAGGCGGGCTTGTTGTTGATCGACGCCGACTTCGTATCCACCAACCAGACCCTCTTCGAGGTACAGCGCTCATCCCCCTACGAGCTCGGCCTCGACTGGACGGTCAAGCTGAACAAGGACTATTTCGTGGGGCAGGACGCGCTCCGCGCCGAAAAGGCGAGTGGCCCGGCCTGGCGGACGGTGGGGTTGGAGATCGACGTCGAAGCGCTGGAGAAGGTCTATCGCAAGTTCGCGATGCCGCTCCACCTCCCTTACACGTCGTGGACCGAGGCGGTGCCCGTCTACCGGGACGAGGGCGCGCGTCAGTACATCGGTAAAGCGACGAGCGGGACGTGGTCACCCGTCCTGAAGAAGTACGTCGTAATTGCCCGTATCAAACCCCAGGACGCAGCCGTGGGCTCGCGAATCTTCATGGAGGCAACCGTCGAAAGTCAGCGTTTCGCGGTGCCCGCAACAGTGGTCAAACTGCCGTTCTTCGATCCGCCGCGGAAAAGGCAATAGCCGGGGAAAGCCGATTCGCCGAGATGCCTACATGACACAAGAATACGACGCGATCATCATCGGCGGAGGCCACAACGGCCTGACCTGCGCGGCCTATCTCGCCAAGGCGGGCCGAAAAACGCTCGTGCTCGAGCGACGCCACGTTCTGGGCGGCGCCGCGGTCTCCGAAGAGGTCTTTCCGGGCTTTACCTTTACGGTTTGCTCCTACGTGGTCAGTCTGCTTCGCCCGGAGGTGATCCGGGAGCTCGAGCTCGCCAAGCATGGCCTCCACATCATGCCCGTCGACAGCACCGTCGCGCCGCTGGAGAACGGCGACTATTTCGCGACGTACGCCGACGAGGCGAGTACCCGCGAAGAGATCCGCCGGCACTCCCACCGCGATGCAGAGATGGCGCCCAAATTCACCCAGATGATGTACGAGATGGCGTTTGCGGTGAAGCCGATCATCGGAGTGGTTCCCCCGAACCCCGAGAAGCCCGGAATTCGTGGCCTGGGGACGATGAAGGAGCTCGGTCAGCACCTGCACGGGCTGGGCAAGGATACGCTTCACGAGCTGACGAAGATCATGACGATGAGCGTCGCCGACTTCGTCGAGGAGTGGTACGAGTCGGACATCCTCAAGGCCTTGGCGTCGCTCAACGGCATCATCGGCACACTCCTCGGACCGAAGTCGCCGGGCACCGCCTACGTGCTTCTCCACCACTACATGGGTGAGCTCGACGGTGCGTTCACGGCCTGGGGCCAGCAGAAGGGAGGCACCGGCGGCGTCAGTGAAGCCATTGCCAGCGCGGCGCGCAGTCACGGCGCCGAGATTCGCTGCAACGCCCCGGTGGCCCAGGTCATCGTCAAGAACGGCCGGGCAGTGGGCGTCGCCCTCGAAAACGGTGACGAGATCTACGCCAAGACGATCGCCTCCGGCTGTGATCCGAAGGTGACCTTTCGCACGCTCGTCGACGAAAAGGAGCTGCCGGACGACCTGGTGGCTGCCATCGACAAGTTCAAATACCGCGGTTCGTCGGGCAAGGTCAACCTGGCGTTAGACGCGCTGCCGAACTTCACGGCGATCAAGGACCCGGCTCTACTGCGCGGCTCGGTCGAGATCTGCCCCTCGATGGATTACCTCGAGCGCGCCTACGACGACGCCAGCTACGGCGGTTTCTCCGAACGTCCCTACATGGACATCTCCATACCGACCACCTCGGACCCGACGATGGCCCCTCCTGGCAAGCACGTGATGTCGATCTTCGTGCAGTACGCCCGCTACGACATGGCCAAACACGGGACCCACGACGAGCAACGCCAGGCCTTCGGCGACGCCGTGATCAACACGCTTTCGGACTTTGCGCCCAACATCAAGGACATCATCTTGCACAAGCAGGTGCTGACTCCGTGGGATATCGAGGACAAGATCGCCTTGACGGAGGGCAACATCTTCCAGGGGGAGCTGACGCTCGACCAGCTCTTCTTCTTCCGACCCGCTCCCGGTTGGGCCGACTACCGGACGCCGATTCGCAACTACTACCAATGCGGCTCTGGCACCCACCCCGGCGGCGGAATCACGGCGGGACCGGGGCGGCTGGCGGCGCTCGAAATCCTGCGGGACGGCAACTAGGAGGCCGCCCCGTGATTCGGGCCAGCCGACGCTGCAAACGAATCGGAAGGATTCGCCAGCCAGGCCAATAGGGATCGAACCTTGGGAAACTACGACGTCATCGTCATCGGAGCGGGGCACAACGGTCTCGTCGCGGCAGCCTACCTCGCGAAGGGCGGACGGCGAGTTCTGGTTCTGGAGCGACAGGATCGGGTCGGCGGCGCCGCGGTTACCGAGGAGTTGTTCCCTGGCTTTCATTTCTCGACCTGCGCGGACGGCGGCGGCTACCTATCCCCAGAAGTTCGCCGCGATCTCGCGCTGGATTCGAATGGATTGAAGATTCATGCAGCGGATCCGGTGGTATTCGCTCCGCAGCCAGACGGCTCACACCTGACGATCTGGCGCGATACGGCGCGCACCGCCAAAGAGATCGAGGCCTTCTCCAAAAAGGACGCGGCACGCTATCCCGATTTCGTCGCGCTGATGCAAAAGCTCGCCGGTGTCGTTGGTGGGTTGATGCGAATTGCGCCGCCGGACCTGCCGGAGCTGGCTTGGGGCGATCTGCGCAGCCTCGTGAAGCTGGCGGGCCCGCTGCGAAAACTCGGCCGGAAGAACCTCAACGAGCTGCTGCGGGTGCTGCCGATGCCCGTGGCCGATCTACTCAACGAGTGGTTCGAGTCGGAGGTTCTCAAGGGAGCGATCGCGGCGAGTGGTGTTCGCAACATCACGTGGGGGCCCCAGGAGGCGGGCACCGCGTATACGCTGCTCTACGACTGGGCGCTCAGTGACACAGGGTTATTTCGCTCCGCAGGCGTGGTCAGCGGCGGCATGGGGGCGCTGACCAAGACGATCGCGCAGGCGGCTCGCTCGTTTGGAGTCGAGATCCAGACCGGCGCCGGCGTCGAACGCGTCGCAATCGAAGAGGGTCGTGCCGTTGGGGTGCAGCTCGAGAACGGCGAAGCGCACACCGCCAAGGTCATTGCTTCAAACGCCGATCCGCGCACCACGTTCACGAGGCTGGTCGATCCACTGATTCAGAGCGCGAAGCTGGCGCGACACGTTCGCAACATCAAATATCGAGGGTCGGCCGCCCGAATTCATCTGGCCCTGCGCGAGATTCCGGAATTCAATGCCCTTCGCGGCGGAGATACCGCCACTTATTTGAGCGGGCCCATTCAGATTTCGCCGAGCATGATGTACCTGCAGCGGGCATACGACTGCGTCAAGTATGGCGAGTATTCGCAAAAGCCCTACCTGGATATCCTGATTCCCTCGCTTTCCGATCCGACCCTCGCACCGAGCGGCCAGCACGTCATGTCGATCACCGCGAAATTCGCACCGAACGAGCTGCGGGTCGGCGACTGGGCAGAGCGCCGCGAAGCGTTTACCGAGGTGGTGCTCGACACGCTGGCCGAGTACGCACCCAAGATTCGTGACGTCATCGCGCATCGCAAGACGTTGGTTCCGCCGGATCTCGAGGCCGAGTTCGGGTTGCCCGAGGGCAACCCCAACCACGGAGAGATGACGCTCGACCAGTTCTTCCACATGCGGCCGATTCCGGGCTACGCGCGCTATCGAACGCCGTTTCCAGGCCTGTATCTCTGCGGCGCCGGCGCCCATCCCGGCGGTGGCGTGACCGGCATCCCTGGCCAGAACGCGGCACGCGAGATCCTGCGGGATTGGAGCTGAGGGGGCGTCGCGGGAGTCGCTCCGCGTTCGGATCCTGCTAGCGGTCGGGGGCGGTCGCCGCGAGCTACTTCTTGGTAATCAGGCGGGCTTCGCTCCACGCGATCGCAGCTTTGGCGCCCTGCTTCTCGAGAATCTCGTTGAACTCGCGAGATTCGGGCGTCTCGCTGGCTTCGACGGTGACTCCCAATTCGAGACCCTGGAGCAGGGCCTGTCGCATCCCCATGATCTCGTAGCTGCGATTGATCGCTTCTTTCGTCAGCGAGACGGCGACGCCATCGTTGATCGCGATCGTGCGCGCAAGATCCAGCGCCGCTGGGAAACACTCCGCCTCCGGCACGACGCGGTTGACCAGCCCCAACTCGAGCGCTCGCTCTGCGGAGACCTTGTCGTCGCCTGTCAGGAGTAGCTCCTTGGCCTGCTTGGGACCGATCACCCAGGGCAGGATCAACGATACGATGCCGCTGCCGAATCGAACCTCAGGTGCGCCGAATCGACAGCCTTCGGCGGCGATCGTGATATCGCAGGCCACCGCCATCTCCATCGAGCTGCCCAAGCAATATCGGTGCACCGCGGCGATGGTGGGCTTGGGCGAATCCCAGAATCGCATGATGATGTCAAAATCCTTGCGCAGCTCGCGGCGCAGAAAATCGCCAGCATCATCGGATTCCGAAGATCCCATGTCGAGGTCGAATCCCGCGGAGAAAGCCTTGCCTTCTCCGCGCAACACGATGACGCGAACGTGCGGATCGCTCTCGGCGGCATCGAGGGCTTGCCCGAGCTCCCGCACCATCTGGGCACTGATGGCGTTGAGCTTCTCGGGTCGATCCAGTGTGACGACCGCAATCGGGCCATCGGTCTCGTAGCGGATGCTGGAAGAGGGCATCGATGTTCCGTCCTTTGTCTCGTGTGAAGTCGATCTTCGCTTTTCTGGGCGAAACGCCGTAGCTCCCGTCAGGCGGAAACGAGTGGGCGGGCGGAGTGGGTGCTCCGCCCGCCCGTGGAAAAGGATTCGTCGATCAGCCGTTCCAGAGCCCTTCTCGGACCAGGTCGTCCGCCGTGGCTTCGATGCTCGCCCCGAGGGTCTCGACGAGCTCATCGATCTGGTCCCGAGTGAGAATCAGCGGCGGCGAGAGCACGTTCAGATGCCCGATTGGTCGCACCATGACGCCGCGCTTCTCGCAGTGAACCGCGATTCGCTTGCCGATGTCGACTTCCGGCGGCAGCAGCTCTTTGGTGCGCTTGTTTGCAACGCTCTCGACGCAGAGCATGAAGTGGCTGCCGCGCACCTCGCCAACCAGCGGCAGGTCTTCGAGGCCGGCCAGCTGCTTTTCGAAGTAGGGGCCGACCTCCCGAACGTGCTCGCAGATGCGATCTCTCTCGATGATCTCGATGTTCTTCAAGGCGGCGGCACAGCACAGGGGATGTCCCGAATAGGTGAAGCCGTGGTTGAAGTACTCCTCGTTCGGCTTTGATTGTCGGATCACATCGTAGATGTCGTCGCTGATCAGCGACGCGCCCAGCGGTACGTAGCCCGAGGTGATTCCCTTCGCACAGGTGATGATGTCGGGGGTCAGGCCGAAGACCGACTCAGACGCGAACATCTGCCCGAGGCGTCCGAAGCCCGTGACCACCTCGTCGGACACGTAGAGAACCTCGTAGCGCCGACAGACTTCCTGGGTTCTGCGGTGGTACCCGGGCGGCGGGACGATCACCCCACCCGCGCCGAGAATTGGCTCGGCGAAGAACGCCGCCACGTTTTCCGGGCCGAGCTCGACGATCTTGGCTTCGAGCTCGTCTACCAGTTGATCGCAGAATTCGTCCAAGCTGCTTCCCTCGGGCCGGCGGTAGGGATCCGGACACGAGACGTAGTGGACGAGATCGGGCACCAGATGGAAGCCCACGTGGTCTTCTGTCTTCCCAGTCAGCGTCATGGTGAGATAGGAGCTGCCGTGGTAAGCCAGATTGCGGGAAATGATCTTCTTCTTGTTGGGCTTTCCCAGCCGGTAGAAGTAGAAGTGGATCGTTCTCACCGTCGTGTCGTTGGCCGCGGATCCGCCGGTATCGAAGAAGACCCGGTTGAGCGGCTCCGGTGCCAACTCCGCCAGCTTGGCGGCCAGCTCGGCGGCCGGCGGGTTCGTGACGTCGACAAAGGTATTGTAGAACCCGAGCCGCTTGGCCTGGGTAGCGATTGCCTCGGCGATTTCGGCGTTTCCGTGGCCGATGTTGACGCACCACAGGCCGCCGATTCCGTCCAGATAGCGCTTGCCCTCGGCATCGAACACATAGGCGCCGTCGCCCTCGGCGATGACCAGGGCGCCCTCCTTCTCGAAGCTTGGAAAGTGCGTGAAGGGGTGGAACATGTGATCGTGATCTTTGCGCCACAGCTCTTTGGCGTCGTAGCGCTGTTTAGGACGGGTCTCGGAACTCATGATTTCACTCTTTTCCGACTGCGAGAGCCGGGAATGTGCCACCTCGCTGAACGAGGCATGCAATTTTGGAAAGCCGGTGATCGCGCAGCAGCTGCTGAAAGCGAGGCGCCGGCAAAGGATGGTTGGAAGCCTGGCTGCTTGAAGTCGTCAGCCGAGTCCGCGCTGGTGCTGGACATCTTCCGCCTCGGCTATGGCGGAGCGAACTCGTGGGCGTCGGTGGCGAGCCATCATTCGGGCGGGCATGCCCGGCCTCCAAGTCTGTCGCAGAATGCAACGACTCCGAAAAGGGTACTGTGATCCGCCGCGTTTGGTCAAGGCCGCGCGTTTTTGAACCGTTTCCAGCGAAATCCGTTGGTCAGCTCCGGCTCAGGGAGGCTCCGGTGGCGGACTCTGCTCGGACGCCGTTGGATCGACGGGAGCGGGCTCTTCGGGCGATTGATTCGGCAGTTGATTCGGATTCGACTCTGCGTCGACCGGGCCGATGGGATTCCTAGCCATGGTGATGATTTCGGCGCGGATCCGCATGAACTCTTTCAGCTGATCGGCTGTCAGGAGTGATCTCGCCTGGATGAGGTAGCTCATCGACATGAGGTGCCCCTGGAGCATGACGTCTCTCAGGTCGGTGGTCTTCTTCGCCAGGGCTTCTTCGCTGGGCAAGTCCGTACCCAAGAGTTTATCGAGCCGATCAGACGCGATCACGATCTGCTCTCGATAGTGATCCACCTCTTTCTGGGCCTCCTCGATCAACGAATCCAGGGCTACGACGGTCTCCTCTTCCAAGCCGAGCTCATCCGCACTCGTGCGCATGATCTTGGCGTTGGTGATGCCCACCATCAGCGGTTTGGTGCGCTCGCGAAACTTGCCCTGAACCAACAGTCGCCGGGCGGCTTCCTGTGCGTGGGAGGAGATTGGACAAGAGGCGATCAGCGCTAGCACGGCACTGGCGAGCGCCAGTTGTCGGAGCGGCGGAGACCACATGGCGAAAACCTCGCGGCTAGAACTCAATCCAGGGGCGGAAACTTAACCGACGCGAGCGAGCCTCGAACCCCCATCAGCAGCGCGCAACCCGATGGCAGGCTGCGAACGGCCAAGTACCCGGTGAAGGGTTCAACTTGGACGCCCACGGGCTGAAGTTAGTTCATCGGGAGTTCTGGATTCCGCTCTACGGCAACTTACAGGCCAGCGACGGCCCACGGAGTCGTTCGATCTCGCGCGCGGCAACCGCCACAGCCCGCCGGATCCGCCAGCGTTCACTCAAATGGTGCTGCCGACTTCGAGACCCTCCAAGACGGCTTCTTCTGCGGTTCGCGGGCAGAGGCAGTCTCCGATGAGTTTCACCACCCCGGGATAGTCCTCGAGCTCGGCTTCGAGCTCGCACACCGACTCGTGCCCCATCGAGAGCACCAACGTGTCTACGTCCTCGCACAAGAGGGGACCGCCGCTCGTCGTGTGCTGGAAGTAGACCGTGTCCGAATCGACGCCGTGAAGCCGGACCAGGGGGATGACCTCGACCCCGAGCTCGTGCATTCTTCCGAGCCACGGGTCGCGCACGTACTGTTGGATCGTATGCCCGGGCATCATCCCATTGACGCAGAGTCGCACCCGGCAGCCGTCGCGCGCCAGCTGCTCCGCGACGCCAAGGCCGATCCAATCGCAACGCCAATCCGCAACGACCACCGATTTTCCGGCGCGCTCCTTTCCGGTGATGACGTCCCACGCGCGCAGCACGTGAGCCTCGTCCAGCCCCGGAATCTCGACGGTCCGCGGCCGCGCCCCGGTGGCCAGGATGACCGCGTCGGGTGCTTCGGCGCGGATCTGCGCCGACGTGACTTCGGTCTTGGTCTGGACCGCCACACCCGCCCGCCGCAGCTCCTTTTCCAGGTTCGTCACGAGGCCGCCGAAATCGGCCCGGCCGGGTAGCCGCTGGGCGAGCAGCGCCTGTCCGCCGAGCTGGTCGCTCTTTTCGAAGAGCGTGACGGCATGGCCTCGCTCGCTCGATACCGCCGCCGCCTTCAGGCCCCCGGGCCCGCCTCCGACCACCCAGACCGTGCGCGGCTTCGGAGCGGCCAGCCGGCGTCGATACTTCAGCTCTCGCCCGGATTCGGGATACTGGATGCAGGAGATTGGATATCCGAGGTGCATGTGGCCAATGCACGCCTGGTTACAGCCAATGCACTCCCGGATCTCGTCGGCGCGATCCTCGCGCGCCTTGTTGGCCAGCTCCGGGTCGCAAATCATCGCCCGGGTCATCCCGCAGATGTCGGCTTCGCCCCGGCTGAGGACCTCTTCGGCGATTGACGGAAGCGTGATGCGTCCGGTCACCATCA
Organism: uncultured Opitutales bacterium; assembly: GCA_964194865.1. Lineage (GTDB taxonomy): Bacteria > Myxococcota_A > UBA9160 > UBA9160 > SMWR01 > CAXMOC01. Next base: position 3,757 of record CAXMOC010000092.1, on the reverse strand, counting down.
CGGGCTTCGACAGCGCCTCTCGCATGACCTTGCCGAGCGGAGCGACGTACGCGTTGTCGAAGCCTCCCATCGGAGCTGCGATGTGAATGGATCCGCTCAGGGTCGCGGAGGATCCCGCAGTGACGCTGAAGTAATCGAGCTCGCCGTCGCCATCGAGTGCGGCGCAGATCTCGATCATCTCCTCGCGGCGCAGACCATCGGGGTCGAAGGAGTCCCCCGAGATCCGCATCCCGATCAGCTTGTCGCCCACAGCTTCGCGAATGGCGCTGATGCACTCGCGCAGGAACCGCAGCCGGCCCTCGAGACTTCCGCCGTACTCGTCCTGCCGAAAATTGACGCGCGGATTCAAGAACTGATCGGGTAGGTAGCCGTGGCTCGCCACGATCTCCACGCCGTCCAGGCCGGCCCCCGTCAAGCGGGCCGCCCCCTCGCCGAAACCGGTCACGATCTCTTGCAGGATCTTCTTGGGCAGCTCGCGGGGCATCACATGAAAGCGCTCGTTCGGCGTCGCCGACGACGAATAGGCGACAGGTGCCGTTCCTCCCGGCGCCGCCAGGATCTCCCGCCCGGGATGGAACAGCTGGCCGATCACCACGCAGCCCGAGTCGTGGCACGCGTCGGCGATCTGACGGTATCCGGGGATGCAGCGGTCGTCGGTCGCCAGGATCATGTCGGCGGTGTAGCGCGAGGATTCGTGGACTCCCGCGACTTCGATGACGATGAGACCCGCTCCACCCTCGGCGCGAGATCGGTGGTAGGCGGCGAGGGCTTCGCCCGGAATCGTATGCGTCGCCAGGCAGGTATCGTGACCCGTCGAGCAGATGCGATTCTTGAGTGTGATGTTTCGGAGCTTCAGCGGCGAGAACAGGTTGGGGTACCGGCTGGTCATCGTCGTCTTTCCTCGCCCCGTTGCAGCGCTCGTCGCTGGTCCGCAGGGTAGTTCATGATCGCGCGCCCAAGCGATACTCTGCCAGTCGCACCGCCCCGAAGTGGCGCTCGCTCGAGGGTCAGTACACTCCGAGATCCCGAGCAACCACCACTTCGCCCGTGTACGAATGCCGCCTCAGCTCTTCCACCAGGGTTTCCTCCGAACAGCGGGCGAGCAACAGGTGATGCAGGATCAGGAGTCGAGGCTTGGCGCGGTTGGCCAGCTCGGCGAGCTCGACGGTTGAGGTGTGATGGGTCGTGAAGTAGCTGCGGCCCGTCGGCGGCGCGCGCTCGAAGTCTGCCTGGCAATAGACCTCGTGCAGCAGCACATCACAGCCGCTGCAGGCCTCGACCACGGCCTCGGCGGGTGCGGTGTCGCCCGAAATCACGATCGAGCGGCCGTCGGCGTCGAAGCGATAACCGTATGCGTTCTCCATGCGGCCGTGCCTGGCGCGAAAGGCGGTCACGACCACGCCCTCGTCCCGATAGACGACTCCGGGATCGATCTCGTGCGGCTCGACCCGGTAGCCGCCCAACTCGCCGTCCAAACGGCCCTTCGCCCGCTCCTGGAGATCGAGCTCGTAGGCCGAGAGCAGCTGGCGGGTCATCCGCGCGATGCCAGGGGGTCCATACACCTGAAGCGGTTCGGACCGCCCGACGGCGGGCGGCGTCAGGATCAGGTCGGCGTAGCCCGCGGTGTGATCGGAGTGCAGATGGGTCGCGAAAGCGTGCGTGAGGCGCCGGGGGTCGAGTTCTGGGGTGCCGGCCCGAAACGCCTCGACGGCCCGCCGCACGACTCCCGGGCCGAAGTCGACCAGGTAGGCGCGGCCCCGGGAAATCACTGCTGCGGCCGGGCCCGAGCGCCCGGGGTCCGGCGGGGGACCGCCGCTGCCGAGTATCACCAGGCGGGCGGTCGAGGCGCCGGCTTCGGGCTCTGCGTCGGCGCGATCCTCGCTCCAACCGCACGCAGGTAGGGCGAGAGTTGCTGCTGCCAACGGGAACAGGCGCAATCCGGTCACACGACGGGTTCGACTCCCAGAGGATTCGCGAGGCCCACCAGGCGCAGCGAGGGGCAGCCTTCGGGTACGATGCATCGACCGCCAGCTTACCTGCAGCCCGCGCACCCGATCCAGCCCGGCCAGTTCTGACGGGCGTAGAGCATGCGCGGTGCGCGGCTCACGATCGGGTGGGTGCGGCGGATCGCGGCCAAGCCCATTGGGTAGAATTGATGGCGAAGCGTGAGGAATAGCCAGATGCGAACGCCGTCTGATCCCCGGTCGAAATCGGCTCGGAGGGCACCGCTGCTCCTGGCCGTCACCAGTGTCGCACTGCTCGGGCCGAGCCCGGTTGGCTCGCAGACAACGGCGCCGACCGAGCCTTTCCCGTTGTCCACCGATTCCATCCCAGCGCTCGATTCGTCCCCAGATCCGATCCTCTCGGCAATCGAGGCGCTCGAGTCGGACCGGGATGCGACCTGTCATTCCTCCGCCAGTCGCTTCGAGGATTTTCTCTACGGCACACCCCTGACGGACGAGGCGAGGCAGGCGAAGATCGAGCTGCAGAAGGAGCTCGTTAGACATTTGTGGACGGAGGCCTCTCGGGCCGCCGCTCGCGCCGGTGGTGCGCGAGTGGATCCGGAGCATCTCCAGCCCGCCATCGACGCATTTTTCGAGCTCACGCAAACCGAGGGCGGCGGAATCGAAGTTCGCTTTCCGGGCAGGGAGCTTCGAATCCTTCCGAAGACCAGCTACGAGCAATACGCTGGAATCGCCTATTCGCTGCGGGCGATCCTGTCCGTCCAGCAGGACGTGATTCTCGAGGGCGGGGGTTCCCTGCTGACGCTGTCGCCCGCTGCCATCGATCTGCTCCGCCAGTGTCTGGACGTGGTGGCGATCAGCGCCTTGATGCAAGCCGACCAACACGCGAGGGAGCAGAGCCAGTTCCAGATCGACGCCCCCGCGATTCGCGGCGCCTGGCGCGATCTGGTGCCGCAGCCGCAGGCTAGAGCGGTCGCGGCCACCGCCAGGCCATCCGCGGGTGGCGACACGAGGGCCAGGGCACTGTCGCTCCTCGAAGAGCTCTTCGACAGCAAGAGCCGCGCGTACCGCCACTACAACGAGGTCGAGCCCGCGACCGCACACGCCCTGTTCGTCACGAACATCCACCGCTTCTACGCGCGCGCTCCGCTCGAGCGCGCCAGGGAGGATCGGTTGAAGGTGGTGGCCGCCTTGCGGCGAGCCCTCGACTCTTTTGGCGTCGCGTTGCTCGAGGCGGCGGATCGCAGCGCTCGGGCAGCGGGGCACGACGCAATCCGCGCAGACGACGCCGAAACGGCCGTCCAGGCATTGCTGCCCCATCGCATCGATGAGTTCGAGGACGTTCACCTCTTTCCTCGGCTCCCCGAGGATCAGCGCCTCACGCTCGAATCCTACGAGTGTGACTCCTTTCGCGACTTCGGGGTCCACTGGCGATCGCTGAAATCCGCGGTCCGCCAGGTTCCAGAGGAGATCGCGTTGCCAGATCCCTTCGCTGCGGAGATTCTCGCGGAGGCAATCTCTCAATACGGCGTCGCCCTGTTGCGAATCTCGGGTGCGATTGCGCTGCAGAGCCCCGAGAGCGTCCATTTCCTGGCAGAGGACATCGAGCCCGGCGTCGTCGCGATCCGCCAGCGCTCGAAACGCCATCAAAGCGCGCCACCGCGGCCGGAAGCCCGAAGCGTCATCGTGTCCAGCAATTCGGACACGCTCGACGCGAACCCGACGGCGTTCTTTAGCGACGTGACCCGGGAGGCGGGCATCGACTTCGTCCACCGCTCGTCACGCTGGCTCGG